>CALFYE010000001.1 GCA_937952145.1 uncultured Myxococcales bacterium
CGACGCCCCGGCGAAAAAAGGAGGCCGCGTCCGCGGGGGCCCCAGCCGTGCAGCAAGAGCGAGACGAGGGCGTTTGCAGCCCAATTTGTAAACACCTTCCTATTCAGTACAGACGCCATCCAGGTCGCCCGCCGTCGGCGCCCAGAGCAGCGCCGGCCCCCGCTCGCACGGACTTACGCAGCCGATGCGCTCCGACAGCCCACCGCGCGGCGCCTTCAATAGAAACGCCCAAGCCCCCGCCCCCGACGGAACCAACCCCGCCTGCTGCGCCCGCCGCAACAGCCCCACAGCCACCGTCCCCGTGGTAAAGCGCGCATTCAGCTCGACGATCGGTCGCAGCACCGGCCGCCCCTCCGGCCCAACAAAGGTGAAGGCGTCGATGCCAGCGATGCCGTAATAGCCGTGGGCCGCCGCCGCCTCAGCGATCGGCAGCGCCGCCCGCAACAGCGCCGACGACAGCGCATCCGCCGTCGCGGGATCGTCGGCCAGAAGGGTGATGTCGCCATTTTCCAAGAGCAGGCCGCGGTTCCCGCGAATCTGTCCACTTGGCGTCAGCACCTGCGTCGTCGTCGCCAGCCAGCTCACGCGCGGGGTCGCACGACCTCCGTCGGGACGAACGATGGCCAGCTGCACCGAATAGTCACCCCGCCGGCTCAACCAGGGCTCCAGGATCGCGCCGCCGCGCCGACTCAGCTCGACCCAGGCAGTGGTCGAAAGCGGGCTCGCGAGCATCCGCGTCCCGTCGGGCTTGAGGAGGACCTGACCATGCACGCGCCCGCGACCGCTGGTGCCCAGCGCCGGCTTGAGGACAAAGTGCAGCCGCCGCTCGCCGGAGTGTTCCGCGCCCGCCGACGAGGCCAGCCAGTCGGGCCAGTTGCAAATCATTTGCATCACCTGCCGCTCGGCCGCACTCGCATCGGAACACAGATCAGCCGACAGGACCGCGATGGTGCCCGCCAAGCAGGCCGGTAGCAGCCCCAGCGCCCCCGCCTGCTCTTGCGCAAAGCCCTTGTGATGCACGGCCGTGACGACGGAGGGCGAAGGCCCCCTCAGTTCTCGACGAAGTTCATGGGCCTGCCGCTCGGCTCCCGGCGTGTTGATCCAGGCGAGGAGCGGATCGTCGGACTTCGGGCTTGTCGCCTCTTTCGGACTCGTCGCCCCCGGCGCCCCCGGCGCCAGCAAATCTTCCAGCTCGGGAAAAGCTGCGCGTCCCGGCTCGCCCGGCAGTGCGGTCTGCCAAGCCGCCAGCGCCGCTGCATCGCCGGGCGGCAGCAGCCAGGGCGCCAAGCTCGACGGAAAAAGCGTTCCCCAAGCCCCGTGCAGGCCGCGCAGAAAGCCGCGCGCCGACTTGGGCAGCGGCCGGTCGTCTTCTTCGCCGCCTAAGTTCGGCAACAGCCATAGCCGGCTGCTCGCGCCTTCGCCCGACCGCGGCTCGGGGGTATTTTCGCCGCCCCTCGATGGACGTCGGCTCGCAGACGGGGACGCGGCCCCTTGTTCAGGGACCGATGCCCCAACTGATCGATAAGGCTGCGCCGCCGCAACATGAGCGATGAGCTCGTCCGAAAGCCCGGCCTGGCGACGGGCCTGGATGTCAAAGCGGCGTCCCTTGGCACGCGCCGGAGACAGCGGAAACGGCACGCTGCGCAGATAGGCGGCAAGCTCGCTCTCGTCGGGCCGTTTGAGGCGCGCGAGCCAGCGCACGGCCAGGCGCACGTGGCGGATCTCGTCGTGGTGGACCTGGGCTAGGACCTCGGCCGAGGCGACATCCCCCGCCGCTCGAAAGGCATCGCGATACATGCCGGCAAAGTCCAGGTTGGCCTGCTCGAAGGTCAGCCCCACCGCCGACAAGAAGGCCAGCACCGGATCCGGCGAAGCGGCAATCGCTGCTGTGTGCCGCCACAGATAGTCTGACGCCTGACCCGGCAGCCCCGACGACAACGACACGCCATGGGCAGTCAGCCGATCGAGATACAGCTGCAGGTGCTCCTGCTCTTCTTCTAAGACCAGAAGAAAGCCGCGGCGCAGGGCCAGCGGCAGCTCGGGAAAGCGCAGGATGGCCCAGGCGAAGAGCTCAATCGCCTGCAGCTCGTGGTGGGCAAAGCGCGTAAGGCAAGCGATGCGCGCCGCTTTATCTCGCAGCTCGCCCAGGCCCGGCAGCCGCCCCGGTCGCACCGCAAAGCCCCGACTCGTCGGCGCGGCCCCAGGTCTCGTCGGGTTCGATGGGGACTCCGCCCGAGCCGAATCCTCCGTCGGTGCGCTGGGGGGTGGGGGCAGCCCAGGATCGTCGGGGCCAAACGGCAAAAGCTCTCGGTGCTCGGCCGTTCCGGTCGCCGGGCCCGACCCTGAAATCGACCGCGGGCGGCGGGGCGGAACGAGCTTGCTCGGCAAGTCGCACGAGCCCAGCAGGGCGCGACAAAAATCCTGGGCAGTGGACGACACCGCGGCCATGTATCACGAACGACTATGAATTCCGCGGTGCACTTTTTGCCACCCTGCGGTGTTTAATAGGTGCCTTGGAGGAGCGAGCCATTGGCTGTCGATGTCAAGGACCTGTACACCCGCTACGGTCCGCTGGTGCTGCGTCGCTGCCGCACCCTCCTTAGGCAAGAGGAGGAAGCCGTGGATGCTATGCAGGATGTCTTTGTACGGGTGCTCGTTCATCAGAGCCGACTCGATGAGCGGGGCTGTTCCAGCCTGCTTTATCGCATCGCCACCAATGTCTGCCTGAACCGCCTGCGCAGTCGCCGCCGACGCCCCGAAGATCCGCAGGGCGAGGTGCTGTACGAGATCGCCAAGTGCAGCAGCGATGAGGGCGCCGTCGAGGCCCGCTCCCTGCTCGATCGGCTGCTCTCGCGCGAGCCGGAGTCTTCAGCGGTCATCGCCGTCCTGCACCTGCACGACGGCCTGACCTTGGAGCAGGTTGCGGCCGAGGTTGGGATGTCGGTGTCGGGCGTCCGAAAGCGCCTGCGTCGCCTGCAAGAAGCGCTGGCCGAGCTCAAGGCCCGCGAGAGTTCTTCCGACGGGGCGCACAGCCGGGAGGGAGCGTGATGGACAAGCGCACAACCGGTGCAAATGACTTGCAGTTAGAAAAGATCGCGCTCGGCGAAGCGAGTCCCAAAGGGCCACTTTCGCCCGCTGATGAGGCCCGGCTGCAGGCGCTGCGCGACGACAATGCCCAGATCCTGGCGCGCTATCCCGCCGGCCCACAGGCCGAGCAGATCGCAGCCCGGGTCGCCGCCGCCCAGCGGTCCGAGGCTCCCCGCCGAGCACCGCGCTGGGTGCTGCTGCCGGGCCTGGCGGGAGCAGCAACGCTCGTCGCTGTGCTATGGCTAGCTCGCCCCCCCAGCGTCGTCCCCAGCGATCCCGATACGGCGGGCGGTCCCGATGTCATTACCACCAAGGGCGGGGCCCCAAGCGGCGCCGCGCAGGTCCTGCTGTATCGAAAGCGCGATGGCCGGGCCGAGCCGCTCTCCGACAGGGCGGAAGCCAACCCGGGTGATCTTTTGCAGCTGGCCTATGTGCCGGGCCGGGCTCGCTATGGCGTGCTCTTGTCGATCGATGGCCGCGGTGGCGTCACCGTCCATTATCCGGCCGACAGCCGCGAGACTCCGTCGCTGTTTCCCGGTCCGGTCATGCCACCCAAGACTTCGGCGGCGACGCTGGTCACCCATGAGATCCGCCTGCCGCAGGCCTTCCGGCTCGACGATGCGCCGGGGTTTGAGCGCTTCTTCCTGATCACCGCTGAGGAGGCCCATGCCGACTCGCTCAAGCTGTCCGAGATTCTCGCTGCGGCCCGCCGCCTGGCCGCCGATCCCGCACGCGCTGAGCACGAGCCCGGGCTGCCCGGCCTGCGATCTGAGCTGGGGCAGCGCTCGCTGATCCTCAGCAAGCCCCGAGGCCCCCGCTAATGCGCGCTCAGGGGCTGCGGTGGGGCAGCGCCTGTGTTCTGTGGGCGCTGCTGGTTCCGGTTGTGGCACACGGCCAGCTTGCCGTCCCACCGCCCTCGATCGCCGCTCCGCTCCCCGTCGCTCCCGTCCCTCCGACTGGGCCCTCGTCCCCGCCAGCGAGCGGACCGCCCGCCGGCATTTCTGGCCCGGCCAGCAGCAACGCCAGCGCCGCCGTGGCCGCCTTGGTCTTGGCGACCAACGTCCGCCGCTATGCCCTGTTCGTCGGGGCCAGCGCGGGCGGGGCTGGTCGCGCCATCCTGCGCTACGCCATCCGCGATGCCGAGCGCATGGATTCGCTGTTCAGCGAGCTAGGTGGCGTGCCGACCGCCGACAGTCGCGTGCTGCGTGATCCCTCGCCAAGCGGCATTGACTCGGCGCTGCGCAGCATCGATGGCGAGATCGCCGCCGCCGCCCGCGACAGCCAGAGCCGCGGCAGCCCGCCGCGCCCGACGCAGCTTCTCTTTTACTACTCCGGCCACTCCGACGAAGCCGGCCTGCTGCTCGGCGATCAGCGGCTTTCGTATTCGCACCTGCGCAGCCTGCTGCAGGGCGTTCACGCCGACGTGAAGATCGCCATCCTCGACTCCTGTGCTTCGGGTGCGTTCGCGCTACGCAAGGGTGGGCGCAGCGAGGCCGCGTTTCTGACCGCCGACCCCTCGGCCTTGTCGGGCCATGCCTTTTTGACCTCGTCGTCGGCCACCGAGGTGGCGCAAGAGTCCGAGCGGGTCCGCGGATCGTTCTTCACCCACTACCTGTCGACCGGCCTGCGCGGCGCCGCCGATGCCGACAAGAACGGCCTGGTGACGCTGCAAGAGGCCTATCGCTTCGCCTTTGAAGAGACCCTGGCCCGCACCGAAGCAACGCTTTACGGCGCGCAGCACGCGGCATACGACATTCAGCTCGCCGGCGTCGGTGATCTGGTGCTGACCGAGCTTCGTCGCAGCACCGCGCAGATCATCCTGCCGGAAGACATACGCGGCCGGATCTATCTGCGCGACACCCGCGGCCATCTTCTGGCTGAGCTCGATCGCAGCCCTAGCGCCGCTGGAAACCCGGGCAAGACCACCGGCCTGCTGCAGCTTAGTGTGCCGGCCGATGCTTATCGCGTCACCGTCGATGACGGAGCACAGGTGCTGCGCGGCAACATCGACGCGCGCTCGGGCCCGGTGGTGCTACGGACCAGCGATCTGCACCCCGTGCCGAAAGAATCGGCGCAGCGCCGCGGCGGCGAGCCGGATGAAGCCACGCCGTCGCGCGATTCGGTGCTGGCCGTCACCCAGGACCCCAGCTACCGCGTCATGCCGGTCAATGTCGGCATCCTGCCGTCGCTGTCCACCAATGCGCTGGAGCATCGCCGCACCGTCATCAACCACTTCTCGCTGAGCCTGTTCATTGGCCTGACGCCGCGCCTAATTGGCGTCGACATCGCGCTTTTCGTCTCGCGCATCGTCGAAGAGTCGCTGGGCATGCAGGCCTCGTTCATCGCCACGTACACCGGCGGCTCGTTCATCGGCATGCAGGGATCGTTCATCGCGGCGGTGGCTCGCGGTGACCTCTACGGCGCGCAGCTCTCGACGGTGAGCCTGGCTTTCGCCGACTTCGCGGGACTGCAGGCCGGGCTCGGCATGGGCTACATCCGCGGCGACCTGCGCGGCGCTCAGCTCTCGGGCGCGCTGAGCCTGACCTTTGGCCGTCTGACCGGCGTGCAGACCGGCGTCGTCAACTACGCGCAAAAGCTCGTCGGCGCGCAGATCGGCGGGGTCAACATCGCCGACCAAGCGACGGGCGTGCAGCTTGGCGCGCTCAACATCAGCCGTGGTCGCATGCAGGGCCTGCAGATCGGCTTTATCAACATCGCCGACGATCTCGACGCCGCCATCGGCTTCCTGACGATCTCCAAGCGCGGTGGGGCTTGGCTGGATGTATGGACCTCGGATCACGCCGCCTTCAACCTCAGCCTGCGGCTGCGCGCGCGCTACACCTACACGCTGCTCACCGCTGCGGTGCATCCGTTTGGCAGCCCCGACAACCAGGCTTGGATGTACGGCATGGGCTTTGGCGGCCACCTGCCGCTGTTTAACCGCTTCGCGCTCGAAAGCGATGTCTCGGTCTACGGCGTCCACTTCGGCTTCGATCACCTGCAGAAGCCGAACCTCTTGTGCCAGTGGCGCATCCTGTTCTTTGCCCGCCTGCTGCCGCGCCTGGCTGTCTTCGCCGGTCCGACGCTGTCGACGCTCAACGACTTCGACAACCCGACGCCGACCACCCGCCCCGGCTACGGCTGGGCCACCTACCGCAGTGCCGAGCAGGTCCCCAGCCTGACGCTGTGGCCGGGCTTCACCGCTGGGCTGGAGTTCTAGGACCGCGCCCCTCTGCCTGCTCCCCCGACGCGGCCGCGACGGGGGCCGGCCGCCTAGCCATGACCGCGCCCCGTCGCGGACTCCTCGGTCAGCCGTAGTGCATCCTATGCAACAAGGGTCTGTGCAAGTAAGCCGACACCCCAGGCCATCGAGCCCCCCGTCGGGCGGGTCTCAATTATGGCATTAATTCGCGCATATCTATCTTGCAATGTTTCCCCAGATCAATGCGAGTCAGGTCCTGCGATCCGGGCAATAGCGGAATATCATTACAAATCGTCCTTCCGCCTTCCTGGCTCCTCATCTTGGACGCGTCCAGTCGGACCTGCGGGTTCTTCAAGAAGAACTTTGCCCCGTCGCGGCAGGACGAAAAGTCGAAGATCCCGAACTCGTCGGTGCGGGTACGACAGCGCGTACCTATCAAGCTGACCACGACCTTGGCGATCGGGTCCTTTGTAACCATATCCAAGATCACACCGCGAAACACTGGAGCCTTTTGTGTCGATATGGTTCGATGGTCAGGGGCCGGCCTCCGACGGGCAGCCGCCGGCTCACCGACGGGGGCAGGCGACACCTCGGCCTTCACCGACGCGGCTGCGCCGAGGTCAGCGACGGGGGCGGGCGGAACGCTAGCCACAGCTTTGGCCGGCTCGCTCTGGGTAGCGACGGGGGCAGCTGGCGCCTTGCCCCCGCTAAGCGCCGGCTCGCGACCCACCATGGCAGGGGGTGGCGAGGCAGATTCATTGGACCGGCGAGCCCAGTGCGCCCCCATGAAGCGCAGGCCCCCCGCCAAAAGGACCACGCTCGCCGCCGCAAGAATGAAGCGCTGCGCCAGAGACAAGGACCGCGACAGATCGGAAGAGCGTCGTGTAGGGAAAG
>CALFYE010000002.1 GCA_937952145.1 uncultured Myxococcales bacterium
GATCTACACAGGCGAAGACACTCTTTCCCTACACGACGCTCTTCCGATCTTCCCAGCTGGCGGTTCGCACCATCGAGCAAACTCTTCGCTCGGGGCAGGCCCCAGGTGGGGACGACCTCGACATCCTGGTGACCGCCATCAAGAACGCCAACTTCGCCATCTTCAACCAAGCCCGAAGCGATCCCAGCCTACACAACATGGGCACGACGGTTGTCGGGATCCGGCAAGAAGGGGCGATCGTTCACCTCTGCCACGTGGGTGATAGCCGCATCTATCGCCTGTCGGGGGCGAGCGGCGATCTCGTGCAGGTGACCCGCGACCACTCGCTGGTCAACCTGTACGAAGACAATCCCGAGCTGGCGCGTCGTTACGGTCCGCCGAACGACAACGTCATCGTCCGCGCCGTCGGTCTGCACGAAGCAGTCGAGGTTGAGCACCAGAAAGAGTCGATGCAAGTCGGCGACGTCTACCTGCTGTGCTGCGACGGTCTGACCGACATGGTCGACGACTGGATCCTGCGCGAGGTCATGCACGACGCGACGATGTCCGGCAACCTCGAAGAGGCCTGCGACTCGCTCGTCCGCGCTGCGCTCAGCAGTGGCGGGGTCGACAACACGACCGCCATCCTGCTCCGCGTCCTGCCGTAGCTCAGCGCCCCCCGGCGCGGTCTATACCCCACAGTCCGTCAGCTGGCTTTTTCCGCTTTCGCTGCTTCCCAGTACGCGTTCATCTGATCCAGCGACAGCTCTTTTAGGCGGTGCCCGTCGCGCTGCGCCGCGCGTTCCATAGAGTTGAAGCGGGCGACGAAGCGAGCGTTCGCGGCTCGCAGCGTGTCTTCGGGCGGGCTGTCGAGCTTGGCGGCGAGGCGGGTCAGCGTAAACAGCACATCGCCCAGCTCATGCTGGATGGCGGCCCGCTCACCACTTTCGAGCGCCTCGTCCAGCTCGGCCAGTTCTTCACGGAGCTTGTCGCGCACGCCGGCCAGATCGGGCCAGTCAAAGCCGACTGAAGCGGCCCGCTCGCCCAGTCGCTGTGCGCGCAGCAGCGCTGGCAGGCCCATCGGTATCCCGTCGAGCGTCCCGCGCGGCTCGGTCTTGCCAGCGGCTTTCTTCTCGGCCGCCTTGATCTCGCCCCAGTTGGCGAGCACTTCGTCCGCGTCTTTGACCGTCACGTCGCCATAGACGTGGGGGTGTCGCCGCTTCATCTTGTCGACGAGCGCCGTACACACATCATCGACGTGAAATGCCCCCTCGCGTTCACGCAGCGCGGCTTGGAACACCACCTGAAACAGCAGATCGCCGAGCTCTTCCCGGTGGTGAGCCGCGTCGCCGCTTTCCAGGGCTTCTAAGACTTCGTGCGCCTCTTCCAGCAGGAACGGCTTGAGCGAAGCCAGCGTCTGTTCCCGATCCCAGGGACAGCCATCGGGTGCCAGCAGGCGGTTCATCAGCTCAACTACGTCCGAAAAGCGCTGGCCAGTGGTCAGGGGGCGATCCGCCGAGGCGGGCGCAGAGAATGGTGTCGTCATGGCGTTTTTCAGGGGAAATCAGGTCGAAGGAAAACGGCGGGACGCAGATGGCGGAAGGACGGTTAGCGCGCGTTCAGCCAGTTCGTTAGGTCGGCGAGCACGCGGTCCTTCTGCAGCTCGTTGAAGATCTCGTGGTAGAGCCCGGGATACGAGGTCAGCGTCTTGTCGCTCGCACCCAGACGATCGAAGACCTGCTGACTGACGCTGGTATCGACGAGGTGGTCGTCGCCAGGGCACATGAAGAACAGGGGCAGCTTGATCCGGCTGGCGCGAACGCGGACATCGGACTGTGCCGCCAGCGCTTCGGTAAACCAGCGGGCGGTGGCCTCGTGGGTGACCAGCGGGTCGGTGTCGTAGCCGTGACAGACCTCAGGATCGTGCGAAAGCGAGCTGGAAGGCAGCTCGTTGGGCAGGCGCAGGCCAGGACGAATCAGCGACGCAGCCAGACCCAGGCCTCGCTTCCAAGCCGGCACGCGCAACCGCAGGCCCAAGAAGGGGGCCGATAGCGCGATCAGCCGAAAAGCATTCGGCCGAGCCAGCACATACTCCAGGCCGACGAGCCCGCCCATGCTGTGCGTGACGAAGGCCGGCAGGCTGGGCAGCGGCGGTGAGTCGGGTCGGGTCGGGCGCTCCTTGCGGAACGCGGCATCCTGCGCCAGTCCCACGGCTAGCAAGGCATCGACATCGTCGACGTAGTCGGCAAAGCGGACCACGTGGCCCCGCTCACCGCCCGACTCGCCATGGCCGCGCAGGTCACCGACCAGCACGGTGTAGCCGTTGCGGATGAGGTGCTCCGCGACATGCCGATAGCGCCCGCGGTGCTCGCAGTAGCCATGCAGCAGCACAACCAAGCCACGCTCTGCCGTCGCATCGGCCGCGGCCGGGACATAGAAGTCGGCGCGCAGCGGCGTGCTATCAGCAGAGGTCAGCGCATGGGAAGTCAGGGTGTAGATCTGCGGCTCGCCCATGCTCTGGCTTGTATCAGAAATGCGGGAGCCTCGGTTGACAAAGCGACAGAGCGCATGCGACAGATCGCGGCCCAAGCGAACCGCAGCCCGGCCCTCAGAGAAGCTCTGTAGCTTGCGCCACGCTTGTAATCCAGAGCGCGTAAAGGGTGAGACGGCAAGAATGAGACGGCAAGTCATGAGACGGCAAGAATGAGGAAGCCCGCAGGCAACTCGCTGCGTACGTCGCCGCGTTCCGGGCGACCCCCCTCAGCGCCCCTCGCGGCGGCCCAAGCGCGGTCCACCCCGTCCGGCACTCGCACCAGCCCTCCCAGTGGCCCCTCCAAGCTGCTGCTGTTGCCCGTCGATCCACCGCCGGCTGCTGGCGAAGACATTGCCGATCACACGGCCCACGAGCCGGTGTTCGTCGAGCCTCGCCCCCGCCGGGTGCCGGATCGACGGCAGCGAGAGCGCCAGGCTACGCCTGTGCCAACCGATGACACCCGCCTCACCTTCAGCACGCGAGTCGCTGAGCCGCTGCCCCCGGCGCAGGAGGACAGGGATGGCCCTGGCGATGCAGTCGATACCGAGCAGGACGGCTGGGATGCCCCCAACGTCGCGGATCACGGGGCAGACGAGCCAGCGCTGCTCGATGTCGAGCCGCTGTTTGAAGAGGAGGCTCCGGCTCCTTCGCCTGCTGAGACCGAGGAGCCGGTGATGCTAGATGCCGCTCGCCGCCCCCTGCCCGACCGTCTGACGCCCCGGCGTCAGTTGGCGGAGCCTGCGTCGTCGAGCGTGGCTCGCAGTGCACCACCCGAGACCACCGAAGATCCACTGCCGACCGGCGAGGTTCACTTTGGCATCCTGCTGCGTCGCGCCCGCGAGCGCCGCGGGCTGGCCTTGTCGGATGTCGCCGATAAGACGCGCATCTCGCCGCGCTGGATTCGTGCCATCGAGGAAGCTCAGCTCGACATCCTGCCCGCCCCGGTCTTCGTCTCGGGCTATCTGCGAACCTATGCCCGTCTGGTCGGTCTCGACGGACAAGACCTGCTCGAACGCTACCACTCGCTGGCTCGCAAGCGGGCGCAGGCCCAGACCCCGCACGAGCGCGGTTTCACCGTGCGTCGCCACGGACAGCAGGTGCAGGTGCCCCGGTGGGTGCTGTTCCTGGTCCTTTTGGGGCTGACCGCGGCGGTGCTGGCCGGTCTGTGGCTGACCAACACCTTCTGGCGTCGCTAGTCGTACAGGTGCCGAAGCTCGATGCCGTCGCGCAGGTCGCTGGCTTGGCGATAGCGCGCGCCTAGATCGACCTGCAAGTAGCGCTTCGCCGATTGTGGGGCGCCAAACAGCACGGGGCAGACCTGTGTCGTGCCTTCATGGAAGAAGCCGCGCTCGTCGCGATCGTGACCATGGACAACGACGTGCAGGTCCCAGCCGCCGGCCCGCGACACCTGGCCCAGCATCTGCCGGGCGGTGACGTCGCTCTGGCCATAGCTGGTGAGCAGCGTGCGCAGGACGGCCCGGCCCGCTGGGGACGCCTCGCGCGGATCGAGCGGAATGGCATCCAGCGCCGCGATATCGACGAGCGACTCATCCGGTGAGCCGTGGCACAGCAGCAGGCCACAGGGCGCCACCACCGCCAGCAGGGCCGAGGCAAACAGGTCGCGCAGCCGCTCGATCTGCGCGGGCAAAAGCGTCGCCTCTAACGCCTCGACTTCGTCCGGGTAGAACTTGCTCGTGTGCGGTCCGCCAACGTGGCCGTGGTCGTGGTTGCCCAGCACATAGTGAACCTGACGCGGGAACTCTCGCTGTAGTCGCCGCACCTGCTCGCAGAGGGCCATCGACTCGTCGGGGTAGTCGTAGAGATCGGGCTGGTCACGGCGCGCTTCCTCATCCGGTGCGTGCACGAGATCGCCCAGGATGACCCAGTGGGTCTCGGGCTCTTGGGCGAGCGCGGTCCGAAAGCGCTGCTCTAGCCGGCGCATGTCGTCGCCATGGCCGTGCACATCGGTGCTGACCAGAAGGCCTCCGGCTGGGGGCAGGACCACGTGACGACGGGGCATCCGCCGATCATAGCCGGCCGGGTCCGCAGTCGGTCACCAATCAACTTAGGGTGCCAGCTGTTTTAGTAAATAGTCAATCGCAGTCTGGTGCGCTGCGGCCCGCGCGGTATTGGAATAGATATGGTCCTGACCCTGCATAAATATAAAATCAGCGGAAGGTCCCTGGGCAGGGATAGCAGCGGTCGGTGTCTCGGTGCCGCAGATGGGCTGGGTTAGGGCTTGTAGCTGACCGGATCGGTCGAGCAGTTGCTCCTGCCCGGGTCGGCCAGCACGCCGCAGCGCGCTCCACAGCCAGCAGGCCTGCTGCACTGGCACCAGCCGGTCGGCGGTCCCGTGAAAGACCAGCATCGGCACACTCAGCGACGGTACCAGCGGCAGTGGCGAGCGATCGACGTAGGCCTGGGTCTGCGCCTCGGGCCGGGCTTGGGCATAGCCCTTGAGCTGGGAGGCCAATATGCCGTTATAGAAGAAGGTCTGGAAGCGCGTGGCCTCCAGGTGCTCGATAAGCGGCCCGATCGCGACTGGTGCCGACATCGTGACTAGGGCGCGCAGCCACGGGGCGCGCCCGGCCAGGTGAAGGGCGATGCAGCCGCCGTGCGACAGGCCCATGACGGCGATACGCGCCGGATCAACCTCCGGCTGCTGCCGCAGCCAGTTCAGGCCGGCCTCGGCGTCTTGCACCTCGCCTTTGCAGAACTCGATCTTTCCCTCGCTGCGCTGATCGTCGAGGCGCCGGAGCTGGCCGCGATAGGCGGGCATCAGCACCACCACGCCATGCCCGGCGAGGGCGCGCCCGAGGTCAGCGGTGACCCTCTCGTCGCCCGCAAAGCCGCTGTGCAGCAGCAACAAGCCGGGCTTCTTGGCCACAACCGGCGCCGCGGCAATCGGCTTAGGCGAAATTTCGGTATAGCGCTGCAACAGCTTGTCGACCTTTATGTCGATAGGTTTTTGTTGCAATCCATCCGGGACCTGTGCCCAGCGATAACAGCCCGCTGTATTAATCAACAAATATGCAAATAAAAGAACCAGACGGCCTGAATGCAGCCGGGCAGGCGGGCTCGGGGACGAGGTCTGGGAGCTTGTGAAGCGACGCATGGCCGAGAAGTTTCGCTAGTCTAGCAAGGGAGTGAAGGCCGCAGACCGAGCCTTATGCGCGGCCGACTCGCGAGCGTGACGATGCCCCCCCAGCCCTCCGGCAGCCTACCGCCCAACCGTGCCGACCAGCCCGAGCCCCGCGAGGAGCACGAGCGGTTGCGCAGCCGCTACGCCGCGCTACCCCTGTCGCAGCGCATGGCCAACTGGTTTGACCTGTCGCGCATGTTCGGCACGGTCAAAGACATCCTGCTGTCCGAGGTCTTCCGCGATCGCTTCGACTACCGCCAGCTAGAGTCGGCGCACAGCGAGCGCGCCACCGCCGGTCGATCGCCAGGCAGTCCGCAGGCCGCTACCTATGAGGACTACGCCAGCCGCCCCGACTGCCTCGACGAGGAGGGCGGCTTTTGGTTCGACTATGTGGCGGATGTCGGCGACGGCTTTTGCTCGACCTTTCACGTGGCGCAGGCGCTGGCCCAGCCGCAGCTTACGGTCCTGCCGCCGGCCGGTCGGGGGAAAGACCCGGGGGACAGCCCGGCGCTGCCGGCGCTGCGCCGCGGCTCGCTGCTGATCCTAGGCGGCGATCAGGTCTATCCCAGCGCCTCGCGCGAGCGCTACGACGAGCGCTTCGTGAAGCCCTACGAGGCGGCGGCCTATCAGCCGGTCGCGCAGGCTCGCGATGCCCTGCCCCACCTGTTCGCCATCCCCGGCAACCACGACTGGTACGACGGCCTAGGCGCGTTCATGAGCGTCTTTGCCGAGCAGCGCGCCATCGGCCTGTGGCGCACGCGCCAGCGACGGAGTTACTTCGCCCTCCGCCTGCCGCATGGCTTCTGGCTGTTCGCTGTCGATATCGCGCTATCGGGCGAGCTAGACATCGATCAGGTGACCTACTTCGAGGAGCGGGTGCAGCGCGACCTTTCGCCCGGCGAGCGCATCATCCTGTGCCTGCCCGAGCCCGACTGGGCTAAGCCGCGGGCTCTCACGCAGGGCAGCCGCGACGCCCTGTTCTATCTGCACCGACGGCTTAGCGAGGCAGCCGGTGGGCGCGATATCCAGGTCGTGCTGCGTATCGCCGGTGACCTGCACCACTATCGCCGCCACATGTCGGTCGAGACGACGGCCGACCAGCCACCGCGCCTGGTGCCCAACCTGACCGCCGGCGGCGGCGGGGCCTTCCTGCACCCCACCCACGACGGCGCCGAGCATGGGACGATCCTGCGCCCGCCCGGCCCCGGCGATCCCCCGCGCGAGTTCGTCTGTCGCCCCGCCTGGTGCTTCCCCCATCCGGCGGTGTCGCGCGCCCTGACCCGTCGCAACTGGATGTTCGGCCTGCGCAACTGGCGGCTGTGGACGTCGCTGACCGGCTTCTACATGCTCGTCTTTTACCTGTGGTTCGTGTCGTTTCGGAGCGATGGCGGATCGCGGGCCCTCTTGCTGGGCAGCCTGTTTGCGCTCTTGTTCTATGGACTGACCAAGCTGGCCGCGGTGGGCGGTGACAGCATCCCGCTTGACAAGCTGCGGCGACGCGGGCAGACCGATGCCGATCGCAGCGGCGAGCACAGCCCCTCGCCGAAATCGACGTGGCCGGCGGCGCTGCGCGGCATGCTGCATGGGCTTTTGCAGAGCAGCGTCCTGGCCTTCGGCCTGACCGGTGTGTGGAGCGTGCTTTCGTCGGCGATTGGCCTGAAGCTGGCCGGGCTCTTGCGCGGCGGCCCGCTGCCGGAAGAGACGCAGCGCGCCATCGTGCGCTTCTGCTTCCTGCAAGACACCGACTTCGCGCCGCTGACCGGCTTTGCCGACTCCTCGCTCAGCCTCGATGCCCTACGCTCTTTCGCGGATGAGCTAGGGCATAACCTGGGAATTTTGCTTAGCCTGCTCGCGCGGCTGTCGCTGCAGGCGGGCATCACGGCCTTCCTCAGCCTGCTGACCTTCGGCCTGTACCTGTGGGTGTCGCTCAATCGCCATCGCGTACACGGCAACGATGCCTTCGCCGCGCTGCGCTCGCCCGACTACAAAAACTTCCTGCGCATCTGCATCAAGCCTGACGGGCTGTGGGTCTATCCGATTGGCTTCCGAGCGACGCCGGCCCACTGGGACTTCACGCCACAGACGCTGGGCCAGCCCCCGGCCGCTGGGCAGCCGCTGTTTCTGCCCCGCTTCGCATCCCCGCAAGAGTCCGCCGCTTGCGCACCACGCCTGATTGAACCGCCCCTCTTCATCGGACGCCTGCGCCATCCACCGCCGCCTGGCTAGCGCTGCGCCGTCACCTTGTCCGGATCGCTTTCGGCAAGGCCGCGGTTCCCCGACGCTGCTTCACGTGCGAAAATGCGCAGATGGCCGCCGAATCGACAAGTCCTCAAAGCGGCCCGGGAGGGCACCGCCTAGCCGTGTTGGTTGGCATTGATGCCTACGGCAACGGCATCCCGCCGCTGCGCAATGCCGTGCGGGATGTGCAAGCCCTGGCGCAGATCCTGGGGGCTGAGCACGGCTACCAGACCCGCCTGCTGCTCGACGAGCAGGCCAGCCTGACCGGGCTGCGTGGCCTGCTGGCTGAGCTCCCGCGCGAGCTGCAACCCGACAGCCGCCTGATCTTCTATTTCGCCGGGCATGGCATCGCGGAAGAGACCGAGGACGGCGCGGCCGGCCCACAGGGTTTTTTGATCCCGCAGGATGCGCGCAGCGACTTGCAGGCGACCTTCCTGGCCATGACTGAGCTGCAGGCGGGGCTGGCCAAGCTGCCGTGTCGCCACCTGCTGTTGCTTTTGGACTGCTGCTTTGCCGGCGCCTTCCGCTGGTCGCGCACACGCAGCCTCGGCGTGCGACGGCAGACCCTGTACCGCGAGCGCTACGAGCGCTACCTCCGCGATCCTGCCTGGCAGGTCATCACCTCGGCCTCAGCTGACGAGCGGGCGCTGGACACGGTGGCGGGCGGCAAGCTGGGACGGCGGGCCGAGGACGCGGAAAACTCGCCCTTTGCCGCGGCCCTGTGCAGCGCGCTGCAGGGCGGTGCGGACCTGCGCCTCGACGGCCAGCCCGGTGACGGCGTGATCCTGGCCAGCGAGCTTCACGTGTACCTAGAGGCTCAGTTCGAGCGGCTAGAGCAGAAGCTGAGACGCCCGCTGCAGAAGCCGCACCTGTGGTCCCTGGAGGGGCGCGAAAAAGGGCAGTTCTTCTTCTTCGCGCCCGGTCGATCGCCGAGCCTGCCGTCGGCACTGGCCCTAAACGAACAGAACAACCCGTATCGCGGGCTCCTGCCCTACGACGCCAAAGATGCCGCGCTTTTCTTCGGTCGGGACGCCGTGATCGAGGCCTTGCAAAGGCAGGTCCTGGCCAACCGGCTGACCGTCGTAAGTGGCCTGTCGGGAAGCGGCAAGTCGAGCCTGGTGCGGGCCGGCCTGCTACCGCGCTGCAGTCGGGGGGGCGATTGGCAGATCCTGCCGATCCTCCGCCCGGGGCAGCAGCCGCTTGTCGAGCTGGCATCGCTGACGCGCAGCCTGGGGGCACCCGAGGGATCGACGCTGAGCGAGGCCTGCCGCAGCTTCCCGACGAACACGCCGCCGGGTCGGTGCCTGCTGGTCATCGATCAGCTGGAGGAGCTGGTGACGCTGGGATCAGCCGTGACGGACCGGCAGGCGTTCTTGCAGCAGATCCTCGACGCCGTCTCTGCAAGCGCGGGCGGGCTGCATGTGGTGTTCACGCTGCGCTCGGACTTTGAGCCACACTTTGCGACGCTCTTTGCGACGCTGGCCCCCCCCCAGCCCGGGGGGACCGGGCGCTTCCTGGTGCCGCCGCTGAGTCGGCAGGAGCTGCGCCTGATCATCGAAGGCCCAGCCGCCGAGCGAGTGCTCTATTTCGATCCACCGACGCTGGTCGACCGCCTAATCGACGAGGTCGCCGAGATGCCGGGGGCGCTGCCGCTCTTGTCCTTCACGCTGAGCGAGCTCTATCGGGCGTATCTGCGCAGCGGACGCGAGGATCGCAGCCTCAGCGGGGAGGACTACGCGGCGCTGGGTGGTGTCGGGGGAGCGCTAAGTCAGCGGGCTGAGGCCCTTTACGCTGCGCTTGATGCCGCGCATGCCGAGACGCTGCGACGGCTGATGCTGCGCATGGTGTCGCTGCAGGGCGGGGAAGTCGCTCGCCGTCGGGTACCGCTGTCAGAGCTGGACTACAGCAGCGGACACGCCGAGCAAGGGCGGATCGATACCCTGCTTAAGCAGCTGCAGGATGCCCGCCTGATCGTCGCCGGTCGCGATGGCAAAGGGACGGCGTACGTCGAGCCAGCGCACGACAAGCTGGTGCTGGGCTGGCCGCGGCTGTGGAGCGCCCTGCAAGACGAGCAAGAGCTGATTCCGCTTATGCGCCTGCTGAGCCAGGAGGCTGCTCTCTGGGATCAGCGCGGGCGCAGCGACGATCACCTGTGGACAGAGAACCCGCGTCTGGCACTGGCCTACAGCCAACTGTCCGAGCAGCCGCTGCGCTGGAACGCCCGCGAGACCGCGTTCATCCAAAAGAGCGAGGCCCGACGAGTGCAGCGCCTGGACGATGCCGTCTCCGTCGCTGAGCAGATCGTCGCACTGGCCGAGACCGGACTCAAACGAATTGCCGGCGCGACCCAGATTCGCGCTGAGCTGATGGACCTGTGCCAGCGCTTGCTTGCCAACCTGGGACCGTCGTCGCAGGGGCACCGCGGGGCCCGGCGGACCGAAGCCTGGACGCATATCCAACGGGCCGACCTGCTGTGGGCGAGCAACGAACCGGATCACCTGGCGCAGGCCCGGGCCCTTTACGAGCAGGCCCTGGCGATCGATGAACGGCAGGTGCAGCAAAGCCCGGACGACCCCAAGGCTCGCTTGGATCTCACCGGCACGCTGAACAAGGTGGCCATGGTAACGGCGCAGATGGGTCAGCTGACGCAGGCCCGGGCCTACCTGGATCGTGCGCTGCAGATCGGCGAAGCCGTCGCGGCGACCGCTGCCAGCCTGCCGCCGGAGATGGCCGTGCACAGTCAGCGCCAGCTGGGCCTCACTCTCGATCGACTGGCCGCGCTCTCCACGCAGATAGGCTCGCTCGCTGAGGCCCACGCCTTCGCCATCCGCGGCCTGGAGATCTGTGAGCAGCTCGCCAAGCGTCACCCCGCTGACCTGCTGGCCCAACAAGATCTGCTGATCGCCATCCGCCGGCTGGGTGAGGTCATCGAAGAGCAGAGCCAGCTCCCCCAGGCGCAGACGATGTATCAGCGCTCGCTCGATCTGGCGCGGACGCTCGCCGCTGCAAATCCCACTCACGCTGAGCTAAAGCGCGAGATCTCGATCAGCCTGGGTGTGCTGGGCGATGTGGCAGAGAAGATGGGGCAGCTCAGCGACGCCATGCGCTATTTCGAGCAGGCCCAGCAGATCAGCGAGGAGCTGGCCGCCGCCGACCCCAGCGACGGACAAGCGCTGCGCAATCGGGCGATCGGCCTGAAGAAGCTTGGCCAGGTGGCAAGCCAGCTTGGGGATCTGGGCGTGGCGCAATCCCACATCGAGCTGGCCCTGGACATCAGCGAGGCCCAGGCCGCTTCTGACCCGGCCGATGCACAGGCGCAGCGCGATCTGGCGATTGCTCTTGGCCTGCTCGGCGATATCGATCTGCAGCTAGACCAGGCCGCACAGGCCAAGCCACGGTTTCAGCGGGCGATCCAGATCGTCGAGGCACTGTCGGCTAATAACCCCGCAGACACTCAGGCAAGGCGCGACCTGGTGATGCTCTTGGACAAGCTGGGCCAGGTGGCCCGCCGGCTCAACAAGCTGGGAGAAGCGGACGCCTTTTTCCGGCGCGCGCTGACTCTCAGCGAAGCGCTAGCGGCCGCCGACCCGGCCGATGCCCGGGCGCAGCGAGATCTGTCGTTGGCGCTCAATGCGCTGGGCGATGCCGCGGATGCCCAGGAACAGCTGAGTCGGGCCAAGGCGCTCTATCTGCGCTCGCTGCAGATCAGCGAGACGCTGGCGGCGGCCGACCCCAGCAACGCGCTGGTGCAGCACGACCTGACGTCAAGCCTGCAGCGGCTGGCCAGCATCGCCGCGGCTGAGGGACGCGACGACCAAGCCGAGGATCTGTTCCGACGAGCGCTGGCGATCTTGGAGGACTTGGCCGGGCGGGAGTCCGACTCTGCCGAGCGCCAGCACGAGTTCCTGCAAGCCCAGCTAGAGCTTGCCGAGTTCCTGGCCGAGCGGGATCAGCGCCCTGCCGCGCAAAAGATCGCCCGGGCCGCCACCGCTGTCCTAGGTCGCGTGCGCCGTCAGCTGAGCGAGGCCGATGCCGATGAGCTGGACGATAAGCTGCGCCGCCTGCTGCCGCGCGGCCAGGGGAGCCACCGGCCTCGTCGCTAGGCCAGGCTTGCCCCCGCGCCCCGGGGCCCTTGTGATATCCCAATAGACATGCGGTACCTCACTCGGCAACTAGGGGATGTGGCGCGACTGGCTCGCTGGGGCAGCTTTCTGGCATGCGGGCTCTTCGCCTGCGCTGACTACTACGAACTGGGGCTACAGGGGCCGCGCCCACCGATGGCCGTCGGAGCCACCGCGACCTATCAGCTGCAGTACAGCATCGCCTGGGACTGCAAGCCCGACCGCTTCACTCGCTGCGGGGTCGGCAATGTGAACGCCATCACCCAGACCACGGCGGTGCGCGTCGACGATCCCAGCCTGCTGCAGGCGACGCTGCAGAGCGACGGCAAGATCTTCGTCCGAGCGCTTTCGGCCGGCACAACCAAGGTCTCTGCCGATGGGATCGACGCCAGTGGCAAGCCGCAGAGCGCCAGCCGGACCTTTTACCTTCTGACCCCCGACGAGGCGCAGCTGGATACCAATGACTCGTGCTACCTGGCGCCGGAGACCAGCCCGCGCACCGTGGCCGCCGGTCAAGTGCTGCGGTTCGAAGCGACGGTGCGCAGCGGCACCACCACCCTGCACGCCGACGGGCTGCCGATTCCGCTCGATCGCGGCGCGCTCTTGCCGGCGCCCAGCGGACACCCGCTTGAGGTCTTGGCTCCGACGACCCCAACCTTGACGATGGTGAAGACGCTGTACGAAAAGCCGCACAGCCTGGCGGTGCGGGTCTATGCCGGAAGTGGCATCGATGGCGTGACGCTGACGCCAAAGGATGCAGGGCCGTTCCGCGTGCCCAACATGTACACGCTGCGCCTCGATCTTCTGGCGGCCGGCGAGCGGGTATGTCAAATCCCGGACCCCCCAGCGCCCCGTAACGTAACTATCCTTACTCCCGAGATCTGTCTGCTGCGCCCCGTCCCAGAAGTGACCATGGACCCGCTGCTGAGCCAGCAGGACGGCAGCTACCTGAGTGTGGTCTATGTGCAGACGCTCAAGGCCGGCGAGTGTCAGCTTCAGGTCGGCGTGCCCAGCCTGGCCCTGTCCTCGGTGTACAAGCTCGCCATCGAGGCCGCGCAGTAGGCCTGAGTGGCCGTAAGAATCCGTCCGTCGACCGCACCGGCCCGGCTCTCGTCGCGGTCGCTTTGTGATAGCTTCCCCGTCCTGATGACTGCGCAAGATGCTCGTGAGACGGGGCCGGCTGCCAACGAGAGTCGCGGGTCCCCTGCCCCTCCATCAGCCCAGGCGGCGGCGACCGCTGACGAGATCGCTCGCTCGGCCCGACGGGGCGTGCTCTTCATCTCACTGGCTAAGGCGTGGTTCCTGCTCGCTGGACTGTTCCTGCCCCTGGTGTTGCCGCGTGTGCTTTCGACGGCAACCTTTGGCATGTGGACGCTGGTCTCGGGCTGGTTCTCGCCGCTGAACAACGTCATCGTCACCGCCACGATTCAGGCGGTGGCCAAGTTTTCCGCCGCTGGTTCCGTCGAAGCGGCCAAGCGGACCGCCCTGCGCCTAAGCTGCATCCTCGGTGGTGGCGCGGCCGTGGCGTTCTTCCTTTTGGCTCCCGCCATCGCTCACTTCGAGCACGACGCTGAGCTGATCTGGCCGCTGCGCCTGTCGTCGCTGATCGTGCTGTTTTACGGTTTCTATGCGGTGTTCGTGGGGGCAGCCAATGGCGCGCGCGAGTTCCACAAGCAGAGCGGCCTAGACATCCTGTTCGCGACGCTGCGCGTAAGCCTGGTGCTGGCCGCCGCAGTGACCTGGCACGCGACGGTGCCGGCGCTGTGGGGCTGGGTGCTGGCGGCTGCGATCATCCTGGTCGCCTCGATCCTGTGGGTCGGCCCGCCCCGCCCGGCAGCCGCCACCGAGCCAGTCATCTCTGTCGGTAAGATGCTGGACTTTGTGCGCTGGCTGGTGGTCTATCACGTCGCGCTCAATGCCCTGATGTTCCTCGATGGGTGGTGGCTGAAGCGCCTGTATACCGAAGCCATGGCCAGCACGGCGGCGAGCTTTGGCAGCACCGCGCTGGTCAAGCAAGCCGTCGATGCGCTGGTCGGTGTTTATGGCGCGGCGCAGACCGTGGCCCGCCTTCCCTATCAGCTCATGCTGGTGGCGACCTTTGTCGCCTTCCCGCTGCTGTCGCTGCCCGCGGTGCAGAACGATCCGGCGCGAGCCCGCTCGTACGTCATCGCGACGATCCGCTTCTCGCTGGTGGCCAGCATCGGCATGGTCGTGGCGCTGGGCGCCCGCCCCGAGGCGACCATGAGCCTGCTCTACAAGGCGGAGTACGTGACGGGAGCCCCGGCCCTCGCCATCCTGCTGTGCGCCTACGCCTGCTTCTCGCTGTCGACGATTATCGGCACCATCACCAATGCGCTGGGCCACACACGCGCGACGGCTGTTTTGGGGCTGGTGACGGTGACTGCGACGGCCGGGGCGGTGAATCTGTCGATCCAGCGGGCCATTCTGGTCGGACAGCAGCCGCTGCGCGGCGCAGCGTTCGGCCTGCTGTTTGGCATGGCCTGCGGCCTCCTTCTTAACCTGCTGTACCTGTGGCGAAAGCTGCGGGCGACGCTGCCTGTCATGTCGCTTTTGCGCATTGCGCTCGCGCTCGCGGCTGGACTTGGACTGGGTCGGCTGTGGCCGCCGGCTGGGCAGCCGGGTCTGCTCGGCAGCAAGCTAGGGACGCTCCTCGCAAGTGGCTTCAGCCTGCTCGCCTACCTGCTGGTGCTCGTCGCCACGCGTGAGCTTTCACCGGCTGAGCTACTGTCGCTGCGTCGCGGCCGACCCCAGGCTGCAGCCGTTGATGGCGACGCTGCGCCCCCCGCGGCTTGATCACGACCAGGTCAACCGGCTCCATGCGCGAACGGATCTTTCAGCTCTTCGTCCGTCTGGGACAGAGCGCCGGGCGGCCCATTGATGTGCTGGGGCTGGGCGAATGCTCGCAGGATCGCGTCTTGCGCCTACCCGGCCGGCTGACGACGCTGGCACCGCTTTTTTCCGACCCGCAGAGCGGCGGTAAGCTGAGCGCGAACAGCCTGGATCGGGTGGGAGGCGGACAGGTGGCCACCGCGCTGTGTGCCGCCAGCCGCCTCGGTTATCGCTGCGCCTTTGCCGGTGTAGTCGGCGATGACAGCGACGGCCGCGAGGTCTTGGCCGGCCTGCAGGCCGAGGGCATCGACACCACAGCAACCACCGTCCTGCCGCAGATTCCGACGCGCAGCGCGCTGATCTTGGTCGATGAGCGCGGCGATCGTGTCGTCCTGGAACATCGCCACCCCAGCCTGCGTCCGCAGCCAGACCAGCCATCGGCCGCGCTGCTGGGCCGGACCCGCATCGTGCACGTCGATGCGACGTTTCCTGCTGCGGCTCAGCGGGCCTTGCGCCAGGGACGCGCCGCCGGAGCCATGACCTCGCTAGATCTCGATCGCGATACGCCCGACGCTGTGGCGCTGCTGCCCGAGGCGGATCTGGCGATCGTGGCGGCGAACATTCCCCCGCGCCTCACCGGACTTGCGGAGATCGAAACAGCCGCCTGCGCGCTGGCCCGGACCCTGCCCGGCCTGCTGATCGTGACGCTGGGTGAAGCGGGCAGCTTGCTCGCGCTCCCCGATGGCGCGGCGGTGATCTGCCATCGCCAAGCGGCCTTCCCCGCGGTTGCCGGTGCCGGGCTTCCTGACACCACGGCCTGCGGTGACACCTATCGTGCCGCCCTGCTGTGCGCCTTGCTCGACGCCGCGCCGTCATCACCGGACAAGGCCTGGCTCGCCTTGCGAGAAGCGATGCGGTCGGGCAGCGCCGCGGCTGCACTCAAGTGCCGTGACCTGGGGCGACGTGGCTGCCCCCGCCGAGACGAGCTAGCGGCATTTCTGGCCCAGCCGCCGCTCGATGCCGCCGCCCTCGGCGATTGCCGCGATCGGTGATATAGCTGCCGTGTGACCCCGACCCCGCCCCAAGCCAGCCCCGCCTCCCCGGCCGACAGTGCCCCGCTCTCGCAGAACCCCGACTTGATCGCCGCTGAAGAGGCGCTCAAGACCGGACACTTCGCCGCTGCTCGCGTGCTTTTGGAGAAGCCCACGCAGCCCGGCGACGACGCACACCGCAAGGCGCTGCTGTGGCGCCTGTCCCCCGACCCGTTCGTCGCCATTCTGATAGCTGGCTGTCTGATCTTCTTTGCCTACGTCGCGTTCACGACGCAGCACTAGCGTCGGCTAGGGATAGCGCTGCAGGAGCGGGATGGGGTGCTCGCCATCGTCGAGGACGTCGGCGAGGAGCTGCCGCAGGGGCAGGACCGGACGGAGGGTTGCGAGCACTGCGAGGAAGCCTAGCCGCTGCCGCCAGAGAAGCAGCGCCGCCGGGGGTAGCGACATCTTGCCGGTGTGCACCAGCCGCCAGGTCAGCGTCACCAGCTCACGGGTCTGCGCGTCATCCAGGGTGCTCGGCTGGCGCGAAAGGAAGGGAGCAGCCAGGGCTCGTTCCCACTCGCGGAAGGTGGCCGTCTCGAAGACCGCGGCGCCCTTGCTGCCGACGAGTCCGGTGCGATGCGCGGCATAGCGCAGGGCTTCGCCATCGCGGTGGATCATCGCTAGCCACAGTGCGCGATCCGCGGCGGCCACTTCTTCGTCGATCTCGGCACAGCAGCCGAAGTCGATGAAGCCGACCCGGGCCGAGCCCCCATTCTGGTCGAGGACGACATAGTTCCCAGGATTGGGGTCGAGGTTGATCATGCGATGCCGCAGGGGCGCTGCCATGGCAAAGCGGAACAGCGTGGCGGCAACGGCCGAGCGCTCGCGCACATCGGGGCTGGCGGCGACCTGCGGCAGGCTGCGCCCGACCAAGCGCTCCATGCACAGCACGCGGCTGCCCGAGTAAGCGGGATAAACCTGGGGAATGACGACGGCGGGATCGCTGCCAAAGGCCAGGCGAAAGCGACGCAGCCAGCCAGCCTCCGCGCGATAGTCCAGCTCGGCCAGCAGCCGCTCACAGAGCGCATCGATCGATGCGGCCGGCACGGCAGCGCCGAGGTCCGCGCCCACGAGCTCGGCGACCACGCGGCGGGCGCTCAGATCATCGCGCAGGGCAGCTGCGACGCCGGGGTACTGGACCTTGACGGCGACCTCTTGGCCCTCCTTGGTGCGAGCTGCGTGCACCTGTCCCAGCGACGCCGCCGCGAGGGACTGGGGATCGAAGCGCGGGAAGACCTGATCGGGTTCACCACCGAGCTCACTGCGAATCACCTCGGCAATGGCGGCTGGATCGTCGCCTGGCAGCTGATCCCAGACTCTCCCCAGCACGCGCTGAGCCTCGGGATCAAGCGGCTGATTGGCCTGTAGATAGCCGCGAAGCTGCGCCACCTTGGCGTACCCGCCGCGTAGCTCCGAGGCGGCATCGGCCATAGCACTGGCCTCAGCAACCTGAGCGTCTCGCCGCTCGCCCTGTTCATCGATCTCGGTGTCGAGCACATGGTGAAGCTGGCTGCGCAGGCGCTGGGCCAGCGCCGTGGCCTGGGCCCAGAGCCGCTGATGCGAACGCTTCATGCAAAAACCTCATGAATCATGATGACGGCCGCCGGCTTTTGCTTTCAGATGGAAATCCTGCGCGACACGACTGAGCCAGCTCCCCAGCCACCGACCTTGTCGGAGGCCTCAGTCGTCGCCAAGCGAACCCAATTCAATCCACGCGGACGCACGGGAGGAGCCCATCATGCCACAGCCGGATAGCTCGGAACTGGAATCGCAACCGCCGGTGCTCGACAGCCCCACCGACGCGGGCAGCATCGATCCCAGCACCATCGATCCCAGCACCATCGATCCCAGCAGCAATGAGGACCTCATCGACCCGTCGACCCAGGACATCCCCGCTGAGCCCCTGCCTGAGCCGCCGATCCGCATCACGATCATCCCCGGTCGCGAGACCGACGAAGAGCTGGACCCCGGGGAAGAGGTGCCAAATATCGAAGTCGAGGTCGGAACAGAACCGCGCTAGATCCTTGGTATACTGCTCTCACTCTGATGTCAGACCAGGAAACTTCGCCGTCGCCGGACGTTGACTCGCCGGCCACGGAGCCCGCTGCGGCCGAACCAATTCCAGAAGCCGCGCCTCGCACCTCAGCCACGCAAAGCAGCGACAACGTCATGGGCACCGGCGAGGGACCGCCCCCGGGTACCCGCGCTGAAGCGTTGCTCATCACGCTGATCGGTCTTGCGATCATGCTGTTGCCGGTGCTGGGCGTGCTGCGTCGCGTCGCTAACTCGCTGCAGGAAGCACAGCGGCTGCGTTTCTTGGCAAAGGCCCTGAGTGCCGTCCTGATGTTCGTGCTGCCCAAGGACGCGTCCTGGACCTCGCTGTACGTGCAGAACGGCACGCTGTGGATTGGCTTCCTGGGCGCCGTGCTGGCGGCGGCCGGTGGCAAACACCTGAGCCTAGCGACGACAAATTTCATGGCCCGCAGCCGCCTGCGGCTGGTCTGCGAGACCTTCAGTCAGGTCGTTTTCGTCGCCGTCTCGCTGCTTCTGACCTACGCCAGCGCGCGCATGGTGGCGGCAAACCGCGGCACCGGTGATGCCGATTTGCTGCCGGGTGGACTGCATCGCTGGATGGTGGAGCTCATCATCCCGATCTCGTTTGGTGTCATGACCGTACGCGTCGTCGCGCGCGCGCTGCATCCCGCCACCGCTTTCGCCAGTCCCCACGGGGGCATTCCGGCCGAGATGCTCAATGCCCCGCTGCCCCGCGGGGTACGTCTGCGTCGTATCGGCATCTCGGCAGCGGTGGCGCTGTTGGCGGTCCTCGCGTTCTACATCGGCATGCGCTACGACGGTTCTGAGCGCATCCAAGCCGCGCTCGGGCGTCTGGACACCGACGGTATTCGTCGACTGGTGCGCTACACGGTGATGCTCAGCATGGGGCTTGGCTTCCTGTTGGGTACGCCGGTGTTTGTAGTCATGGCGGGCCTGGCGATGGGCCTGTTCTTCGTCGCAGGATCTCCTGTCGCAGCCCTGCCGCAGGAGACCAATCGCTTGGCGGCAAACCCCTCTCTGCCGGCGATTCCGCTGCTCACCATCGCGGGCTACATCCTGGCCTCGGGCCGGTCCTCGCAGCGCCTGGTACGCGCCTACAAGAGCGTGTTCGGCTGGATGCCGGGCGGCCTGGCAGTCATGGTGGCCTTCGTCTGCGCGCTGTTCACGACGTTTACCGGAGCCTCGGGCGTCACCATCCTGGCGCTTGGCGGCCTGGTCTATCCGATGCTGCTGCGCGACAAGTACCCCAAGGGCTTCTCGCTGGGCTTGGTGACGGCGGCGGGTAGCTTGGGCCTGCTGTTCCCACCTAGCCTGCCAGTGCTGCTGTATTCGGTGGCAGCCAGCACGCCCGGTTCAGCGGCGCCGGTCAGCGTCGAACAGCTCTTCATCGGCGGTCTCTTGCCTGGCTTGTTCCTGGTGCTCTTGGTCTCGCTTTACGGCATCCACCGCGGCGTCGTGGCGCAGGCCCCGCGGCAGCCGTTCCGCAAGACCGAGGTGGTGCACGCTCTGCGTGACGCCAAGTGGGACCTCCTGCTGCCGTTCCTGGTCATCGTGGCCTTCGCCAGCGGCATCGCCACCGTCGTCGAAGCCGCAGCGATTGGCGCGGCATACGCCCTGTTCGTCGAGCTCGTCATCTACCGCGACATCCATCCGTTCTATGAGCTTCCCGGCGTCTTTGTTCACGCTGCGTCGCTGGTCGGCGCCGTCGTCGTCCTGCTGGGCGTCGCACTGGGCCTCACCAACTATCTCGTCGAAGCCGAGATCCCGACCAAGCTCGTCGAGTGGGTGCAGAGCCACATCCACTCGCAGTGGGCCTTCCTGCTGGTACTCAACGTCATGCTGCTCGTCCTGGGCAGCGTGCTCGAGATCTACTCGGCGATCGTCGTGCTGGTGCCGCTCGTGGCACCGCTCGACGTGGCCTTCAACGTCCATCCGGTGCACCTGGGTGTCATCTTCCTCGCCAACCTTGAGCTTGGCTTCCTCTGCCCGCCGATGGGCCTGAACCTGTTCTTGTCAGCGACGCGCTTCCACAAGCCGCTGCCCGTCTTGTACCGCCACGCCTTGCCGTTCTTGCTCATCATGTCGATTGGCGTGCTCTTCATTACCTACGTTCCGTGGGTCACCATGGGCCTGCTTCGCCTACTCGGAAAAGCCTAGTCCCCCCGTCGGAAAATCTCGTCTCTTGGCTCCCGCCGCTGGCCTGAGGCCGCGCGGTGTTTTTGCGCCGCATGGCCGCAGAAACTGTGCTTAGCTCGCCGCCTCCCTGCCGGTGCGCTGCTGTCGCTGAGATCGACCGCCGCTGGCAAACAAGCGAGGTCAGCGATGAACACAGGTTGGTTCCAATGTTGTTGGCGTGGGTGGCTGGCGAGCATGGTGTTTTTGGCCGGCGGTCTCTCGGGCTGCGCCGGCAGTGACAGTGGCGATACCGGCGGCCTGCAGCCGCTGGAGGTACGCACCGTTCAAGGCCCGGTGCGCGGCCGCAGCAGTGAAGGAACGCGGAGCTTTCTGGGCCTGCGCTATGCCGCCCCCCCGACGGGCGAGCGCCGCTTCCTTCCGCCCCAACCTCCCGCGTCGCATGCCGAGACGATTGAGGCCAGCGACTACGGTCCGATCTGCGCGCAGCTGACGCGCGATCAGGTCGATCCCGCCTCGTCGGAGGACTGCCTGACGCTCAACGTGTGGACTCCCGAGCGAGTGACCGAGCCGCTGCCGGTCATGGTCTTTGTCCATGGAGGGGGCTTCGTCGGGGGCAGTGGCAGCTCGCCGACCTATGAAGGACGGGCGCTGAGCGCTGCCCAGGGCGTCGTGGTGGTGACGCTGAACTACCGCCTGGGTCCGCTGGGTTTCTTCACCCATGCCGCGCTGCGCGAGCAGTCGGCAGGCGCCCCCGCCAGCAACTTCGGACTGCTCGATCAACAGGCGGCCTTGGCCTGGGTCCGCGACAACATCTCGGCCTTCGGTGGCGATCCCCGCAAGGTGACGCTGTTCGGCGAGAGCGCCGGCGGGATCAGCGTCTGCTATCAGCTCTTGTCACCGGGCGCAGCCGGCCTGTTCCACAACGCCATCGTGCAGAGCGGCCCCTGCAGCACCTTCAAGCCGCCGACGCAGGCCGAGTCGGAAGCGCAGGGCGACGTGCTGGCCAAAAAGGTCGGCTGTCAGACGGGAGATGCGCGCAGCATGGCCGGCTGCCTGCGCGGCGTGCCGCTGCCGACCCTGCTGACCGCGCTGCCGCAGAAGCCCGAGGTGGTGTTCGGCGATGGCTATGCCTGGCTGCCGAGCAGTGGCACACCGACGCTCCCCGGCGATGTTCGCGCGCGACTGGCGGCCGGCGATCTCCACCGCGTCCCGCTCATCGTCGGTGCCAATGCGGATGAAGGCACGGCGTTTGCCGCGCTCGGGGTCAAGCTCGATACCGAGGCCGACATCCGCGCTGCGCTGGCCAGCGTGTTTGCCAAGCCGGTGGTCGACTCGGTGATTGCCCACTACGGCCCCGCGCCGCTCGGCACCATCGCTGGCTTGAAGATCCTCGGCGACTCGTTTGTCTGCGATGCCCGCCGCCTAGCAGGCTGGGCCGCCGCAGCCGGCGCACCGACCTTCTACTACCACTTCACCCGTGCCTTCGCATACCTACTGCCCAACCTGGGGGCCTTCCACGGCGCGGAGCTTCCTTACATCTTCCATACACCTCTAGAATTCGTGACCATCAAAGCTGATGAGGAAGGCTTTTCCGCTCAGCTCCAGGGGTACTGGGCAAGCTTCGCGCGCACCGGCACGCCGAACGGTCTGTCGAAGATGGGGGCTTTGGTGCAGTGGCCAGCCTATGACCGCGCCAGCGATCGCAGCATCCGGCTGGACCTGGCGACGACGACGGAGAGCGGGCTGCGCAAAGCCGACTGCGACTTCTGGGACACTCTGGTTCCTTAGTTCGCAGGCTTGCGGGTCGCTGTCGACGGGCTGGCGATCTGGCCTGGCCGCCGGTCAACGCGCGAACAGCCACGAGACACCTGACCCTGCCGTGTACGACCGACCCTCTACCTTCCGACGGTAAATCTCATGCCCCATCGACGCCGCTCATCTCGCCCCTTGCTTCGCCCGGCTCCGCTATCGCCTGTGCAGCCGGCGGGCATCCTACTCATGGCTTTCGGCGAAGGCGGAGACAACACACTCAAACGCCACCTGCCCGAGCTAGCCGCGGCCTGGTCGGGCCCGCTGGTGCTGCTCTCGGCGCTGCCTCGCGTGGCAGAAGCCGCGCTGCAGCCTGTTCTGGAGCAGGCCACCGGTCAGTTGCTGCATCCCGCCATCCCCGGGCAGAACCTGAAGCCGGGCAGCCTGTACTGGATCAGCCTGGAGACCGCCCCGCTGCTCGCCGGCCAGGGCGAGACCGCCGGCCAGGTCGCTGAGCGTGACCGATCCCCTTGCCTGCTCGACAGCCTTCTCCGCTTCGTCAGGCTCGACCCCGGCCAGCACCCCTTTTTGATCCTTCTGCCGGGTGTCGGCGCGCACTGCCTGTCGAGCGTGCGTGCCATCAAAGAGGTGGGCGGCCTGGTGCTCGCCCTCGCCGAGCCCGACAGCGAGCCGCTGATCGACCCGGTGCTGCGCGGCGAGCTGGACCTCTGCATCCCCGCCGAGGAGCTGGGCCAGCGACTGGGGCTGGCGGCTGGTGGTCGTGTCGTCTCGTCGCAGCGCACCACGCTGGCCAGCAGTCCCGATGTATCGGATCAGGTGCACGAGATCCTGCATCTGCTGCGCGAGCGCACCGACAACGACTTTTCTGGATATAAAGAAAACACCATTCTTCGCCGCATTTCCCGACGAATGCTGGTGAATCAGATTGATAACTTACAAGAATATATTGGTATCATTCGCAGTTCACCTGCAGAAGCAGAAGCTTTGTTCCGCGACCTGCTTATCGGTGTTACTGGATTCTTCCGTGACCCCGCAGTATTTGAGAATTTGCAGCAGAAAGTCATTGTCCCTCTCTTCACGCAGCAGCGGGAGCACGGGTGCACCATCCGGGTCTGGCTACCGGGCTGTTCCAGCGGTGAAGAGGCCTACTCCATCGCCATGCTGCTGCACGAGCAGAGCGAGCGCGCGCGACTGCCCCTGGACGTGCAGATCTTTGCCACCGACATCGACGAAGCGGCGATTCGGGCCGCGCGGGATGGCGTGTACTCCAGCACGGCGACCGCCAATATCCCGCCATCGCGGCTGCGCCACTACTTCACTCACGACCGCCGGACCAGCTCATATCGTGTATCTACACAACTGCGCGATATGGTGGTATTTGCAGTTCACAACATCATCCGTGATCCGCCATTTTCCCGGCTTGATCTGATTTCTTGTCGCAATTTGCTTATTTATTTTAATAGCGCAGTGCAGCGGCGTATGCTGCAGCTCTTGCACTTTGCTCTCAACCCTGGGGGCTACCTGCTCCTCGGCGCGTCCGAGACCCCGGGCCAGCATCAGACGCAGTTCCAGAGCATCGATTCCAGCGCCCGCATCTTCCAGCGGCTGGCGCGCATCTCTGGGCCGAGCGCCGGCGATGCCCTGATGGCCCGGGCGTCACAACGCGCGGCGCTGTCGTCCCCCACGCCGCGCGATGAGCGTCCGCCGAGCCTACGGCAGCTAACCGAGCAGGCCTTGCTCAACGAGCACACCCCGACGTCCATTCTGATCAACGAAAAAGGGGACATGCTGTATGTCCACGGCCGCACCGGGCGCTATCTAGAGCACGCCACCGGCGAGGCCAGCACCAACCTGCTCTGGGTCGCCCGCGACGAGCTTCGCTCGCTCTTGGTGGGCCTGATCCGCGAGGTCAGTCAGAGTCGGGAAGGCGGCAGCCGCGACTGTGTCTGGGTGCCCGATGATCTCGGCGGGGGGCACTACGTCCGCCTGTCATTGGCCCCGGTCGAGCGGCCCGGCGCCCCGGAGGGTCTGAGCCTGCTGACCATCCACGAGCTGCCCTCGCCGCCTTCGGCGACCAGCCCGAGCAGCCCCGGCGATGGCTCCGATGTCGTCGCGCGAGAGCGCCTGCTGCGTGTCGAGGGCGAGCTGCGAGCCACCCGCGAGAGCCTGCGCGCCACCATCGAGGAGCTAGGCCACGCCAATGAAGAGCTGCGCAATGCCAACGAACAGCTGCAGAGCGCGAACGAAGAGCTGCGCAGCACCAATGAGGAACTACAGACCTCGAAAGAAGAGCTGCAGTCGGTCAACGAGGAGCTCGCCGCGGTCAACAGCGAGCTGCAGGCCAAGGTCGCCGAGAGCCTGCAGAATCATAGCGACATAAAAAATCTCTTCGATAATTCAGATATAGGGATTATTTTTCTAGATATCAATCTAAACATCCGCAGATATACCCCGTTAGCGCGAAAGATTATTGACATGATCCCAGAGGACATTGGTCGTTCGCTCGCTCATTTCACGCACAATCTGCGCTACGAGAGCTTTATGAGCGATATTCAATGGGTCACCGAACAACAAAAGGCCATCGAGCATGAGTGTGAGTCGCAGAATGGCGACTGGTATTTGGTCCGTATCACACCCTATCGCGCAAATGGGAATAGTGAAGATGGAATCGTCATTACCTTTGCAGATATTACCAAAATAAGACACGCCGACCGCGCCCGGCACGATAGCGAAGTAAAGTTCCAGAAAGCGTTCGACAACTCGCCACTTCTAAAGGCGATTCACGACGGCCGGACCGGGGCGATTATTGATGTCAATCAGCAGCTGCTAAGGACCGGCGGCTACACCAAAGAAGAGCTCCTGGGGAAGACCGCGGTCGAGCTGGGCTGGGCGACCCCGATGAGTCGCGAGCGACTGCTGACGGCCTTTCATGAGCACGGTTCGATCACCGGCTTCGAGAGGTCGTTTGTGTGCAAGGACGGAACAACCATTCCGGTCCTGTTCACGGAGTTTCCCATCGAAGTGGACGGCCAGCTGCAGATCGTCTCGATTGCCCAGGACATCCGCGCGCGACGCCAGGCGGAGGAGGCGCTGCGCCGCAGTGAGGAGCTTTTGCGCACCATCATCGACATCGCGCCGATTGGTCTTTCGGTCATCGACCAGAACGGGCGGCTGGTCTTGATGAACTCGCGGGCGTCTAGCCTGCTCGAGATCACGAAAGAAGGCGTCGACGCCGGGCAGTATCAGGGGCGACGCTATGTCCGCGCGGATGGCTCGCCGATGCCACCCGGCGAGTACGCCTCGAACCGCGCCCGGGCCGAGGGGAGAGCGATCTCCGACGTCGAGATCGGCGTCATCAAAGAAGACGGTCAGCAGATCTGGGCCTTGACGCACGCCGCACCGCTGCCCGATGGCGGGGTGGTGCTGGCGGTGCAAGACATCGGCGATCGCAAACGCGCCGAAGAAGAGCTGCGGCTGTATGCCGGAAAGCTGGAGCTCATCTTCCACAAAGCCCCGTTCGCAATTGGGCTATTACGGCTTAGCGATTCCATCATTGTCGATGTCAACGATGCCTTTGTGCGGCTCTTTGGCTATTCGCGCGAGGAAGCGATTGGCAAGACCACGATCGAGCTTGGCCTGCGGCCCCATCCTGAGACGCGCGCCGCCCTACTCGCCGGCCTGCGCGGGGGCAGCGGCATCATCGACGCTGAAATGACCCTTCAGACCCGCAGCGGGGAGCTGCGGACCGTACTTATCAACATGTCCACGCTGGAGATGGCAGAGGAAAAATTCTACCTCGCCACCGGCGAAGACATTACCCAGCGCAAGCTCGCCGCCGAAGCGCTGAAAGCCAGCGAAGCCAAGTATCAGGATCTGTTTGATCACTCGCCGGACATGTACCTGACGATCGACCTCACGCAAGACCACATCGTCGACTGCAACGAGACCACGCTGCAGCTATTGGGCTACGGCAAATCAGAGCTCTTGGGTCAGCCGGTCGCCGGGATCTTGGCCGATTCCCACGCTGCCGAGTGGCGCGGGCGCTTGCACGCCGAGTTTCGACAGCGCGGTAGCCTGCAAAACGAGCGGGCCCGGCTGGCCTGCAAGTCGGGTGGATATCTGGATGTCAGCGTCAGTGGCACTGCCATCCTGGACGCCGCGGGCTTCGCCCACAGAGGGCGCCTGGTCTTCCGCGACATCACCGATCGGCTGCGCGCTGAGGAAGCCCTGCGCGCCCAGCTGACCCAGGACAAAGAGACCGTCCTGCGCGAGCTGGCCCACCGCACGAAGAACAACATGCTGGTCATCCGCTCGATGCTCAGCCTGCACGGACTGCGCACCTCGAACCCCGAGGTGCAGCGACTGGTCAACGACGTCGACAGCAAGATCCTGGCGATGGCGCTGGTGCACCAGAAGCTGTACGAGTCGCGCAACCTGTCGCGCATCGATCTGGGGGACTATCTGCGTGACCTGGCGGCTGCGCTGGTGAGCGGCTACTCGCTGATTCCCGGCCAGGTGAAGATCAGTACCGAGGCCGAGGCGATGGTCTGCCTGATTGACCACGCTGTGCCCTGTGGACTGGTTGTGACCGAGCTGGTCTCAAACGCCTTCAAACATGCCTTCCCGCGCGGTCGCCGGGGCGAGATCAGCATCACGCTAGCGCGGCTCGCCACCAATCGCGTGGCGCTGCGGGTCGCCGACAACGGCATCGGCCCGCCGGCCGCCTTTGACCCGCGCAGAACATCGATGCTAGGCCTGCGGACTGTGTTTATGATTGTTGAACATCAACTAAAGGGAGCGGTGAGCTGGAGCGTGCCTGGGGTGGGCATGGTGTGGGATATTGAGTTTCCCGATACTCAATATTCTGAGCGAGTGTAGCCGGACCGCAGCTCGCAGAGGTTCCCAGGAACCAAGGAGACGTTTATGACGCCCAATGGCAATCTGCTGTTAGTCGAAGATGAGGCGCTGATCGCCATGTCATTCGAGATTGCGCTATCGATGCACGGCTATAGCTGCCGAGTCGTCCCCACCGGCGAACAGGCGCTGCAGGCGGTTGCTCAGCAGGCGCCTGATATGGTCATCATGGATGTCCACTTAGCTGGTCCCATGGATGGTTTTGAGTGCGCCGATCGATTGCGGAGGATTCACAATTGCCCGATTATTTTTGTTACGGGATATAATTCGCAAGAAGTCCAATTCCGTGGAAAACATCTGGACCATACGTATTATCTTGAAAAGCCAATGTCGGTTCAGGAACTCCTCAAGACGCTCCAACTGGCCGAAGCAAATTTCGGCCAGCATTCTATCAACATAAAAAAACCAAGTTCACAGACTTAGCCGGGTCCACGGGCACAGACGGGAACCCTGCGGCGTCGCCGTCAGGGCGTGCTAGGGTGCGCGGATGCTGCGCTTCACGCAACGATTGCCGCTTGTGCTGGGAGGACTGGCTCTCTTGGGGACGCTCATTCCAACTGATGTGGCGGCTGAGGCCGCGGCCACTCTGACCACCGAGCTTGCGGCCGGCCTGCGCCCAGTGAGCAGTCAGCCCATCCGGCAGCCGTCGGCGGCGGCTATCCTGCGCGGTATCGAGCGGCTTTCGGTGGTCGGCAACGTGCTGTATGTCGCGGCCCATCCCGACGACGAAAACACCCGCCTGCTGAGCTATCTGGTCGGTGAGCGACAGCTCCGCACGGCCTACCTGTCGCTCACGCGTGGCGACGGGGGACAGAACCTGATTGGCGCGGAGCAGGGACCGCTCTTGGGCCTGATTCGCACTCAGGAGCTCTTGGCGGCTCGGCGCGTCGATGGCGCAGAGCAGTGGTTCACCCGGGCGCGCGACTTCGGCTACTCCAAGACCGCGAGCGAGACGCTTTCGATCTGGGATCGGGCGAAGATCCTGTCGGATGTCGTCCTGGCCATCCGCCGCTTCCGGCCCGACGTCATCCTGACGCGATTCTCGCCAGGGCCAAGCGATACACACGGGCATCACACAAGCTCAGCGATCTTGGCGCAGGAAGCCTTCCTGCGCGCCGCCGACCCGACCTACGAGCCGGATCAGGTGGCGACTTATGGGGCCTGGGCGACGGGGCGGATCTACTGGAATCGTTCGCAGTGGGGACGGACTTCCGCCGATGAGCTGGCCGGGCTGCCGAAGCTGGATATCGGCGGCTATGACCCGGTGCTGGGCGCCTCGTTCGGCGAGGTGGCAGCGGACAGCCGCAGCATGCACAAGAGCCAAGGCTTTGGCGCCGCGCCCAACCGCAGCCAGAGCTTTGAGTACTTCGTGGCGCTCTCTCCCGAAAAATGGCCGCAGAAGGGTGCGCCAGGTACTGGGCCGCTTGATGGCTGGGACTTCACTTGGGGCCGAGTGGCGGGCACGGCCCGACTGCGCCAGCTGATCGAAGAGGCCCGTCGCGGCTTCGACGCCCGCCAGCCTGCCGCCAGTCTGCCAGCGCTGTTTGCGGTGCGAGGGGAGCTAAGCCGCCTGCCCAAGAATCCCTATTTGGCCCCCAAGCTGGCCGAGGTCGACGATCTCATCGCCGCCTGCATCGGCCTATGGAGCGAGGCCATCGCTGCGGAGCCCTCCGTTGCGCCCGGCCGCGAGGTCCGCCTGCGGGTCGCGGCACTCAGCCGATCGAGCGTGCCGGTGCGGCTGCGACGCCTGCGGCTGCCGACGGGCACCGACGTGCCGCTGGATCGCGAGCTGCCGCTGGGCCGGCTGGTCGAGGTGGAAAAGACGCTCCTCGTGCCAGCCAGCCAGCCTGTTTCCGCGCCCTACTGGCTGCGCGAGCCACCCGAGCCAGGCCTATATCCCGCGAGCGACCCGACGCTGATCGGCCTGCCCGAGAGCCCACCGGCCTGGTCGGTCGAGCTGCACTTTTCGATCGGGCCGAAAGAAGAGCCGCTGGTGCGTCGCCTGCCCGTGCTGCACAAGTGGACCGACCCGGTGGCCGGCGAGCGCCATCGCAGCCTGGAGATTACTCCGTCGGTGATGCTCAACCCCGAGGCTGCCACGTTGATGTTCGCCGATGCCGAGTCGAAGTCGCTACGCGTGCGGCTGCGAGCCGGGGCCGAGGCGATGAGCGGCATCGTGCAGCTAGAGCTTCCCCCGGGCTTCAGCGCCCAGCCGCCCAGCCAGCCGTTTTCCATCGCCAAGAAAGGCGGCGAAGCCGAGGTCGTATTTCGCCTTCGACCGCCGAAAGAGGCGAGCGGGGGCGGGACGCTGCGCATCGTCGCCAATACCGGCGATGGCCTGACCAGCCTGGGCATCCAGCACATCGACTATCCGCACATCCCCATCCAGACGCTGTTCCCGCGAGCCGAGGTGAAGCTGGTCCGCCTGGACCTCAAAAAGACGCGCACGCGCATCGGCTACATCCCCGGGGCTGGCGACGACGTCGCGGCGGCGCTGCGTCAGGTGGGCTACGACGTCACCATCCTCGACGGCGAAGCGCTGGAGGGCCTGCAGCCCAACACCAGCCGATTTCAGGCGATTGTGGTCGGGGTGCGCGCCTACAACACCAACCCACGGCTGGCCAGCTTCCATCCTCGCTTGATGGAATACGTGGCGGCGGGAGGCGTCCTGTTGGCGCAGTACAACACCAACAACTTCCTGTCGCAGCTCAGCGCGCCGATGGGTCCTTATCCATTCACCATCTCGCACGATCGCGTGACCGACGAAAATGCGACGATCACCGTCGCGCCCAAGCACGATCTGTGGCAGCGGCCAAACCGTCTGTCCGACGCTGACCTCGCGGGCTGGGTGCAAGAGCGCGGCCTGTACTTCGCTGGGACCTGGGACGCGCACTACGAGACGCCGCTTTCCATGAACGATCCCGGCGAGTCGTCGAAGTCGGGATCGGTGCTGATCGCGCGGCACGGCAAGGGCGTGTTCATCTACACCGGCCTGGCTTTCTTCCGTCAGCTCCCTGCCGGAGTGGCTGGGGCCTATCGCTTGTTCGGAAACCTGCTCGACTATGGAACGCGATAACTCACCGCCGCCGATCCTGCGAAGCTGGCGACAGCTCTACGCCGTGGTGCTGCTTAGCTTGGTTGCTCAGCTCGTGCTCTACACGCTGCTGTCACGGGTGTATCGATGAGAGCGCTCGACTGGCTGGTGGTGGCGCTGACGCTTTTGTCGATCGTCGCCTACGGTCTGCGCAAGGCGCGGGCGGTGCGGACGGCAGATATGTACCTGCGCGGCGGCAATGACCTGGCCTGGTACACCATCGGTCTTTCGATCATGGCGACGCAGGCCAGTGCCATCACCTTCCTATCGATGCCGGGGCAGGCCTACGAAGACGGCATGGGCTTTGTGCAGATCTACTTCGGTCTGCCGATCGCCATGGTGCTGCTCGCCGCCACCATGGTTCCGGTCTACTACCGCTTGAAGGTCGCGACGGCGTACGAGTATCTGGAGGGCCGCTTCGATCGCAAGACGCGACAGCTGACGGCGTTCCTGTTTCTGCTGCAGCGCGGGCTGGGAGCCGGGCTTTCGATCTATGCCCCGGCCATTATCCTGTCGTCGGTATTGGGCTGGCCGCTGCACATTACGAACGTGATCATCGGGGCCCTGGTCATTCTGTACACGGTGTCGGGCGGGACGCGCGCGGTCAGCCAGACGCAGACGCTGCAGATGGTGGTGATGCTGTCGGGCATGGCCGCGGCCTTCGTCTTTGTGCTGCGTGCCCTGCCGTCCGACGTCGGGCTGTCGGACGCGCTGCACCTAGCCGGCAGCCTGGGCAAGATGCAGCTTGTCGACTACTCGGCGCGCATGGATACCCGCTACACGCTGTGGTCGGGGCTGGCGGGCGGCTTGTTCATCGCCCTCGCCTACTTCGGCACCGACCAGTCGCAGGTGCAGCGCTACCTGGGGGGCAGCACGCTGGCCGAGAGCCGGCTGGGCCTGCTCTTCAACGGCCTGGTCAAGATCCCGATGCAGATCGGCATCCTGGCCGTCGGGCTGATGGTCTTCGTTTTTTATCAATTTCACGAGCCGCCGCTGTTCTTTCACGAAGCGGAGCTCCGTCGCGCCGAGGCGACCGCGCAGGGAGCCAAGCTCAGTGAGCTAGCCGCTGCCCACCACCGCAACTTCGAGTCGAAGCAGGTGCGCGTGCAGAGCTTCCTTGCTGCCCGCAAGCGAGGTGACGACGCGGCCCTGGCCCAGGCCAAGACCGAGCTGGCCGAAAGCTATGCCGAGAGCCAAGGGCTGCGCCAGCAGGCCAAGGCTGCGATCAAAGCCGCCCTGCCGCGGGCCGAGATCAAGGATGCGGACTACATATTTCTGCGGTTTGTCACCACGCACTTCCCCACGGGCCTTTTGGGCCTGCTGATTGCGGTGATCTTTTGTGCGGCGATGTCAGCGACGGCAAGCGCGCTCAATGCACTGGGCACTACGACGGTGGTGGACTTCTATCGCCGCTCGATCAAGCCAGAGGCAAGCGATGCCCACTACCTGCGAGCCGCCAAGGTGTTCACGGTGCTGTGGGGCGCGCTCGCCGTGGCCTTCGCTGCCTTTGCCTCGCTCTTCGACAACCTGATTCAGGCGGTCAACATCCTCGGCTCGATTTTCTACGGTCCGACGCTGGGCGTGTTCCTGGTTGGTTTCTTCTGTCGCCAGGTGCGAGGCACGCCGGTATTTGTCGCGCTGATCCTTGGGCAGGCGCTGGTCATCGCGACCTTCCTGTTCAGCAGCATCGGCTTCCTTTGGTACAACGTCATCGGCTGCCTGGCTGTAGTGGTCCTGGCCCTCGTCGGCAATGCCCTATTACCGCTGCATCGCGCCGCCGTGTCGGGCCCAGGCTAGTGGCTGGCGGCTGCCTTTCCGTCGAGGAGGGGGATTGATCGCGCCAGTCTGAGGCGGTATTATCGGGGACTGCCCCTCGACTGCGAGCGCCCCCTATGCCCGAGCCTACTGGAAAGAAAGTCCTCATCATCGATGACTCGGCGACGACCCGTGCCGTAGTCAAAGTGTACCTAGCCGGTTACTCGCTTGAGTTTCTGGAAGCGAATAACGGTCAGGACGGTCTGGAACTAGCCCGCAGCGCCCGCCCCGATGCCATCATCATCGACCTCAAGATGCCGGGCATGGACGGACTTACGTTCTGCCGTCGAGTGCGGGCCGAGATGGCGATCCGCTACGTGCCAATCATCCTCATCACCGGCTCGCGCGGCCTGGACCTGCGCAACGAAGCGATCCGTTCGGGAGCGTCGGTCTTTCTGAACAAACCGATCGACGTCCCGATGCTGGCCAAGCTGATCCTGGGTTACGTCGGATCCAGCCAGCAACCCAGCAGCTAGCCAAAAGCGTCTAGCGTGCCTTGGTCGGCGCGCGACGGGCGGCCGTATCGCTGAGTAGCTTGGCGAAGTGATTCGACAGCGCCGGCATGGTTCGCGGCTCCAGCGAGACGTAGAGCAGCGTGCGACGTCCGGCTTCGCCTTCGAGCTTCAGCAGGCCTTCGCCAGCCCGCCGCAGAGGGTCGAGATCGTTCTGGAAGCTGACGTCGGCGCGATAGAGCAGCAGCAGATCGCGCAGTGCCCGGCTGCTGCCTACCCCACCGAGCTCAGTCAGGGCGGCCACAATGTCCTTGAGCGCAGCGGCCGGCGTATTGGGGTCTAGCAGGCGCTCGGCGAGAGCCGGCACCGTCTCTTTAGCCGCAACCGCTGCCGCCACCCGGGCGAGGATGTCGATGCCGCGCGGGCGACGATCTTCCAGGAAGTCGTAGCTCTGCTTCAGCGCTGCGAGCAGCAGGTCGGCGGTATCGGCGTCGCGCCGCGCCACCAGCACTTCACCGGCCGCCTTGGCGAGCTGGGCCGGCAGGCCCTCGGCGGTGACCACCCGCAGAAGCTCAGCAGCAGCGTCGCGCCCGGGTAGGCTGCCCAGGGTCTGAATGGCAAACAGCTTCACCGAGATGAAGCTCGAGTCCTTGTCGAAGATGATGCTGTGCAGGACGTCGAGGACCGGCGGTAGCGGCTTGACCTCGTGCCCGGCGCTCGCCAGCTGAGCGGCCCCGGCGCTGGTGTCGAAGGTCGCGCCCAGCACCTGCTGCCCGGTCTTGAGCTCAAGGCGGCTGGCAAACACCCGCGCTCCACTCTTGCGGTCGAGAGCGCCGAGCTCGCCGTCCTGTGCCACGAAGAGCACGGCATCGCGGCTCAGCTCCGACGACATAATGTTCTGTCGCGGATGGGCGTAGGCCCAGCGAACGCGCCCACCCTGCGTCTCGGCATCGAAAAAGAAGCGGTAGCTGTGCAGCACGGCTTGGCCGTCCGTGAACTGCAGCTTCTCGCCCACCGGCGCAGCATCCCAGAGCAGGCGGTTGCGGTCGAAGGCGCTGAAGTTGGTCTGCTCGGGACGATAGCCGTCCCAGTTCAGAAAGACCCGCACGCGCTCGCCCAGCTTGGGCTCGGCGTAGGCGATGGCCTTCTTCTCGGCCTTGATGCTCGACTCGCTAAGCAGCGCGAGGCCTTTGTCACCGACGCCATAGTAAAAGCCAGTGGGCGCGGCGCGGACGAAGCCAATCTGCTCGTCCTTCTGACGAATGCGGGTCAGCTCGTTGCCGTTTTGGCCATCTAGGATGACGAGCTCCTGATAGCGGAAGGGCACTGCCAAGAGGCCCCCCGTCGCTGCCGGTGCCCCGACGGTGCCAGGGGCTGGCACGCGCCACAGCCGCTGGCCGTTGGCGTCGAGCGCGGTAACGAAGCTGTGGTTGCCCGTCTCGCCCTTCTTCTGGTCGGCCTGGACCCGCGTGACGTAGTAGATGCGGCCACTGTCACCCGCCATACCGGCCAAGGTCTCGCCCTCGGCGAGGGGGACTCGTGCGCGCACGGTGCCGACCTTGGCATCACGCAGCACCAGCTCGCTGGCCCCTTCCCGGTGAGCCAGCACGCCGTCGGTGATCACCGGACGCGAGCGGACATCGGCGGGCGTCGAAAACAGCACACGACCGTCGCTGAGGTCATAGCCATACAGCGTCTTTTCGGCCTGCCCCAGATCCTTGTCGCCACGCCTCTCCGGACCGGCGTAGACGTAGGCCACCGCGTGCTCGGGCGGCTTAGCGGGCGTCGCGCGCAGCCGTGTCAGTACCGGCTGCAGGCTCTTTAGCTCGTTGTCGAGAGCGTGCACGGAAAACGCCGGCTCGGCGCAGCCACTGGCAAGGAGCAGACCGGCTCCCAAGCACGTGGTGAGCCTAACTTCCCGTCGTGAGGGCCAAGTGGTCTGGCAGGTCTTCGATGCGCTCGTCATCTGCGGGCATCCCTTCAGATTTCTGGGGTGAGGTTCGTTCGATGGAGTGGGCTGCGACGGTTCGCGAGGCGGAGCCCGCGGTTGCTACTTGGCGGTGCGCTGCTCGATGATCTTCTGCGCCTCGATGCGCGACGGACGCGGCGCTTCTTTGGCGGCATCTTTGCCTGGCTTGGCCCCCGCCTGCCCACCGCCAGCACCCGCCGGGGCGGTCTGCTTAACGTAATCGGTAAGGATGTCCAGCGTCTGCGAGCCCGGCATCTTGCCGATGGTCTTTACCACCTGCACCCGCACCTGCTCCGGCCCAAAGTCGGGTCGCTTGAGTAGCTCGCCCAGCGTCTCTAGGATCATGCGATCGGGCACGTTGCCGATCATCTCTGACAGAGCACGGGCGGTATCGGCCCCTCCAACTTGCCCCAGGGCCGCAGGCGCAGCCGGGTCCTTGCGCAGGAGCAGCTTGATCAGCGCCGGTTCCGCGGACTTCTCGTGCCGGCCACCCAGGGCCTGCGCCGCCACCGCCCGGACCTCGCTGCTGGCATCGCCAAGCGCGCCGATCAGCAACGGCACCACCGTCGCCGAAGCAGCTGGAGACGCAGGCAGCGCCGCGACTGCCGTGACCGCACGCCCACGTAAATCCGCATTTCGGTGATGCGCATAGAGCGACAGCACCGGCAAGAGCTGCGCTTCAACCGCAGCCGTTTTCTGCGCTGCCAACGCATCCAACGCAGCCAGCGCCACCTTCGGGGGAAGTCCCGTCGAGAGCTCACCTAGAAGCACCTCGTTGGCAGCGGGACTTGCGAGCCCGCCCAGCTTCTGCGCCGCTGTAGCCGCGGCCTGCTCCTCGGACAGACTGCCGGATCGCCGCAGATCAGCCACTAGGGCAGCGAGCGTTTCCGCGGGCGCTTCGACCTTGGCCGGTGCCTTGCCCGCTTCCGAGGGCGAGGTCTTCACCGCCTTAAGCGTGGCGTCCTTCGCCCCCACTTTCGCCGCGGCCTTACTGCCCACATCGCCGCGCCCTGCCGGCTCGACGCTCTCTTCCGCGCGTGCGACGGCGACGGGCGCCCAGCCACAGAGACCCGACGAGCGAGTGCCCGGGGAGTTGCCGCCTTCACCACCACTGCTCAGGGCCAGCACCGCTGCCCCCACTGCTCCCCAGCCAGCCGCTCGTCTCGTCCTCATCGTCCTCACTCTTTCTTCTTGGCTTCGTCTTCGGTGAACTCGACCTTACCGGAATACTTCGGACCTTCGCCCCTGACGATCAGCTCGCTGCTTGCGATGATCTTTCCGCGGAACTCGATGGCCAGCAGGTACTTCTTGTTCATCTCCAGGTCGTCTTTGTCGAGCTCAACGCGGTTGAAGATAACGCGGTCACCCTTGCGCCCCAGGAAGGCTTCCCAGGAGCCTTTCTTGGCCCTGCCAGCGGCTTTGTCGGTGATGTCGTAGATGACAAAGTTGACCTGTACATCGGGAACGGGCTGGGCGAAGAAGCCTGCGTAATAAATCTCAACTTTGCCGGTCTTCTTATCGTAAGTGACCGAGCTTTTGTGCAAACTTTTTAGCCGCGAAGCGAACTGGCCAGCCGAGGTCCACTTCGTGGGCAGAGACTCAGTGCTAACGATGAGCTTGCCTTTGAGCAGATCCTCTGGCATCGCAGCGGCGTGGGCCAGGCCGGGCAGGCAGAGCAGTGCGCCGACAACAAAGCCACGACGCGAGATGGGTGAGCTATCCATGACGAGTGCTCCTTTTCGACGATCTTCTTGCGAACGAGACGCTATGGATGCAGCGTACTCGACTGCCGGCGGGCAATTCAACGCCCGCGCAGAGGTCTCCGTTTCGCTACCCAGCGGCGTCGGACTGCTCGCTGAATCGGGCCCGCTCAGCCGACGGCAGCGCGCATCGGTCGGACCGTCGCGTCGGCGCAGCCAGGGCGCCGTTCTCAGCCTGGCGTGCTTCATGCTCGCCTGTGGTGAGACCTTCGACGGCCCCCCTGAGCTAGTGCCCGCTCAGCTCAGTCGCTCACTCGACAGCCTGGTGCCGGTGGCTGACGGCGACAGCCTGGATCTCTTGCCGCCGATCCAGGGCGGCTATGTCCTGTTCGTCGGAGCCGCGCTGCACAACTTCAGTCGTCAGGGCGGCGGCAGCCTGCTGGGCGAGCTAAGACGAGCACGGGCGGCCGATGGCACGCCACTCAATCAGCCGGGCGCGGTGCTGTATTCCGATGAGCGCACCGTCGGGGTAATCCCACTTCCGGGCAGCTTCCCCGTGCCAAATCTGACGACCGGCTGGCAGCTATCGGCGCCGAATCCCAACGATACGGCCAACATCTCGACCTGCCCCAACCCGCTCGACCTCTCCATCGTCGACAGCGAGCTATTCCTACAGATCACGTTTCGCGATCGAGTGGGACGCAGCGCCACGAGCTATCGCAAGGTCGTGCCGCGCTGTGCCCAAGCCGACGCAATGACTGCCAAAGACTGTCGCTGCCAGTGCGGGGCGAGCTACCAGCCGCAGAAGTGCACCATCTAGGACGCGCCCCGCCGCCGCTTGCTAAGAGAGCAAACCCGGCAGCGGGCCACTGCTGTTGTCACCGAACCGGCTGATTCCTTGCCCCATCGCCTGCGCGATGCTGATCAGCAGATCCGCGTGACGCCGACCGCTGTAGTCGAGCAAGCGGCCCGTCGTCAGTCGGCCACCTGCTCGACCAGCCAGAATGAAGGGCATGTTGTCGTGACTGTGAGTGTTGCCGTCGCAGACCTCGGTGCACAAAAGCACGATGGAGTGGTCAAGCATCGTGCCGCCATCCTCGGGTCGGCTCTTTAGCTGCTGTAAGAGGTATGCGAACTGCGCCACCCAATAGCGTCGTTGCGAGAAATAGTCGCGGAACTCACGCTTGCTGCGGTCATGGCTGGCACCGTAGTGCGAGGCTTGGTGGCTGCGCATGTCGAAGCCTGGGTCAAACATCTCCGTCGCTGGGAAGCGGCTCATGATCAGCTCGCTGGTGTGATAGGAGGCCTGCAGCACGCCGACCTGCGACAACCCACAAGCCATGGCCTGCACCATGAGGTCAATCTGGGCCCGCAGGATCTGGGGGAAGTACATCGGGTCGTACCAGGCGCTGCTGCCGATGCCGGAGACATCGATGCGCGGGTTCTTGCAGTCGCCGCTCCCCGGCATCATCGCGCCGAGCCCTTGCACGCGACGCTCCACTTCGCGCAGGGCATCAACGTGTAGCTCCAGCTTCGCCTTCTCGGTGGTGCCCAGCCGGCCGCGCAGATCGGCCAGATCGGCGAGCGCGGTATCCAGAATGCTGACCTGGGTCGCTGCTGACTCGATCGGCTTCTCGGGGCTCGGCACCGAACCAAACAGCGTCGCCATGGCCTGTACTGGCGAGTCTTCCGGCGCAACCGTCACGCCAGGCGCGGGATACGAGATGTGCTTGTCTCCGCTCGCCCCGTTCTGCTTGGCCATAGCCCCGAGGTAGATATGCCGGAACAAGGACGACGCTCCGGCCGTGCGAGCCAGTAGGCGATCGATCGATTCGCCCGCTCCGCCGTCGGTTGCAGTCAGGAGCTTCTTCGCTCCTCCGGGATGGCTGCCGCTGTCGGTCGGGCCCATGCTCAGGCCGTTTAGGAACACGCAGTCATCGCGCAGCGGTGCGAGCGCTTGCAGCTGATCGTTCAGAGCAAACCCGCGCTCCGGGCCGCTCAGGTGCCACAGGCTCGGCTCGCCACTTGCCGTCGGTCCCGCCACGCCGTCAGGAAAATAGAAGAACAGCACACGGCGTGCGACTGCCGGGGCAGCGTGCACCGATCGGAGCCGCGATCGGCCCAGCAGAGAGGCCCCCGCGCCGGCCACCGCCGTGCCCAAGAGTCCCGAGAGGAGCTGTCTGCGCGCAATCTTCATCGGAAGTGCCTCGCTTTTCCGCCTTAACGTCAACGTCGAAACAGAAATTCTGGCTGCTGGCTGAGCGCCACCCACAGATCGCGGATGCGAAAGCCCGAGGCCTGAAATTGGGTACGCAGCCGCTCAATCTGGCAGAGATCCGCCGCCACGTCTTCGCGCTCGCCCCGACTGAAGCGCAGCGTCTGTCGCACAAAGCAGCTGCGCAGTCGATCAGCCGTCGAGAGCCGCGATCCGAGCTCAGCCAGTCCGCGATATGGGCCTGGCTGACCGCTGCCCAGAGCCGACAGGTCGTTGAGGTCACCGCTGTCATCGACGGGCACCCCGCGCTCGCTGTCACGGGCCCGACCGATGGCATCGAAGCGCTCGAAACCAAAGCCCACACCGTCGATAAATTGGTGGCAGCTCTTGCAAAACGGGCTCTGCGTATGCTGCCGGAAGCGCTCGCGCGTCGTCGCAGCCGAGTCGACCGCGGGAACCCCGCCCGCGTTGGGCGGTGGTGTCGGCAGCTCTTGGCAAAGCAGCGTCCGTCGCACCAACAGCCCCCGCCGAATTGGCGATGTCTGATCCGAGTGGGCATAGCTAGCAAGCACGCTGCCGTGCCCCAGCACCCCGCGCCGCGTTCTTCCCGCCGCCCCATATTGCCGTCGCTGCAGCGCCGTTCCCACGACTGCATCGAGTCCGTAGAGGCGAGCCAGCCCTTCGTTCACGAAGCTGTAGTCGGCGGTAAACAGCTCGCCCAGTTCGCCACTGGCGTCGAGCACAACATACGAAAACAAGCTCCGCGTCTCGGCCAGAAGGCTCTGCCGCAGCTCGCTATCCCAGGCGGGAAACAGATCGGCGCGCTTGTCCAGGTTTGCCACCCGCTCGACCCCCAGCCACTGCAGCGCGAAGTCGCCTAGTTGGGCGCGAGCACGCGGGTCGGCAAGCATCCGACGGGCCTGTCGCTCAATCATGCCCGCATCGAGGAGCTCGCCTCGTTCTGCGGCCGCGAGCAGCACCTCATCAGGCATCGTGCCCCAGTACAGATAGGACAGCGCGCTGGCCACCTCGAACGGCCCCAGGCGGAAGCGTCCGTCGGGCTGCGGTTCGCCCAGCTCGCTGCGATACAGGAAGTGCGGCGACTGCAGCAGCGCCGCGATGCTCCAAGCAATCCCCGCCTCGAAGCTCGGTGCGCTAGCCGCCAGCATCTCGTAGCGAGCCTGCTCCGCTGGCTGCAACGGACGACGAAAGGCCCGCCGCCCAAAGGTCCGCAGGAACTGGCTGGTGCACACACCGCGATTGCCGCCACTGCCATCACAAGGCAGGACACTGGGCAGGTCCTGCGTCACTGCGGCTACCACGGTCAACGCGGCGCGGCGATACGCCTCGGCATGCACCGGAGTGACCAAGCGAGCATCGACATGATCATCAAACGGGAAGCCGTCTGGCCGCGCATCCAGGGGCAGGCCGCTGGCGACATCCTCCGTCGGTGGTGGCGGAGCCTTGGGCCGACAGGTGACGCTTAGTAGCGAGTTCTTGCCACCAAACCCATCCGGCACCGAGCTGGGATTCTCGGGGTCGGCGATCCAGTCTTTTTCGTCGAGGACCAGCTTGTATTGATAGCTTCCGACCCCCAGGTTGCGCCGCAGCCGGAAGACGCCGGTCGCGGCGTCAAAGGAAAGCGGCCAGCCGCCGGCGGCCAGGGTTCCCGGCCAGCCGTTCATCGTGCCCGCAAGATGCACCGTCTTGGGCGGAGGCCCCGACGGACGATAGCGAAACTCACTTGACGGACAGCTGCTGTCATCCCAGCCGAACAGGGTGTCGATGGTGCGGCGGTATTCGCGCTGGGTCAGCAAGCGCAGGCGACGGGCACCAGCCCCCGATGCGTCGCACAGTGGTTGCGCCGTCGGAAAGCCGGCCAAGATGTAGCGCGCAATGCTCTGCGCACAGGTGCCGCGGCACTGCTCCGGTCGGCCTTGCGGCATCCGCTCGTCGATGATGGACGTAAGCATGGCCTCGCCGCGGTCGAATCCCACGAGCTTTGGCGCCGAGCCGCCCTGCCCGCGATCGCCGTGACAGACCGCGCAGAGTTCATCGTAGAGCGCCGCCCCTGCCGAGAGTGCCGTTGCCTGATGGAGCGGATCCTCCGTCTGGGGAGCCGTCGCCCCCGGATCGCCGCAGCCTACGGGCGCGAGCAGGAAACACAGGCCGATACTGAAAATTCTTAGCCGAGCCGCTGGTATCGACACGCTCATGAATGCGCATCGAATCACAGCGTGTCTCGACGGGCAAGCCGCGGCGCGGGCGAAAATCGAACTCAAGCGCGCCCGGTCTTCGCCAGCGACCTACGGCATCCACGTGGGCGCCGCCTCAGAGCCCATGCAAGCCCGCGCCGAACCCAGCGCTCTGCGACTAGCGGCACCCAACTGCACATATTCCAGTTGTTCTTCAGTCGGGACCGGGATAGCATCTGCGGACGGCCGTGCCGTATGCCGGTCACCGCGTTGGTCTAACCCCCGGATTTCGTTAGCAACGCGGGTCTATCCCATAGTCGATCGCTGACAGTTGACAGGAGAGCCGCTACATGGAGGAGAGCCGATTCTTCGAGCTAGACGCCAAGCTGGAGAGCCTGCGTGGGCGTCGGCAAGCTGAGGATTCTCGCATTCTCGAAGCGTTCCAGGAAAAGATCGATATTGGGTGGATCTATCACGACAACGCGCTCGAAGGCGTCGTGCTCTCCTACAGCGAGATTCGCGACGCGCTGGATCGCAAGATCATCTCCGACGTCAGCCTGGTGAACCTGTACGAGGAGATTCGCAATCACAAGGCGGCGATCGACTTCGTACGCGAGGAAGCCGCCAAGCAGGCGCCGGCCCGCAAGAAGACGGGGCTCGTGACGCTTGAGCTCATCAAGCAGATGCACGAGATCCTGACTCCCGAGGACAAGTCGAAGGGGAATCCGTACCGCAAGGACAACCCGCTTCACCGCGCCTACTACCACGAGATCGCGACGCCGGACAAGATCCCGCTGCGGATGCGCAAGCTCTGTGAATGGCTCGACGAAGAAGAGGTCGAACAGCTACATCCGCTGGCCCGCGCCGCGGGGGCTCACTACCGCCTGATGTCGATCTATCCGTGGACGAAGAACAGCGGCAAGGTCGGGCGCCTGCTCCTCAACCTGCTCCTGGTCCGCGACGGCTATCCGCCGGCCATCGTCCACAGCATTGAGCGTCAGCGCTACTACGACGCACTGCGGGCCGAAAACGGCCAGATCGCGCAGCTCCTCTTGGAGTCGCTGAACACCTACGTCGGGACCGCCAATCGCTTCTTCGATGAGCTCGCCGAAGTCCGCCGCCCCGGCGGCAAAGCCGCTAGCTAACCGCACGCCCCCGCAAAACAGATTGTGTTAGGTTCCGCCCATCTTGACCTACATGGTGCGAGGATGGCGATGCGAACCCTAAAGACCCTGAATACGCTCTTTGGATTTGGGCTGAGCGCGACGCTGGCGCTGGCGAACGGCTGTAGCCACGACGGCATGAACGGCACAAATGGCACGAACGGTGCCATGGGCGCCATGGGGGACAAAGGCGAGCCTGGTCGCGACGGTGGCAAGGGGGACAAGGGCGACAAAGGCGATAAGGGCGAGGCTGGCCCGATGGGGACACCGGGTGCGCCGGGCGCGCCGGGTACTCAGGGACTCAAGGGCGACCGAGGCGACAAAGGGGATAAAGGCGACAAGGGCGACACAGGACCGACGGGAATCCCGGGGGTAAAAGGCGACAAGGGCGACAAAGGCGATCGCGGCGAGGCCGGCCTCAAAGGGGACAAAGGCGACAAGGGCGATAAGGGTGATCGTGGCAATCCAGGACCGGCGGGCCCCGCTGGAACGGGCGGTGCGGTGACGGAAGATGTCCCGGCCTTCGCGGGTTTCACGGGCGCCTCATACAACGGCAAGGTCACCGGCGGACGCGCGGGCATGCACGCCCTGTGCGCCACCTCGTTCACCGGATCGCACCTATGCCACGCCGCCGAGTACGTCCAGGCGACCTCGGGCGAGCAGCCCCCCGGGGCGGGTGCCTGGGTGGACCCCAGCACCGTCAGCGGATCGACGATTGCCAACAACGGCTCGGTGAAGGCGGGCCGCATGCCGGGCGCCTATACCTGCAGTAGCTGGAACAACAGCGGCGGCGGCGACTACGGCACCATCGTCACCTCGACGGGCACCGTCGACACCTATGGGGCCTGTGGCACGGCGCGACAGCTTGCCTGTTGCAACACGCCTAGCAAGGCGCGCTTCGCCGGGTTCACCTCCTCGACGACTAACGGTGCCGCCGGCGGGCGATGGAAGATGCACTCGCTCTGCGCCTCGGCGTTCACTGGATCGCACATGTGCCACGCGACGGAGTATCTGCGCGCGAACTCGGGTACTACGGTTCCCAGCGGCGGCGCCTGGCTAGATCCCAGCACCGCTAACGGCTCGGCCATCGCCAACACCGGCATTCCCGACTCGGCTCGCTTTCTGGGCAGCTACACCTGCAGCAGCTGGAACAACAGCGGCGGTGGCGACTACGGCACCATCGTCAACGACGTCGCCCTGATCGACACCTACGGCGACTGCACCAAGGCTCGCCCCATCGCCTGCTGCCTGTAGCCTGCCCTGCCCCGCCGCCTCGTCGCTACCAGGTCGACGACCAGCTTCCCGACGAAAACTTGAAGATGTCGCTATTGGTCAACGCCCAGCCGGACGTCGGGCTTGAGCTCCATAGCGAGTTCAGATAGCTAAAGCTGGTGCTCTGCCACATGCTGCCGTTGAAGTGATAGGAGTAGCCCGGCGCGAAGGTCCAGATGTCGTTGTCGGCGGTCATCCATAGGCGCTGACCGGCGATGCTAGCCGTCGAGCGTGCCCACTTGCTGCCGTCAAAGACCCAGATCTCAGAGTTCTGCTTGGCGGCATAGACCTTGTTGGTGGCGGTGCCGCGGATGTGCAGCCATGGGGTCGCGCTACCGCTGGCTACTTCGGACCAGGCGGTGCCGTCCCAGCGCAGCAGCATCCCCAGATCGCCGCCAATCCAGCCGTCGGTGGTGCTGGCCGTCCACACAGTCAGAAGGTTGTTGATCGACGGCAAGCTGAAGGCTCCCCAGGCCGAGCCGTTGTACTGGATGATCACGCCGCGATCTCCAACGGCCCAGACGTTGCTGCCGCTTGTGCCCCAGACATCATTGAGGCTCGCGCTGTCTGGGATCGGGGTGGTGGTGCGAGTCCAGCTGGTGCCGTCCCAGTGAATGACGACGCCGGCATCGCCAACGGCCCAGACGTCTTTGTCGCTGGCGCCCCAGATGGCCAGTAGGTCATTGCCGGTAGGCACGGCGATGCGGCGCCAGACCTTGCCGTCCCAGTGCACCATCATGCCGCCGTTGCCCGCTCCCCAGACATCCTTGTCGCTGGCCCCAAAGACGCGGTTGATGACCGGCTTGTTGATGGTGAAATCCATCACTCCGCCGACGGGCAGGGCCGTCTGCGTTGAATCCGCCGACTGCGGCTGGCTGCGGTTGCCTTCCTCGATAGGACCACAGGCGAGCGTCAGTGAGAGGCTGAAGGCGAAGCCAAGGCGGTTGTGGATTGCAGAGTTCATGATCGTCTCCTAGTCAGGGCTGACGTCGTGCCAGCCGGGGTCTGCCGCCGGCGATTCGTATTGGGAGCGCGCCAAGAGCACCATGCTCGCGACGGGGTGCCGCCGATCTACGCCGGACGTCCGGCACTGTATGCGCCCAGCGAACTCTGCCGCCGCAGTTTTCACGGGGTGGCCAGCCGCGGTTCGTGCGCCGCGCCACCACGGCGGCGGGCGGGCGCCGCAAAGCGCAGACCACGCCACCGGATCCCGTTGCCGGAGTGGGCCTGTTCGGTATCATGCGGCGGTTTCCGCCTAACCCTACTAACCCGTCAGACCTTGAGCCCAGCTTATGAGCGTATCGTTACCTCCCCCCGTCGAAGAGCCGGTGTCGGGCCCCCTCGCTAGGGTGGCTGCTGCCTACGTCCGCTTCGCTGCGCGTCGCAGCGGTCTCCTGCTCTTCTTGCTGTTCGCGCTGGCCGTAGCTTCCGCTGTCACGGCCTATCGCGGCCTAGACTTGCGCACCGACTTCACCGAGCTACTGCCGGACAATCACCCGTCGGTGCTGGCCCTGCGATCAATCTCAGGAAAGCAGAAGAGCTCTTCCAACCTGGTGATGATCGTCCATAGCAAAGATCGTGATGCCAACAACCGCTTCGTAGACGGCATCCGCGACAAGCTGGAGGCCCTGGTTCCGACGAGCTTCACCGAGATCCAGTGGAAGCCAAACACAGAAGTTCCAGAGTACGCCGCGAAGTGGAAGTGGCTGTACGCCGACATGAGCGATCTTGCAAACGCGGAAGAGCTGCTCGACCGCGTGATCGCTCGCCGGACCATGCCGCTGCTGGTCGATCTGGAAGGCGATCCCGAAAAAGAGCTGCACGAGCTTCGCCAGCGACTCAACGATCGGGTGCCTCAGCTAGCGCAGAATCCGACTCAAGATCCGGGCAAAGCCCCCCGGGCACAGCGCTATTTCGAAGCAGAAGCGGATGGCGAGCACTGGCTAGGCGTCATGATGTGGCGTCGCCGCGACGGTCTGGCGACCCGTGGCGATATCGAGACCATGGCGGCAGTGCGCGGCATCGTGAACAGCGCCAATCCCGCCAGCGTGCATCCGACCATGAAGGTCGAGTACACCGGCCACATTGCCCAAGCTCTCGACGAGCAGGGTGGAATCAAAGAAGACTTCCAGCTCGCCACCATCGCTTGCGCGGCGCTGATCCTGCTCTCGATCATGCTGTACTTCCGGCGCATGGCGGTACTGATTGTCGTCGGTGCCCCCGCCATCCTGGGCGTGCTCTTGTCGCTAGTCTTGGCCGCCTTCAAGCTGCAGCACCTGAACATCAACACCGCATTCTTGGTGTCCATCATCCTCGGCAACGGCATCAACTCGCCCATCGTGCTGATGGCTCGATATGGCGAAGAGCGCCGCCAAGGCCTGCCGGTCGAAGTCGCTCTGCGACGGGCGCTGCGTGGAGCGTTTCTTGGCACGCTGAGCGCCATGGCCGCCGCGAGCATCGCCTATGGCTCACTGCTGCTCACCAAGTTCAAGGGCTTCAACCAGTTTGGTCTCATCGGGGGTGCAGGCATGTTGATCGTCTGGGCCTGCACCTTTGTCGTCGTGCCGCCGATGGTGCTGCTCGCTGAGCGGCTGCGCCCGAACTCGATGACGCCGAAGCCTAGCTGGCTGCACCGTCCGTTTGCCGCGCTCGGCCGACTGAGCGAACGTCACGCGGTGCTGGTTGGCTTGGCGGTAGCGAGTCTACTTCTGGTCTCGGTAAGACCGCTGCAGCGCTACCTGCAGGATCCGCTGGAGTGGAACTTCAACAACCTACGCACCGAGGAGACGCCGTCGCAGAACATGTGGGGACGGATGGAGATGCTGGGCATGGCCCAGGTGGGCGCGGGCTATGTCGGAAATGACGCGGTCTTCCTAGTCGACCGTCCGGAGCAGGCCGATCTGGTGGCCGAGGCCGTTCGCAAAAAAGATGCGGCACTGGGCAGCAAGCATGTCCTTAAGCTGGTGCGTACGCTCAATTCGCTCCTGCCAGAAAAGCAGGATGAAAAGCTCGCGACGCTGTCTCGCATTCGCAAAAAGATCGATCGCTACGAGGAGCTGATGGACGAAGGGGAGCGTGGCGAGGTCAGCGCCTGGCGTCCCCCCGACTATCTGCGCCGCCTGACTACCTACGATCTGCCAAAGCAGACTCAGGACGCGTTTACCGAGGTCGAAGGACCGCGTGGCCGGTTCGTTGGGGTCGACGCCGATTCCGACAACTACTACTCGTGGAACGGACACGATCTGCTGCGCATTGCCAAGGCGCTGAGCGTTGAAGCCGATGGCAAGACGTGGGTCGCGGCCTCGGCTGCAACGGTCTTTGCCGGCATCCTAGAGACCCTGATTGCGGACGGACCGCAGGTCACGCTGGCTGCTCTGGCTGGGGTCTGCGTGCTCATCCTCGTGCTGTTCGGGGTCCGCGGTGCTGGGCCGGTGCTGCTGTCGCTGGCGATTGGCATCGTCTGGATGGGGGGCAGCGTCGGGATGATCGATGCGGCTAAGCGCATGCAAGAAAACTTCCACGTGAAGATCAACTTCATGAACTTCGTGGCTCTGCCGATTACCCTCGGGGTCGGGACAGAGTATGCGGCTCAGCTGTGGTCGCGCCTGCGTCAGCCAGATTCACCGCCGCTCGCCGATGTGCTGGCCGAGACCGGCTCAGCGGTCGCACTCTGTTCGCTGACCACGGTCATCGGCTATTCGACGCTGCTACTGTCGCGCAATCACGCGCTGAAGTCCTTTGGCATCATCGCCGACCTCGGCGAGATCACGACGCTGTTTGCGGCGCTGCTGGGGATGCCGGTGCTGGTTGTCGCGGTGCGCCGGATGAGGCGTCGTTAGGCTCGCACCGCCCCGTCTCCTGCGTGCAACGTCCAAGGCGAGATAGTCTGTACAGGCGAACGCCAAGCAGCCGGATCGCTAGGTCGCCTCGGACGAGGCCCCCTCGCTAAACTCGTCGAGCCAGTCGACTTCCTTCTCGGTCTTGACGATTGCCCACCCGGCCGAGCGCAGAGCATAGGCGATGGCGTCCTGCAGGTCGCGCCGTGATGGCAGCTGCCGCAGATCGACGCCCAGCTGAACCAGCGTCCGCGATACCGCGCCCGACACGCCGGCCAGGATGCAGCGCGAACCCAGCAGCTTGGCGGCACGCGTCGCCTGAATCAGCATGTTGGCCACCGCCGTATCGACGACGCTGACCCCGGTGATATCCAAGATGACCTGCGCAGCCTGATGTTTCTCGATGGCCAGCAGCAGATCATCCATTAGGTGGGCACCGCGCGCCGCATCCAGGTGACCAATCAGCGGCATGACCAAGAGCTGATCGTGAATGGGCAACACCGGCGTACCAAGCTCGCGCAGCGCCGCACCAAGACGAACGAGCTCGCGCCGCGCGTCATCAAGCGCGACCAGCGGATCGATACTCGGCGCTTCCGTCGGATCGCTGGGGGAAGAGAACATCGAAGCCCTGGTCGCATCGGGCCTTCGCTCGCCGGAGTGCCCCTCGTCGTGCAGCTTCTCGTCCATCGCTGCCTACTTTCCGCTGCCCGCCGGAGCGCCGGTGCTCTGCCCCAAAAGGGCGATGCGCTCGACCAAGGTCTGCTTCATGTCCGTGCTCAGTGGCTTGCCCCCGAGCCACATGTTCCACAGGTCGATGCACAGCGTGGGGTCACGGGGCCCGTCGACGCGCACGCTGTTGGTGGTGACGCTGATCAGGCCGTCGCCGCTGGTGGCGATGATCATCTCGTCGTTGGTCGCCACATCGCGATTGAACAGGGCCAGAAACTGCTGCGTGCTTTGCCGCAGCGCGGGGGCAGTGCTGTCCTTGAGGTTCTCTTTCAGCAGGTCGCGGTACGAGTCCGCAATCTGCTTGGCAGTGAGCTTGCGGCTGAAGCGGATCACGGCCGCCTTGCCGAACTCACCCAGCACGACAAAGCTCTGCGCCAGATCGCGGGCGCGTAGCTGCTGTAGCTCGCTGCCGCCGGCCTGCGCGACCAGCTTGGGGAAGGCTCGTCGGGCCAAGCTGTCATCGACGTAAAGCCCCATGCCGTAGACCGAAAACCCCATGTACGAGCGATGGCCGACGCCGGTCAGAAAGTACGACTTGCCGTCGACGGTGATGCGCGACATGAAGCTCTGCTTGCTCTTTGGCTCTAGGTACGGCACCGGCGGGTCGACCGGCGGCGGTACGATGTTCGCCTGCTTGCCGCCCGCCTCTTTGTCGAGCTGAGCAATCCAGCCCTTCACATCCGCGGCGTTCGGCGCATCAGGAGCCTTGCGCAAGAAGTTGCGGTAGAAGGCAGCCGCCTCGGCAGGTCGCCCCGCCATGCGATGCGCCTGCGCAATGTTGTAGAGGAACACGGGATCAGGACGCGTCTCGAAGGCTTTTTCGAACAGCGTGATCGCCACATCGAAGCGCCGCAGATCGTACTGAACCATGCCGTCTTCGAAGAGCTTCTTGACCTTCTGCTTGAGCTCTTCGTCCTGCTTGTCCGGCGTCTCTTTCTTCGCCGCATCTTTCTTGGCCGCCAGCGCCGGCGATAGGGCCAGCCCGTCCCGCCCCACCGGATCAGACAACAAGCCGATGCCAAGCGCAGCCAAGAGCCAGCCACGAACCGGTAAGCGCAAAGAAACTAAGGCCTTTTCGATGTGCGGCATGCTGTTAGCCATTCGGTTTCAGGATAGCAGTTTTCGTCGATGACCGGGGTGGCAATTCCTTGCCTCTAGCCCTCCGGAAACGCAGCGCAGTCATCAGACCAGAGCCCCGCGGCGCGTCTCCTCCCTTCAACCGCTGCTCCGCGGCCAGTCCGCCTTGCTATGATGCAATACGAGGAGGTGTCTTATGTGGCGCTCTGTGACTCCCTTATCACTAGCTTTCTGTGTGTCCTTCCCCCTGCTGTCCTGCAACGACGTCGGCATTGGTGGCCCTGACAACGGGCCGATGTTCTCGAACCCAGACATCGAGTCCATGGGCTATGAGGGCTGCGTCAACCTGCAGTGTCGTCAGGTGGTCTGCAAGAACGCGAAAAAGACGACAATTACTGGGCGAGTAAACATCCCAGCTGGCAACCTGCCTGTCGCGGGGGCCTATGTCTTCGTTCCCAACGCCGCGCTAAGTCCCATCACCACGGGCCCCTCGTGCGAGCGCTGCGACACGCTGTTTTCTGGCGAGCCGGTCACCAAGACCCAGACCGATCTCAACGGCGTCTTCACCCTCGACAACGTGCCAACTGGCGAGAACGTGCCGCTGGTCGTGCAGGTCGGCAAGTGGCGGCGCGAGTTCAACGTGAACTACGTCGAAGCCTGCCGCGAGACGGCGATTCCGGAAGACAACACGCGCCTGCCGAAGAATCAGCAGGAGGGCAATATCCCGAAGATCGCGCTCTCGACGGGTGGGGCCGACGTGCTGGAGTGCCTGCTGCGCAAGCTAGGCATCGAAGACAAAGAGTTCACGAACGACTCGGGCACGGGCCGCGTCCACCTGTATTCCGGCGTGACCAGCGGTACCAATAAGTTCGACACCACGCTCAACGGCGGCGCCAACCTGACCAGCGCCCGCACGCTGTGGAACACGGCGGCCAACCTCAACAAGTACGATCTCTTCATCGGCTCGTGCGAGGGCAGCCAGCAGCCGAGCGCCGAGACCGCCCAGTCGATTCAGAACTTCTTTGACTACGTCAACGCCGGCGGACGCATGTTCGCCTCGCACTGGCACAGCTACTGGGTTCGTCAGCAGACCAACTGGAATGGCCTGATGACCTTCAACAACCGCGCCGACCTTCTCAACACCACTGCGACGATCAACACCAACTTCTCTCGCGGGTCGACGCTGGCTAGCTGGCTGGTGCAGCCGTCGGTGGGCGGCTCGACCACGCTGGGTCAGCTGGATCTAAGGGATGCCCAGAACACGCTGATGTCGGTCGACACCACGCGCGTTCAGTCATGGATCTCGGTGCCGGCAAGCCAGAACGTGCAGTACGTCTCGTTCGACACGCCGGTCAGCGCACCCGCCAGCGCCAAATGCGGCCGCTTCGTGCTCTCTGACATTCACGTGTCGTCGGGTGACATGCCCAATCAGCCATTCCCCAAGGGCTGCACCACGACCACGCTGTCGCCGCAAGAGAAGGCGCTGATCTTCCTACTATTCGATCTCAGCAGCTGCATTGAGCCGCCGATTGGCTAAGCGCTACGCCGCGTAGCCACGCCCCCGCCCTGCCCTGCTTCCTCTCCGTCTAGACCTAGCTTGCTGTAGAACTCGCGCTGCTCGCGCGGGGACAGGCCGAGTGCAGCCAGATCCGGCGTCTCGCCGCGCAGGCGGGCCTTTATCGCTTGCAGCTCGGCTCGCGAAAACAGCGCACCGCGCAGGCGGTAGTCGGTGAAGGCTTCCCAGGCCATCGGCACCCAGGCCTCGGCAATGCGCGCCATCGCCTCGCCGTAGACGCGGATCTCGTACTGCGCGTGATCGTCGATGCGCAGCGCTAGGAAGTGCAGCAGGTTGTGCAGATCGATCTTCCAGTACCACTGCGTGTAGTAGTTCAGGTTGAGGTTCATGCGGGCCAGCTCGCGGGCCAGCTGCGGGTCGTCCGGTCGACGGGGCGCACCCGCCTCATCCTCATTCAGCAGATGTTCGTAGTGGTCGTAGCAGCGCTCCGCATCTTCGCGTAATAGGCGCTGCACCTCGATGGCCTGCGTCGCTGAGAGCTGCGCTCCACGGCCCTGGCGGTTGCTGCGCGACTGCTCGGCAAGCTGCTCGGCCGAGGGCAAATAGAACTCGCGGTCGAGGATCGAGTAGCGCCCGGAGTACTCGTTGACGTTGGCCGTGCGGTGGCGAATCCACTGTCGCGCCACGAAGATCGGCAGCTTGACGTGCAGCTTGATCTCACACATCTCAAACGGCGTCGTGTGGCGGTGCCGCATGAGGTAACGAATCAAGCCGCGGTCGTCGCGCGTGCGGCTGGTGCCGCGACCGTACGAGACGCGGGCCGCCTGCACGATGGCACTGTCATCGCCCATGTAATCGATGACCCGCACGAAGCCGTGGTCGAGGACGAGAAGCGGCTCGTACAAGAGCTCTTCCAGCGCGGGGACCGTGGGGCGGCGGGTCTGACTTTGGGCCTCGCGGGCCTCGGCAATGGCGGCGCGATCAGCGTCCTTGAGCGACATGGCCGGCACCTTATGCCAGGCCCCCAGCGCAAGGAAACAGAAATGGCCGCGGCCTACGGCTTGCGGCGCAGGGTCTGCGAGCCACCGGTCCACGACAGGACCAGCGTGCCCTCGGGGTGCAGCGTGCCCTGGTACTGCTCTAGACGGCGGGCGCCGTTTTCGCAGGCGCCGGGCGTCGTCTGATAGTCGACCTCAGCCAGCGAGACCTTGTTGCCGAAGCGATGGCCGCGCACGACGTAGCGGGTGCTGCCCTGGATGACGCCGTTGTTGTTGCAGGGGAAGACGCCGCTCGATCGCCGTCGTTCTAGCAGGCGGACGTAGTAGCCCGAGATCTCGTTGCCGGTCTCGCTGAGGTGCCACTCTTCGCGCTCGACATGTAGATCGCCGTCGGGGTCGGCGCCGCGAAACTGCCACTCCCAGACGCCGGCGAGCGGCAGCACGGCATCCGCTCGGGTGCTCTCGCCGCGCTCTGGTCCAATCCCCATCATCGACTGGCCGGCCACCCGCGGTACCCGTCGCACCAGGTGCTGCTCTTGGCCAACCGGGAGCTTCAGCACCAGCGAGTCGCCGCGAAGCTGGCCTTCGTAGGAATAGAGCTCGCGCCGGCCGTCGTCGCAGGGGTTCTTGTCGGTGTCGATGCCGACCTCGCGCAGGCTGACCCGGCCGCCGGAGAGCTCACCGACCAAGCTGACCCGGGTATTGATCGCGAAGCCAAGCATGCCGTTGCAGGTAAACGGTCGCTGATCTGAAGACAGCATCAAGACCTGGCGATAGAAGAAACCGCTCAGCGTGCTGCCTTCTTGCTGCAGGTGCCATTCCTCCTGCTCGATGCGGACGTCGCCCTGCTGGGTCGCGCCGCGATATAGCCAGTCCCAGGTCCCGCTGGCATCGGTGGGACGCGCGCTCTCGGCAGCGGCATCGGCGACGGCTTGCGCCTCGGCATCAAGGCGCTTGGGGGCGCTGGGGGCGGAAGCGATGGCGACCTTCGGCGCTGTAACAGGGCCGGGCGTCGCACAACCAAAGACCGCAGTCACAGCGCAGCAGGCAAGAAACAGGCGGACGGTCACAGGGGCCATCCTATCACGCAGCGCACGCCGCTTCGCCGCTCTGGCCAGCAGACTTCGTGCGATGATAGTCGCTCAATCCGCAACAGCCGGAACCCCGGCGCAGTCCCCCTAGTGGAAGTGGAACAGGAAGAAGGCGCACTCATGGCTAGCACTCCGGGTCAGGTCACTCCGCGCAGCCCCTGGCAACGCTACATGCACTGGCTTCACACTCGCTGGCCTGCCGGAGTCGTCGAAGCCCTACCGGAGGTCGGCGAGAACGGCGCGACCAACGTCCCGGGTGTGTATGTGGTCGGCGACTTGACCGGCATCCCGCTGCTCAAGTTCTCGGCCGACTCGGGTGCTCGCGCGGTGTCCGCGATTTTGGCCGACAGCCGCTTCAAAGACGAGCGCGGCAAGAAGGCGCAGGGGGTGCGCGACCTGGTCATCATTGGGGCCGGCGTGTCGGGAGTATCGGCCGCGCTGGAGGCCAAAAAGAGCGGCCTCGACTTCGTGCTGCTAGAGGCGACGCAGCTGTTTTCCACCGTCGCCAACTTCCCCAAAGGCAAGCCGATCTACACCTACCCGCGCGAAATGACGCCAGCTGGCGAGCTGCAGTTTTCGCGCGAGATCAAAGAAGAGCTGCTCGATGAGATGCAGACGCAGGCGAGCGGAGTCCGCCCAGAGCTCAAGCGCGTCGAGCGCCTGGAGAAAAAAGGCGGCGTCATCGTCTGTCACCTAGCGGAAAAGGGACAGACCATCGCAGCGCTGCGTGTCATCGTGGCGATCGGTCGCAGCGGTAACTTCCGTCGCCTGGGCGTGCCCGGCGAAGACAAGAACAAGGTCTATAACCGCCTGCACGATCCCAAGGACTACGCCGGCAAGAAGGCGCTGGTCGTCGGGGGCGGCGACAGCGCGCTCGAAACCGCGATCGCGCTTTGCCAGGGCGGAGCCGACGTCACGCTGTCGTACCGCAAGCCGGAATTCGCCCGCCCCAAGCCCGACAACATGGAGCGTATCCAGGCTCTAGTGCGCGATCCGATGGCGCCGGTCAGCGTCGAACAACCCAGCTCGGAGCGAGTCACCACGGCGAGCGGCGTGTTCTTGCGCGCTGGCCTCAAGCCGGATCAAAAAGGCAGCCTGACCCTGATGCTGCCGTCGGAGATCAAAGAGATCCACGACAGCGAAGTGGTGCTGAGCGATAGCGAAAAGAAGACGGTCACACTGCCCAACGACGTCGTGTTTTCGATGATCGGGCGCGAGCCGCCGCTCGACTTCTTCCGCCGCTCGGGCATCCGCATCTCGGGCGAGAGCAGCCCCAAGGCGACGGCCTTCCTGGTCGCGCTGCTGTTGTTCTGCACCTTCCTTTACGCCTGGAAGTCGAACGGGCCGACCGAGCACTGGCTGGATCCGTTTCCCGAAAACCTATCGAGCTGGCTGTCGCACAAGGCGGCGGATCGCACGACGCTGGTCGGCACGCTGGCGGTGTCGCTGAAGTCGCGCTCGTTCTATTACACGCTGCTTTACAGCCTGTGCATCGTCGGCTTCGGCATCGAGCGCATCCGTCGCCGCAAGACGCCCTACGTCAAGGTGCAGACGCTTTCGCTGATTGGCTTTCAGCTGCTGCCGCTGTTCCTGCTGCCCGAGGTCATCCTGCCCTGGCTCGGCTACAACGGCGCGTTCTCCGGCGGGGGCGGCGGCCTGATTGCCGACAACTTGTTTGAGAAATACATCTCGGACGCGCAGTACGCGGCGGGGCAGTGGCCGGATTGGGGACATCCCCGAGCCTATTGGCGAGCATACGGATTTATCCTTGCATGGCCGCTCTCCGTCTACAACGTCTTCACCGACAAGCCCATGACCTGGTGGCTGGTGATCAGCGTGCTGCAGACCTTCGTCTTGATCCCGGCTTTGGTCTGGCGCTTCGGCAAGGGCGCGTTCTGCGGCTGGATCTGCTCGTGCGGTGCGCTCGCCGAAACGATGGGCGATCAGCAGCGCCAGAAGATGCCGCACGGCCCGCGCTGGAACCGGTTGAACATGCTGGGGCAGGCGATCCTCGGCATCGCGTTTGTGCTGCTGTTCGTGCGCATCGCCGGCTGGCTGCTGCCGAACTCGTGGATGAACCAACAGTTCCACCTGCTGCTCGAAGGCAAGAATCATCAGGGCCACTTGGTCAATCCGCTCTCGTACAAGTGGGCGGTCGACATCCTGCTCGGCGGCATCCTCGGCGTCGGCCTGTACTTCCGCTACTCCGGCCGATTGTGGTGCCGCTTTGCCTGTCCGCTGGCGGCGCTTATGCACATCTATGCGCGCTTTTCGCGCTTCCGCATCTTCCCCGAAAAGAAAAAGTGCATCAGCTGCAACGTCTGCACGTCGGTCTGCCACATGGGCATCGACATCATGAACTTCGCCAACAAGGGCCTGCCGATGCAGGATCCCGAGTGCGTGCGCTGCTCAGCCTGCGTGCAGAGCTGCCCGACGGGCACGCTGACCTTCGGCATGGCTGACAAGAACGGCAACATGCTGAAGTACGACCGCCTGCCGGCGAGCCTGGTGCAGATCCGCGAGAACCCCAAGGCCAAGAAGCAGCCGGCCAGCGCCTAGCCGCCACCCGCCCCGCCGCCCCCTGAGCCCTACTTCGCCGTTACCGATAGCTGCGGCTCGACACTCCGCAGGCGCAAGCGCGACATCGCCGCCAACCCCACGACGGCAATCAAGCAGATGATGCCGTCGGTGATAAATAGGCCGACGCGCCCGGCCTGGGTGTGCGCCCAGCCGTCGACTACCAGCATGTAGGAAAGCGGCAGGTTGACCGCGCCATACAACAGACCGCAGACGCTGCTCGCGGCACGAGACGAGGCGATGAGCTGGAACGCGTAGGCGTTAAAGGCAGCGGCCACCGCACTGGCCAAAGCGCCGTAGAACAGCATGCCGACGACGTACGTACTGGGATTAGCCGGCAGCGCGGCCAGCCCAATCGCGGTGATGCCCATGCTGGCACTGGCGACGCAGTAGGCTGAAAAGCGCCCCATGCGCGCCACCAGGACCCCACCCGCCAGAGCACCGACGAGGCCGCTCAGCGTACCGCCGACACCGCCAACGAAGGCGACATGCCAGGCGCCGGCCCGATAGTCGCCGGCCAGCGCCCCTTCCAGGCAGTCAATCGCCGAGGTGCCAAGCGGCAGGACACAGGCCAGCAGCCCCAACATGCCGGCGCGCGAGCGGACAAAGTCCAGAAGCTCGCGCCACAGCGGCTGATAGGCGGCGTGGGCTCCCGCGCTGCCGCTGTCCTTCGACGACGCCAGCTGGCGCGAGCGCGGCGGTGCTTCGCGGACATAGAGCACGGCCAAGCCAGCCGCCATCATGCAGCCGGCCGCAACGATACCGATGCCGGTAAACGACAGCGGCAGCCAGCCCTGGCGGGGTCCCAGCCAAGCCGGCGGCTCGCGCAAGAACAAGATCAGCGAACCCAAGATCCCCTGCCAGCCCAGCTGTCCCAGCGTGTAGGCCGAAGCAGCCCGGCCCTGCTGCCGCGTCGCGACCAGGCTGGCCGACAGACTGGCGACCGCGGTATCGGCCATCGCCACGCCCAAGCTGAGCAGCGGTAGAATGAAGTTAATCAGCGCCAGCGGAGGACGCTGACGATCGAGCAGGCTGTAAAGGGCAATGGCGCTGATCGCCGAGGTCGCCACCGAGAGTAGGTACCAGCTACGACGTCGCAGCCACAGGTCGGCCAGCGGACCAAGAAGGAAGCGCCAAGCGTGCGGCAGCATGCTGAGGGCCACCGACAGCCCCACCTGCTGCATCTGCATCCCCCGCTGCGCCAGGAAGTACGGCAGGGCGACCAGGCTCAGCGCATTGCACAAACCGCTCGGCACGACCAGCAGAAACGGTAGCCAGGCTGGCATGGGGGCGGCATCGGTCTCGGCGGGCGGCCCCAGCGCAGGGCCCGAGATCGACGCGAGGCCGGAAGGCGGCTCGTGCTCGGGAGCCGCGCTTACTTGCACATCGCGGGCCAAAAATCGGCGGCGGTCTGGCCCCCTGGGGCGTTCCCGACCGCGTGGAACCCGACGGCCGCTGGCTACACCCAATGGGTCAGGCTCGTCTGCGCTCGGCAGTTCGCTTGGCATGCGCGTCCCAGAGTAGCACCTCGGACGGGTCGGACGGACGGCAGAAGCAAAAGAAATTCAGTGAAATGGGGCTCGCCAAAGCCCATCGATGCCTGCAAAAATAGAAAGGCAAGAAACATTATTTCCAGCTACTGCAATGGCTGTACATGGCACCGCGGGCTTGCGGGCTGCTTCGGCAATACCGAGCAAAGTCGTCGTGCCATCAGTCGGAGGACCTCACGATGCGTCATCTCCTTACGTCCGTTCGTCTGATCCCCTACTCGGCCCTCCTCGTCGCGCCGCTCTTGGCGTGCTCTCCCTCGGCAGATCATGCCAGCACGGGTGCGGTGCGCTCGGCCTTGAACGTCACGCTGGCGGACTGCGACATCGCGAAGCTGGCGATGGCCATCGATGACGCCAACACCGCCGGAGCCGGACCGCACGTCATCACGCTGAAGGCCGGCTGCACGTATTCAGCGATGACAATCAATAACTACTGGTACGGCCCGACCGCTCTGCCAGCCATCGCCAGTGACATCACCATCGACGGAACGCAGCAGGGCGCGATCATCGAGCGCAACACCGGGGCGCCAGACATGCGCCTGTTCTTCGTCGCTGGCGCTACGCTGCCGCCGAAGCAGGCCGGCAAGCTGGCGCTGAAGAATGTCACCCTGCGCAATGGGCAGGCCAAGGGCGGCAACAGTGCCACGGCCAAGTGGACCGGCGGCGGCGGCATGGGTGCAGGCGGCGCGGTGTACGTCAACGGCGAGCTAAGCCTGATGGGCGTGACCGTGACCAGCAACACCGCTCGCGGCGGCAGCAGCGGCGACACCGATGCGGCGGGGAGCTACACGGGCGGCGGCGGCATGGGCGGCACTGGCGCGGCCGGCGGCGGCGGATTCCGCAGCGCGACCGGCAACGACGGGGGCGGGGGCGTAGTCGGCACCGAAGGCGGCAAGGCCGGGGGTAGCGGCGGTACCAGCACCACGACGGGTGAAAACGGCGGCAACGCCAGCATGACCACGGCCGGCAGTGGCGGTGGCACACGCGGTCTCGGTGGCGCTGGTGGCCAAGACACCGGCGGAACCGCGGGTAGCGCGGGGGACGGTGGTGGCGGTGGCGCCGATGAGATCTGTGGTGGTGGCGGCGGCGCGGGCTTCGGAGGCGCGGGCGGCACTGCCACCAATGTCCTCGATCAGTGCGGCGGCGGCGGCGCCTTTGGCGGCGGTGGCGCACAGTTCCGCGGCGGCGGCGGCGTAGGCGGTGGCGGCGGCGCGGGTGGCATCGGCGGCGGCGGTGGCTTCGGCGGCGGCGGCGGCGCGGGTCAAGATCGCGGCGCGTTTGGCGGCTTCGGCGGTGGCGGCGGGGCGAGTAGCTCCTTCCCGGGCAGCATGGGGGGCTTTGGCGCTGGCAGTGCGTCGTACGATACGATGGCTACCGGCGGCGGCGGCCTTGGGGCCGGCGGCGCCATCTTCGTGCACCTGGGCACCGTTCGCGTCGTCAACTCGACGCTAACTGGCAACACCGCGACGGGCGGCAGCGCTGGCCTCAACGGCGGCAACGCGGTCGGAAACGGCGGCAGCGGCTACGGCGGCGCCATCTTCAACCTCAACGGCACCGTCGAACTAACCAATGCCACGGTCGCCAACAACAATGTGCAGGCCGGGTCGGGAACAAGCGGCGGCAGCGCCGACGGCAGCGATGTCTTCAACCTCGCTTACGGGGGCGGCAATCCCACCGCCAGCGTCACGCTGAAGAACAGCATCCTGGCCAACGCGCCCGGCACCGTGAAGAACCTGGTCCAGATTCAGGAGTCCGGCACCGCGACGACGACCGCTGGAGCCGAAAACATCATCACGTCGGTCTCGAACAGCGGCGGCACGTTGACCAATACCGCTCGCATCACCGACCCGCAGCTAGGCACCCTGGCCGACAACGGGGGTCCCAACCAGACGCTGCTGCCGGCCGCGGCCAGCGTGGCCGATGACAGCGGCGATCCGACGGTCTGCAACGGCACGCTGGTCGGCAGCCTGGATCAGCGCGGCATCCGTCGCATCGACCAGAAGTGCACAGTCGGCGCCGTCGAGCTTTCCAGCCAGGGCAAGACCTGCACCGCGGCCGCCGACTGCGGCACCGGCTTCTGCGTCGATGGACGCTGCTGCGATACCGCCTGCGGCGACAGCAACACCAGCGACTGCCAGGCCTGCTCCGTCGCGGCGGGAGCCAGCACGGATGGAACCTGTTCGCTGCTGGGAACGGCCACCACCTGCCGGCCTGCGGCTGGCGTCTGCGACGTGGCTGAGCAGTGCTCCGGCACCGCGGCTGCCTGCCCGGCCGATGCCGTGGCGCCGGCCATGCAAGTCTGCCGTCCGGCCACCAGCGCTGCCGACGTGGCTGAGGTCTGCGACGGCACGACGGTCAACTGCCCGGCAGATACCGGCACGACGAGCAACCTGAAGGTCGTGCTGATTGGCGGTGGGTTTGGCTGCTCAGCGGCGGACGGCACCCGCAGCCAGGCGCAGCCGGTCGGCTTCTTCGCCACCCTCCTTGGCCTCGGCGCGCTGCTCTTTGCTCGCCGCGGTCGTCGCCAAGATCAGGGAGCCTAGCCCCGCGCCATGCCGCCCCTCGCCCCGCACCCAACGCCAACGAGAAGGAGTCGCCTCGTGAGCTCACCATTCCGATTTCGATCGACACTTGCCGCGCTGCTACTACTCGGCGCTAGCGCCTCTGTGGCGGATGCTCAGCAGATCCCGCTGGGATTCAACACCAACCGCTACGAGCCGACGGCAGCCGGGGAGTGGAGCTTCTGGGTCGATCATCCCTGGTATTCCTCGACGCGACGGTTCGCGGCTGGCGTCACGGCGAACTACACCCACAACCAGCTGATCTTGGGACAGCAGGGCGCCAACGGCTCGATCATGCGCACCAACGTGCTGCAGCAGCACTTTGTGTCGCTGCACGTTGATCTCGCGGCCTCGTTTTTCGACCGTTTGACGCTGAGCGCATCGATCCCGGTGACCGTCCTCTCGCAGGGGGATGGGACGACGGTCGCGGGGCTGCCGACGACTGGGCCTGGCTTTGGTGATCCGCGGTTTGGCATCATGGTCCGCCTCGCCGGCCAGCCCGACGAGAGCCCCATCTCGCTGTCAATTTCGGCACAGGCTTGGGCGCCGCTTGCCGACGGCAGCTTGAACGCCGTGTCGTTCCGCAACGACGCGAACTTCCGCTTCCTGCCGAAGCTAATCTTGGCCGGCTATGGCGCGCATATTCGCTGGTCGCTGACCGGCGGCTTCTTGTATCGCCCCGAGGCGCGCTTGGCGGTGGGAAGCCTGCTCGGCGGCACCGCGGGCTCTGAGCTTCAGCTTGGCGCCTCGCTGTACTACGCCGACAAGGAGCGACGCTTCGCGGTAGGTCCGGAAGCCGTCATGGGCACCATCGTCCTGCCCAACCAGGCGTTCCAGCCCGAGGCAACCAGCCTCGAAGTCCTGGCCGGCTTCCACTACAACATCGCCCACGTGCTGCAGCTTGGCGCGGCGGGTGGCGTGGGTCTGTTGCGGCAGCCAGGTACGCCCGATGGTCGCGCGCTCTTGCGCCTAGCGTATGCACCGCTGGTCAAGCCGGTCAAAGATGCCGACAAGGACGGCGTACCCGACGAGCAGGATCTGTGCCCCGATGTTGCGGCGGGCACGCGTCCCGATCCCGAGCGCAAGGGCTGTCCGCTGACCGACGCCGACGAGGACGGCATCTTCGACAGCGAAGACCTGTGCCCGAAGACTGCCGCTGGCCCGCATCCCGATCCCGGCAAGCGCGGCTGTCCCGCGACGGACAGCGATAGCGATGGAGTGTGGGATTACGAAGATCAGTGCGTGGACAAGCCGGCCGGCAAAAACCCCGATCCCGAAAAGAAGGGCTGCCCGCTTAAGGATCGCGATGAAGACGGCGTGTTTGATAACGAAGACCAATGCGTCGATACGCCGGCTGGCGATCATCCCGATCCAGGGCGCAAGGGCTGCCCGGCCACCGACAAGGATGGCGACGGCGTCTACGACCACGAGGATCAGTGCGTGACCGTGCCCGCCGGGGCCAAGCCCGACCCGGCCAAGCGCGGCTGCCCGCTGCCCGATCGCGACAGCGATAGTGTCGTCGATCCCGAGGACGCTTGCCCCGACAAGCCCGGCGCGCCATCCAAGGATCCAAAGAAGAACGGCTGCCCCGGCTTGGTCGAGGTCAAGGGCGGCATGATCATCATCAAGCAGCAGATCTTCTTCGCGACGAACAAGGACGTCATCCTGCCGAAGAGCTTCCCGGTGCTGCAGGCCGTCGCTGAGGTCCTTGCGGTGCAGCCGCAGGTCAAGCGGGTGGCGATCGAAGGACACACCGATAACAAGGGCAAGTCGGACAAGAACCTGGATCTGTCGAATCGCCGCGCCGCCAGCGTGCTCAAGCACCTGGTGACCAAGGAAGGCATCGACGGCGGGCGCCTGGAGTCGCACGGCTATGGCGACACCAAGCCGATCGCCGACAACAAGAACGAGAAGGGCCGGGCGCTGAACCGCCGTGTCGACTTCCGCATCGTCGATCCGCCGCAGAGTCAGGCCGGCGGCGCGCAGCAGACCGCACTGCCGGCACAAACGGTGGCGACTCCTGCCCAGGCGCCCGCCAAGACCGAGGCCCCGCCTGCCCCCGCGGGCAAAGCTGACAAGGCCGACAAGAAAGCCGACAAGGCCGACAAGAAAGCCGACAAGGCTGACAAGAAAGCCGACAAGGCTGACAAGAAAGCCGACAAGGCTGACAAGAAAGCTGACAAGGCCGACAAGGCTGACAAGAAGGCCGACAAGAAGACTGACAAGAAGGCCGACAAGAAAGCCAAGTAAGCGACGCTCGCCTCAAGCCTCGTCGGCTCGCGTGATGCGTGGGCCGACCAGGCTCCTCCCGGCTCCCCCACTCGTTTCAACCTGCTGACTCACCCACGGGACGCTCGCTGCGCCGCTGGCGGGTCATCGACAACTGCGTCGAAAGCCCGCCAGTTGTCGAGCGCCCAAGACCAGGGTGACCTACAACTAGAATCTGACCAATGGTCAGATTTGTGCGATGCTGAACCGAACTTTCTGCACCGCAATGGGGATGGCTATGAACCTGCGGGGTCCGCGCGGCGGTCAAGCATGCCTAGGCGCACTCGCTGTCTGCAGCATGCTGTCGATCCCGACGCTGCATGCGGCACCGGCGGCTACCGCCCTGACTCGCTTTGAGCAAGGCAGCAGCGCGTTCCTGGGAAGGCGCTGGGAAGCCGCCCTACAGGCCTTCCAGGCCAGCCTGGAACTGGAAGGCAGCCCGAATACGCGGTTCATGATTGGCCGTTGTTTGCACGAGCTTGGCCGGGTCGGCAGCGCCTATGTCGCGTATCGTCGAGCCTCGCTAGAAGCCGAGGATCGAATCCGCGCCACCGGCGACGCCCGCTACACCGCGACCCGCGATGCCGCCCGCGCCAAGATGGCCGAGCTCGACGCCCGCGTTCCACGCTTGACGATTCAAGTGGTGGGCGAGATCCCCACCGGCTTTTACGTCAGCGTCGACGGCATTCCGCTGGCCGCTGCTGGCCTGGGTGTGCCGCTCGAACTCGATGTGGGCGATCACCAAGTCATCGCCTCGGGCCCGCGGGTACAGCGGATCGATCGCCGGGTACACCTAGAGCTAGGTCAAAGGCAGGATCTGCAGCTGAGCCTGCAGCGCATCGAGACCGCGACGATCCAGTTCGTTTTTCACAACCGACCCAGCGGTGCGCTGATCAACTTGGACAATGCCGCGGTCTCTCCCGACCTGGCCGAGAAGCCGCAGTACGTGTCGGTGGGTGAGCACCGCGTCGATGTCTCGGCCCCGGGTTATCGCGCGCTGTCGTGGCAGGAGCCGCTGCGGGCGAACGATGTCGTCCAGCTGCCGGTGCACTTCCTGGCTCTGCCGTCGTGGCGCCGCACGCCGAAGTGGCTGTTTTTTACCACCTTGGGTGCTTCGCTGGCGCTCGTGGGGGCCGGCATCGGCGTCGGTGTCCAGGCGCAAAATGCCGAAGCGGATCAGCTTGCGCTGAACCCCCTGGAGCGCGATCCAGGGGTGCGGCTTAACATCCAGCATCAGGCGCTAGCGGCCAACGCGCTCGTCGGTAGCGGCGGAGCCCTCGCCTTCATCGCAGGAGTGCTGGCCTTCACCACCGCCTGGCGGCCGCAGCCTGCCGCGCAGCTTCAACTTCGTCCGACGCCCGGCCTGCCTCCGCCGCAGCGCATCAGCAAACAGGAGAACCGAAAATGAGCCATCGCCGGTCTCTTCAAAGCCCTCTCCGCGCTCGCTGCGTTCTCGTTTACCTGAGCATCGCTGCTGGCATGCTCGCCGGCTGCACGGCGGGTCAGTACGACATCGCCGACTGCTCGGTCAGCGCCCAGACCTTGCTCAGCGACACCTGCCGCGAGCTCAACTCAGACCCGAACGGCTGCTCGCTCTTTCAGTGCAACACCGGCACTGGGCGTTGCGAAAAGCGTCCGCGAGACTTCGATCGCGATGGCGATCCCGACACCGCCTGCGGTGGCAGCGACTGCGATGACAACAACGCCAACATCAACGGCATGGGCGGGGGCAAGTGCGCCTGTTCGCCCGCCTCGCTAAGCCAGACCTGCAGCAAGGGCGTCGGGGCCTGCAAGCGCGAGGCGCAGTACGTCTGCAAGGACAATGTGCTGAGCTGTCCCGCGACCGCCGCCGCCCCGCAAGACTGGGGCAATAGCCCCGATCCGGTCAGCAAGTCGTGGGACCGCGACTGCGACGAACAGGTGACCTCGGCCTGCTGCTACACCAACAGCAACGGCTCGCGCCTGTGCGTCAGCTGCGACGTGCTCGCATGCAGCAGCGCCATCTCGGCCGCCGTGGCGGGCAACGACGCGACCACCGCCTGCACCGAGTACTGCAAGCCCAAAGACAAGACCACCTGCCCGCAAGCCGGCACGCCCCAGTTTGTGCGCTGCCAGGCAGACTGCGGCGCGAACCTCGCGATCTGCTACTGCCAGTGGGACAAGGGCACGCTCGGCCTGGACATCGGCGGTTCTTGCAAGCCGCAGCCCAACATGGCCGGCGTCATCGATCGCGTGAACTGTCGCTAAGGCTCGGAGGAAGTCCGCGGAGTCATGGCCACCGACGCACCCCAGGCAAGTGGCTCGCCTGATAGCCGCAGCCCGCCCACGGAGGCGATGCCGAGCAGCGTCGCAGGGCGCTATCGCATCGAGCGCCTCCTTGGCAAAGGGGGCTTCGGTCGCGTCTACCTGGCACAGCACGTCAACACCGGCGAGCACGTCGCACTGAAGCTGCTCTCGGAAAAGCTAACCGAGCCCGAGTTCATCGAGCGCTTCAAGCGCGAGATGCGCGCGCCGGCCCAGATCCGCAGTGGCCACGTCGTGCGTGTCCTCGATGCCGACGTCGCCCCAGAGCTCAACGGCGCGCCATTTTTCGTGATGGAGCTCCTAAGCGGCAAGGATCTGCACCAGCGCATCAAAGAAGCCGGGCCGCTATCTGCCGACGGGGTGGTTTGGGTAATCGGCCAGATTGCCAAGGCGCTCTCGCGCGCCCACGACCTGGGCCTGATTCACCGCGACCTCAAGCCAGAGAACATTTATCTGCATCAGCCACCCGATGCCCCGGCGATGGTCAAGCTCCTCGATTTTGGGCTAGTGCACAGCGTGCAATCGGCGCCGCCCCCCGCAGGGCAGCTGCCGCCTGAGCCGCCCCTGCAGCAGCCCGATCTGGAGCGAGCTCCGACGCTGGCGGCCCCGCCCTCCCCGAACATCACGCCGCGCTTGACGGCGACCGGCGCCATGCTCGGCACTCCGCTTTACATGGCTCCCGAGCAGATCGATTCGGTGCGCGCCGAGACCGGACCGGCCACCGATATCTGGGCCCTGGGCATGATCGCGTTCGAGCTACTTGTCGGGCGGAGCTACTGGCCCGAGGCTTCGCCGATGCGGGTCTACGCCAACATCCTCGCCGGGCGTCTGGTCCCGCCGAGTGAACGCAGCCAGAACCTGCCGCCCCGCTTCGATGAGTGGTTCGCGCGAGCCTGCGCCATGCTGCCAGCTGAGCGATTTCCAAACGTCAACGCGCAAGCCCAGGCACTGGCCGCTGCTCTCGATGTCGCGCCGCAGTGGCTGCAGCGCCTAGAGCCGCCTTGGTCCCGATCCGACGACGAATCCCCGGTGGCCAGCGGGGCGGAACTCAGCGTCGAGGTCGGGATAAGCGCCGGTAACGCCGCCGGCCCAGGGCGGCGCAGCCTGGGCAGTGCGGGATCCAGCCGCCGCGAGGCTGTCGGGCCAGCGACGGCGCGCATCAATCGTCGGAATCGAGAGGGGGAGCCAGAAGCGAACCGCGGCAAGCGCAGCCTGTTTGTGCTCCTCGTCCTGCTCCTTGTTATCGGCGCTGGCCTGGTGTTGCGGGGAGCCATGCTCTCCACTCGCCCCCCGCCGCCGGTGTCGCCCCCCAGCACACCCGAAGTTCCCGGGCCCCCGGAGCCGCTGCCCTCGCCGCCAGAACCGCCGGTCAAGGTCAGCCAGCCAGAGCCGCCGGCCTCCATCCAGGGCAAGCCGAGCCCGAAGCCCAAGGGTTCGCACCCTCGCAAGCACGGCCATAGCGACCCAGGCGGCAAAGCCCGACCGCGCGGCGAGTATGTCCCTGCCGCCCCCTAGATCGCGGATCGGATACGGTTTGTCGGCTCGCCGACGCCTGCAGCGGGCCCCCTATGCCAAGCCGCGCTTTGTTGCTCGCGAAAACGTCGGGCGCAGCGTTATAATTATCCGGCTGCGCTCTCTTTTTTGGCTGCCACCCGGCAGCCCTAGCGTCCCCAGAAAGGGTGCTTCGTGCCAGACCATGCCTCAACCAACGCCGGCGCGCCGAGCAAGATAGGCGCCTACAAGATCGTTCGCCTGCTCGGCAAGGGTGGCATGGGCAACGTCTACGAGGCAGTTAACGAGCAGATCCAGCGACGCGCAGCCATCAAAGTCCTGCACCCCCACTTCGCCGAGAATCCCCAGGTTGTGCAGCGCTTCTTGAACGAGGCGCGAGCCGTCAACATCGTCAAACACCGCTGCCTGGTCGACGTCTACGAGTTCGGCCAGCTCGACGATGGCGCGGCGTACATCATCATGGAGTTTCTCGATGGTGAGACGCTGCACGAGCGACTGTGGCACGCCGGCGGGCGGCTGCCGGTTGAGCTGGTCATTCGTTACGGGCGACAGATTGCGCTGGCCCTCGCTGCTGCCCACGCCAAGGGCATCATCCACCGGGACCTCAAGCCAGCCAACATCATGCTGGTCGAAGATCCCGAGACCGGCTCGAAGGACTGGATCAAGGTGCTCGACTTCGGCCTGGCCCGCGTGCGCGAGCCTGGCGACGGTGAGGAAGGTCGGCTGACCCAAACCGGCATGGTCATGGGCACGCCCTCGTACATGTCGCCGGAGCAGGTGCGCAGCGCGCGCTTGGCATTGCTTTCGGGCACGGTGTGCGGGCCGG
>CALFYE010000003.1 GCA_937952145.1 uncultured Myxococcales bacterium
GTGCTCTTCCGATCTCACAGCAGCACCTTCTCCTTGGTCGCCTGGTCGGGCATGACGCCGTCGACAGTGACGGTGGAGGTGGTGCCGTCGAAGGCGACGGTCAGGCCGTCGGTGGGCAGGCCCTGCGCGCGCACATAGTCGACGATGGCGTCGCCGGCGGCCTGGCTCAGCGCGGCCACGTTCTCGGGCGTGGGCGCCGCGGCGGCCGCGTCCTGGGCGGACTTGGCCTGCCCCTTGCCGAACAGAGCCCGCCCGAGTGGGTCGATTTTCTGGCCCACAGCCAAGTCCTCGGCCCGCCGCGCTGGCGTCGCTATAACCCGGCGCTTGAGGTCGCGCTGCCCCTGCCTTCTGGTCTGCCGCTTCTCGCCGAGCTCGACGAGCTAGCCCGCAGCCTGCCCCGTGATTGTCTGCCACGCGGCTATTCGCTGATGGTGCAGCGCGGACGCGGCGCCAGCCTGCTGCCGCTTATCCCGCTGCCACGCTCGCCAATGGTGCTCATCGCCGCCCTGCGCCCCGAATGTCAGACGCTCGCCGAGGCCCAGGCCATCCAGGACAAGTTCCGGCCACTCGCCCAGCGCATCGTCGCCGCCGGCGGTTTCCTGTACCTGACCTCGTTCCCGCGCACCCCCGACCTCGTCGAGCCCGCCCTCGCCCCCGAGCTAGCCGCCCTACAGACCCTCAAGCACACCGTCGATCCCGCGCACCTCTGCAACCCCGACACCTTCCCCCGCCCCGCCCCCAATCCACCCCCCACGAAAACCTCTTGACCCACCCGCCCAGCTGAAATAGCGTACGCCTCGCTTTTGCTCAGATAGCTCAGCAGGTAGAGCAGCGGACTGAAAATCCGCGTGTCGCTGGTTCGATTCCGGCTCTGAGCACCGACGGGGGCACCGACGGGGGGAAGGCGAACAGGATCTCTAGGGGAGAGAGCTTGTCCGTGAGTCTTCTGCGGGGTTTGGGGACTTAAGAACCCTTAGGAATCCGTTGCGGACATCCGGGGACATGGGGGGCGGCTTCTGGGGAAGCGGATCTCCGTCGGAGAGTGTCTCGAAAGGCGACACGCGGATTCTTTGTGGCGGGTCCGCGTGGATGGGGCGTGACGACTTGAGTACGCCCCGGCGTCTTGGTGTCTTGGTGTCGCGCCGGTGGAACTGCTCGGCGGTGAGGTCGAGGTCTGTCCAGTCTCGGCGCGGCAGCTTGGTTTGTGTCGCTGCTGTGGCTGGCGTGCGGGTGCGCGGTGAGGAGGGGGAGGATGGCTACGGCTGGGGCGGCTGGGCCGGCGGTGGGGCGTACGGAGCGGGGCCGGGGGCTCCGTAGACGGGTGTGGTGTTGATGATGACTGGGCCGGTCGCTGGGCCCGACGGATAGCCTAGATACGGCGGCCGGGCTTCGCTGCACGTGATGAGAACCTGCATGGGGGTGTAGATGCCGAGAGTCAGCCAGCTGATGAGGTAGTTGCCGATGCTCTTTCGCGTCTCGACGATGGCGATAGGGCGATCGCCGCAGGCGGCGGTGGTTTGGATGCGGCCGCCGATAAAGTTCCAGAGGAAGCCATGGACCCAGAAGCGATGGCGATCCAGCGGGCGGTGATAGGGGTTCTCAATGCGGACGTAGTGGGTGCAGCCCGCAAGGAGAAGGGTCAGAGCCAGAGCGCGGCGCATGGCAGCGATCCGCTAGCGCGCGCCCAGCCGCGGCCCTTGGGTGACACAAGCCGACGGCTCAGCCGGAGGGGTCGGCGGGATGCTAGGTAGCTGCTCCGCCTCGGCTTCCCCTTTGATGTAGCTGAAGCGGGCGCAGACGGGCCCCTTGGGGAGGTTGATGCAGCGATGCAGTCTCTCGTCGATGAAAAGCCAGAGGACATCGGCGTGTCCCGGTTGCAGGTCAAAGCGCTCGAAGCGAGCCACCCTGGGGATACAAGCGACGAGAAACAGCGAGAGGAGAAGTGCCTTTTTCATGTGCGGACCTCCTGCGCGCACATTGGCACAAGGATGCGTACAAGGGATGGCGCTTAGCGGGGAACCGTAGACAGCGAGACAGAAAGGCGGGCGGGCAGCTAGGAGCTTGTTGCAGTAATCAAGCAATCCTCAAAAATAAATAAAATATTTATATTTTTTAATACATTTCAGTGTGTTGATTTGTGGTTACCATGACAATTGGCAGCCTGCTGAAGCCTTGCTGAGCCAATACTGCAACAATCTCCTAGCGGGGGAAGAGGCGGGCGATGGGGATTTCAAGGAGGTCGAAGGGGGCGAAGCGGGGGGCGTCCTGCAGGCCGGCTTCGCCTAGCTGGATGTAGCGATCGCCGTCGAGCTGCAGAGCGGTGAGGGTGGCGCGCTCGTAGTCGAGGAGCCAGTAGAAGGGGATGGCGGCCTCGGCGTAGTAGGTACGCTTTTCGACGACGTCGTAGCGGCGCTTTTCGGGGCTGATGATCTCGCAGACCCAGTCGGGGCGGAGGGCGGGAACGCCCCTGGGTGGGTTCGGCATGCGGTCGCAGCGCCAGCCTGTCAGGTCTGGCCGCAACCGTCGCTTGAACTGAGGGAAGTCGACTTCGCTGTCGACGACGATCCACCATCCGCCGGGCCTGTTCTTCCCTTCTGGGCCATCGTAGTCGTCGAGGAGTGCGCCAATCTTTCTCTGGGCGTATCCGTGCTCCCCGACGGGAACTGCGCGTCGAATGATCTGTCCGTCGACGAACTCATGCCATCGATCGGCCGCAGGGATGGCGAGGAAGTCTTCCATCGTCGCAGGCGGCTGCTGTCGTGGGGTCTGAGCGGAGAGGGCCATAGCCGCAGGCTAGCGCGGTTAGCTACTCAACGGAAGGGGAAGCCAGGGTTAGCTATCGACTCGCCGCAGGACGTAGCGCGCTCCGCGCTTGGTTGTGTACTCGCGCTCCTTGGGCAGCTCGGCGCGTGCTTCGCTTCGTGCGCTTCTTGGGCGAGCTTCGGCGCATGCGCTTGTTCGCTCTGGTTTCGCTTTGCGGGGTTCCTTGCCACATGTCTTACATAGGGGTAGAGCTGAGGGTTCTGGCGATGCTGCTCGACGGTGATGAGGGGCTGCTTCATGCGGTCGAGAGCGCCGCCCTCTAGCTGATGTCGAGGACGCCAAGGATTCCCCGGGCACCTTCTTGTGCCTTCACTGCGCGCCATCGCAGCATGACATCGAGCACCCCCTTGGGGGGGGGGTTGCCCGGGCGGTGGGTGAGCGGCGGAGGGCTGCTAACTAAGAGCGTCCGTGCTGATGAAAGCGCCGAGGTTGGCACAGAAGTTCGCACCGAAGTTCGCACCGAAGTTCGCGCCGATGTCCGCGCCGACGAACCCCTGACCACGCCGATTGAACCGACCAACCTAGATACCGAGATCAAGTCTTCGTGGGAGGCACTCGCTGCCACGCAGGCTCCTTTCGTACCGCAAGAGGAGGACACCATGGCCGTAACTGCAAGCTCCGTAAAAGACGCTCTGTCGAAGATCGAGATGACCACCGAAGGCTTCATTGGCGCAGCTGTCGCCGACGCCGATAGCGGCATGTGCATCGGCTCCACCGGCGGCGCCGGCATCATGAACCTGGAGGTCGCCGCCGCTGCCAATACCGAAGTGGTGCGCGCCAAGCGCAAGGCGATGAAGACGCTGGGCCTGCGCGACGAGACCGAGGACATCCTGATCTCGCTCGGCAAGCAGTATCACCTCATCCGCCCACTGCGCTCGCGCCCGCACATCTTCATCTACCTGGCCGTCGACCGCAGCCGTGCCAACCTGGCGATGGCTCGCTACGCCCTCGCCGATGTTGAGCGCGAGCTCGGCGTCTAAGAAGCGGCCTCCCCCCTTCACCTGCTCCCCCTCCGCTCGCTCCTGCCTGGCGCTGCAGCCTTCTTGTGCGCGCGGAAGGCGGAGGACCTGTGAACCTTCTGCATGCAGGCCTCGGGGCCGGGCACTGGCCTACTCGTTCCGGCCGAAGCCCTCCTTCACGCCGCAGGTGCTTTGTGCTGGCTAGCTCGACGCTAGATACAAGATGTCGGAGGTGCGATATGACGAGCCTCCTTTGTGTTGAAGGAGGCCATCATGTCCCGCACGTCGTTGTCTCACGCGCATCCGCGCCGACGAAACATCACCGCTAGTCAGCTGTTGCCTGTTCTCGGTGTCTCAGCCGCTGTCGGGCTGTACTGTGGCACCGAGAGTGGGCAGGCCCCACCCGGCTCCGGTGAGCCGACTGCCCAGGTTCGGCAGGCCGCGACGATTACCGTCGGCTGCGGTGCGACCAAAGAAGCGGACTTGATTGCCGCGATCAACCAGGCAAACAACGAGACGACCAACCCCGGGGCCGATGTCATCCAGCTAGCCAGCGGCTGTACGTACAGCTTCCTGTCGCCCGACAACTACTGGTACGGCGGCAACGCGCTGCCGGCCATTACCAGCAACATCACGATCCAAGCTGCCAACGGCAGCCAGGGTGCAGTGCTGGAACGAGGGGCGACGGCCACCGGCACCTTCCGCCTGTTGTTTGTGGCGGGTGTGCCGACCCAGACCACGGTCCTCCCGACCGGCAGCTTAACGCTGCGCAACGTGACCCTGCAGGGCGGTATTGCCAAAGGCGGCGACGGTGGTGCTGGCGCGCGGGGCGGAGGTGGCGGCATGGGGGCGGGCGGTGCGATCTTCGCCCAGGGGGACCTGACCTTGGTCGCGGTGACACTGAACGACAATCGCGCCATCGGTGGCGATGGCGGGACGGGTAGCGGCGGTGGGGGCGGCGGCGGGGGCGGCGGCGGCATGGGGGGCAAAGGTGGCAGTGGCGCGAGCGGCGGCGGCGGGGGCGACCCCGCTGCCGACCGCTTGGTGGAAGACTGCGCGGCCATCCTGGACAAGGAGGTGTGGGTGCTGCAGCGC
>CALFYE010000004.1 GCA_937952145.1 uncultured Myxococcales bacterium
TCCTCCCGCCGCTCCGCTTCCTGATTCACGGACCGGCGAGCCAAGGCCTTACGCCTTGGCTCGCCGGTCGAAATTTCTACGGATTGGGGGGATCGGCAACAATCGAGCGCTGGTCTCGTCCGGATCCCGATGCAGACCACTTTAAAGAGCGACGGGTAGAGCTCATGCTGAAAGAGGCGCCAGTCCTGCTGTCGCTGCGCGAGTTCGCGCGGGCGATAGAGACGCTGGAGGCCGCGACCGCGCTCACGTCTCAACTGCTCCTGCAACAGCTGCACAACGCAGCCCTCGAAAAGCTAGCGGGGGCCGTCGATTTCCAGAGCGGTGTGGCAAGGATGGCCGCGGGAAGGCCGACCGATGCGATCCCACGCTTCCGTCAAGCTGTCGAGCGATTTCAGACACTATTCGCCGTCCATCCAGAGGATAAGGAGCTCCCGGTAGCTCTATCTTATGCGTACACGCACCTGGGTAACGCGCAGCGCATAGGTGGACTCTTTTCCGATGCCGAGACGTCCTATGCGCAGGCGGTGCCCCTCATCGTGTCGCAGCTGGCTGCCCTTCCCGGAAACCCCGTGTTGCACGGAATGCTCGTGCGGGTGCGCATCGACCTCGGCCGCTGCCTCGAGCGCGACGGTCGCTGGCCGGAAGCCGCGAAGCTCTATGAAGATCTGCTCGCGGAGTCCCGGCAGGTCCAGGCGATAGTCCCGAGCGATCCGCGCATAGAGTTCCTCCGCGGCGCCGCCCACGATCGAGCGGCCAATGCCCAGCGCCGTCTGGGCCAGTGCAAAAAAGCCGCCCCGAACGCAGCGCAGGCCCTGACGATCGCAGAGGGGCGCCTCGCAAAAGAGGGCGCAGACAAGCCCGGCCTGGCGCTTGCGCTGAGCGCCCACCTCACCCTGAAGGACTGCGCTGCCCGAGCGCACGACACCGCCGAGCTGAAGTCCCATCAGGCCGCCGCGGCGAGGCTGCAAAATCAGCGTGAGAACGACCCGACAGCCAGCGCGGACTCGAGCCTAGAGGCCGCCCTGGATGAGCTCCTGCCCATGCCGAATGGATCCTGACCCGCCCCAACGACCTCCCCTCTCTATCCGGGAAAGTTTCGGCGACTGCTCACTTGACAACCCAGACTAAGGTGCCTGGTGTAAGGGCATTTCGCGAACGAACGCACCACCTACCCGGCTCCACCGCCAGCGGATTGCTGCCCAACAGCATCAAGTCGCCCGGCCGATATCTTGCTGAGCTAGATGCTAGCGCGAGAATGTTGAAGAATCGCGCCAGCAGTCGGTCGGTCGGGATGTCATCGTGCTCGCTGTACCCCGTTCATCGCTGGCCGTGAGCCCGCCGCGCTCTCCTGTGAGAGCACGCTTCTCATTACACATGAGAGATTGTGTGCTCCGTTGATGCCAACGTTGCCCGTCGAACCATTCCCTGGTTATTGACCATCGGTGCCGCAAGCCCTCGCGCGGTCGTAGGGAATCTATTCAAACAACCTCACCGACGGTATTTTACCGTTCGACAGGCAGGGGCTCTCTGTCGAGTTGGGCCGACTATCGCTCAGCGGATTGGGGGGGTGCGCGGACACAGAGGGGTCACGATTGCGCCGCTTTATGTGCTTGAGGCCAGATTGTATTATTCCAGCCATTCCCCGACTCGTGCTTCAGTACGTTTTGTCGTCGAAGATTACCTAACCTTGCCTCGTTGGTAGTGATATTCTCCCGTCGAGAAGGCTCTGGCAATTGTTCCGCGGCCAATGAAAGCTGCCGGGAAGCAAAGGGGCACAGGCGGGCTCGGCGTCACGGGCGCGCCAGTCGCCCCGCGAGGCAGGCGATTTTGGTCAGAAGTCCAGCGCCGACCGCGTACGATGATCTGCAGTTTCGCCATGTCTCGGAGTCCCCAGTCCGCACCGTCGCGTCGCGAGCTACGCCAGCAGCTCGACGCGATTTTGTCGACTGATTCAGACCTGACTGCATTTTGCCAGGACTTCTTTCCCGACGTGGACAAGCGCTGCTCGGGGGGCATGGACCGGCTCGCCAAGACCAACCTTCTGTTTGCCATGGCGGATGAGTCAGCCATCGAGGCGGCTCTCAAGCAATGCAGCGCCTCGTCGCCCGGAAGAGGTGCCCGAGGCGGCTTTCGCGGCCGCAGCACGCTTCCGAGCACCGACCTCGAGCCCCGCTTCACCGGCCGCATCGACGAGCTGCAGAAAATCTCCACCACGCTGTCGCTGCAGCGGATCGCAATCGTCTACGGTGCCCCCGGTTTTGGGAAGAGCCGCCTGGCCAAGGAGTACGCCCGCGCACACGCACACGCGTATCCCGGCGGCGTCTTCTTTGTTCGTTTTGGCGACGGCACGCCGCCTGTTGACCTCGCCCGGCTTCTCCGCGTCTTCGAGCCCACCGCCCCCGCGGAGGAGCCCTTTGAAGATCAGTGCCGGCGCGCACTCGGGCACATCGGTACCCAGGGGCGCGCGCTCATCCTGTATGACGGACTACCTGATGAGCAGACGCTGCGGGACTGGCTGCCGCCGGACGGCTTGCCGTGGAACCTGCTCGCGACTTCGAACTTCAGCGACTGGCCCCGTGCGTACGGCCCGGTCCACTGCACCGCGCTGCCCAATGCGGATGCACAGGCGCTGGTGGCTCATATCCTCGAGGACGCCGCCGCTGCCGAGAAGCTTGCGGCTTCCCTGATCGAGCATGCGGGGGGCGTGACCATCCAGCTTTGCGCGAGCGCTCACGCCGCAGCGGCTCGACTGCGAAAGGGGCGGCCGGTCGAGGTCGTCGCTTCGCTCGCCAAGTCCACGCTGTCGAGCTTTGAATCGGCCTGGTCGCTGCTTGGCGACAACACGCAGCGGCTCCTGTGCGCGGCCAGCATGTTTGCGTCGACGCGGACCTCTGCGGACATGCTTCGCCCGACCCTGAGCGCGGTCGGTTGGAGCGCGGCCGCTCTCGATGAGGGTATCGATGCCCTGCATGCCAGCGGTCTGGCCAGCGGCAAGGGCGACGAGTTGGAGATCCACCAGCTTATCGCCCAGTTCGTGCGGCAGCGTGGCGCCGACGAAATTCGCGCGCTGCGAAAACCGATGCTCGAGGGTCTGGCCGCCGTGGCGGTCGAGTTTACGAGCATGCCTGGAGATCTCGCGCTGCGCACGCGGCTGCTGGCGCACGATGTTCGCTGGTCCACTTGGCGCGAGGAGCCGTCTTCTCAAGACGTGCTGCATCAAGTCGGCGGCGCGCTGCTTGAAGCCGGCCAGTTCCGCGAGGCCCATCCGTGGTTTGCGGCGGCTGTGGAGGCCAAGGAAAAGGGCGACCTCCACGGCCACGTGGACCCCGAGAGCCTCGGCAGAAGCCTGCATCAGGTCGGCTATTGTCTGTCGAGCCAAGGCCGCTTTGCCCAGGCGCTGCCCTGGTTCCAGCGCGCGGTCGAGGCCAAGCAAAAGGGCGACCTCCACGGCCGCGTGGACCCCGAGAGCCTCGGCTGCAGCCTGCATCAGGTCGGCTATTGTCTGTCGAGCCAAGGCCGCTTTGCCGAGGCGCTGCCCTGGTTCCAGCGCGCGGTCGAGGCCAAGCAAAAGGGCGACCTCCA
>CALFYE010000005.1 GCA_937952145.1 uncultured Myxococcales bacterium
ACAAACATGAGTCTGTGTAGGTATGGGCTTAAATTCCGATAGCGTCCGTGTCAAGTGATTTCTTTCTCTCCGTCGCTGGAGCCCTTAATGAAGAGGCCCCTCTGGACCCCTCGGTGTCAGTTCAGATTGTGTGATGGGTTACGGTTGGCTGAACGCTGTGGGCTGGGTGGTCCGCGCGGACAGATTCCTGAGAAGAGGCCAGGTTGGCGGAAGGATTGGCGAGGAACAGCAGAATTTTGCGGAACGGTTTGCCAGCAGAACAGCGCAGATTTGGTTATCACCATTGCGCCGACACTATCAATGCGCATTATTGACGTGCAAGAGATTGAACATGGTCACGGCAGTTAAGATATTGGTTATATTTTAATCGAAAAATATTCAAAAAAATAGTGCCGTTTCGGTGGATCGTTTCGGTTCCACGGAGGAATGCCTGATAAACATTTCATTGCCGGACGACCGAAAGGTGATTCACCGTTTCGCCGCCTCTGCATCAAACATTCACAGACCGCCGGGAAGCGTTGCTGGGTCTGAATCGAGAAATTTCATCTTTCCAAACTCGCACGACCCGACGCGGGTCATTCCAGGTGAGATGATTATATTGCTGTACTATCAGTGGCTGCCGTTCGAGCCGCCATAGGTGCCTGAAACCGGCGATTACCAGACTTAGTGGTGTCCGGATAGCGAGTGCTATGCAGGTGCGTTCGACGCTGACGGTATCTCGAAGTACTTTGTGCCGTTTGCCGATCCGCAGACCTACTTTCACAACAACCGAGTGACTCGCGAAAAGCTGACATCGCCGGCGTGGAAGCGCCAGGTCAAGAGCAAGCTCAGGCGATCTACGGGATAGCTGGGGAGCACGAAGAAGTCGTACCTTGCGCGGGCCTCGTGCCGCCCTGCGCCCAAGCTGGTTTTGAATTCTTCGTCACAGCTCCGTCAGTTCCAGCATGTGCGCGCGAAGCGTGAGGGCTTCGCTGTGCTCGGGGGTGAAGACGAATTGGAGGCGGTCCCAGTCGAACTGGGCGTCGCATCGGTGGATCGCGCGGTGGTGGTTCGGGCAGAGCAGGACGAGGTTGCTCTCGGTGTCATAGCCGCCGCGGCTCAGCCACTGGATGTGGTGGGTCTCGCAGACGTCGGTGCCATACAGGGTCCGCGGCTCCCATGAGCAGATCTGGCAGCGGCCCTGATAGCGCTCGCGCAGCGCCTGCACCAGCCGCGGGTCGCGCTTGATTGCCTGCATGAACAGATAGCGCCGCCGCTCCTCGGCCAGCCCTGACGGCTCGGCCTGTAGCAGCGCCTCGACCGCCTGCGGATCTCGCGATACCAGCAGCGCCTCCAGCCGCTCCTCAGGGATCAGGCGGGCGCGCGGCTCAGCCGGGAGCGTGGCCGCATAGGCCGTGAGGAGCTGATGATCGTCCGGCGTCAGCTCACGCACCGCAGCCAGGCCCTGAAACGCGCGCCCCAGCACGCCGGACCCGCTGCGCACTGACAGGCGACGGATCAGCGGCGTGATGTCCGCCCGCACCGCAGCCTGAAAGTATCGCGAGCGGCCCAGGTCGCCCCACACGCGATAGCGCCCATAGCGATAGCCCGGCGGGTTCAGCGTCTTGGCATGCACGATCAGCTCAGCCGCCAGCGCATAGGCCCCATCGGCGCGGCGGGTAAACGCCCACAGGCTGTCGCCGAAGTCGACCTTGTGCAGCAAGTGACTCGCTTGGTTCAGGTGATATCCCGCCCCATAGTCGAGGTCGCGCCGATAGTTGTCCCCGCGCCAGTAGTACAAGAGAGGCATCAGCGGGCTCGCTCGCTTTGCAGCGGACCGGATAGCGCCAGGATGCCTCGCGTACCGACAACGGTACCCAGCGTCCGGATCAGGCCAGGGAGGCTGTCATTTTGCGAGAGCTGCAAGCAGCGCGCAGCGTATCGCAGCCCAGATTGCGTTCAAGCGCGGATTGCGCGGCACGGCCCCGCTAGATTGCCGAGCCAGGGAGGCGCGTGATGCGCCGTCCCATGGAGAAGATCAGCTCTCATGCAGCGCGCTGATTGCAAAGGCTGCAGCAAAGGCCGCGACAGGGGCCGCAGCAACGGTCAGCACAGGCGGTGAGCGGGCGGCTCATAAGAGGCGCAGCAGGGGGTTGCAGAATGGACGGGGCAAGTGGCGCGGCAAGCGGTGCGGCATGGGCTGCCACATCGGACGCGACAGTGGGTACAGCAAAGGGCGCGCAGCAAACGCTTCGAAACGGCTCATGGGCGGGTGCGATATCGGCGATGCATGTCGGTTCTCGACGAGGATAGGGCGCAGCTGCGATGTCTAGCGGAGCTCAATGCGGAAACCTGCGTTGGCCGCGCGACCTTTGCGGCGATGGATGCAGCGCGCGATGCGGCGGCCTTCGCTGAGCGAGTTGCAGCGCCACGTGTGATGCCTGATGTGGCGGTCTTTCGCGCAGCAGCGTCGCCGCACCCTTTGTGATCGACTCGCCGTGAAGGACGCGCGCGCCCCTTGCGTGAGGCGCTATGCCGCGAGCTTTCTTCTCAAGCCTCGCGCGGGGTTGCGTCGCGTGGATCTACGCGCCTGTTCGTCGCGGCTACCATCGACGGGATGGAACAGCGACGCTGCATGCACTGTGGGCGCAAGATTCATCCGGCGCTACGGCCTGACGCGAAGTTCTGCGGGCGTTCGTGCAAGTCGAGCTATCACCGCGATCGCAAGGCCACGCCACCTGCGAAACGCGAGCCGCGGAGGGTCGAGCTGCCGCCTGCCATGGGCCGGCTGGCCGGCATCGTCCGTGCGCTGGCTCCTTCGGATGCAGCGGGCTTTCAGCTTCGACGATTCGGCAGCAAAGAGGGCGCCGGGATCTTCGTCTTCCCCGTGCCGGGTCGCAAGACGAAGCGCGCGGATGGCTCGCTACACGGCGCGCCGCTGTATCATCTTCAGCCTTTCGAGCCGCCGCGAATCCCTTGGGAGGGCCCGTACGAGCTGTGGTTCTGGTCCCATCAGCGCGGCTTCGTCCAGTCCGAAGTCCCCGACGGGAGGACGATCTTCATCGGTGCCGATCAGGTCACGCCGCGCGCCGCCTTCGATAAGCATGCGGTGTTGTTGGAGGCGCACTCGGGTGATGGTAGCGATCTCGGCTCGCTCGCCTATCTGCAGCGCGAGATCGCGGCGCGCGCACCAGCGCAAGCCATCGGCTATCACCTCTACTCAATCGGCACGCTGCCGGGAACCATGGGCGGCCTGTTTCCCCCGCGCGACCAGGCGTCCCGACGCTGGAACGGGCACACCAGCAACACACCGTATTACTCGCTGCATCCGTTCGAGCCACCGTACGTGCCCTGGCTCGGCGAGTATCGGCTGAGCTACACGCTCTCCGATTCCTCGCTCTTCTCGATACCAGATCCCGCCGCGCAGATCGTAGTCGTCGGATTCTGCTTCCCGCACGCCACCCCCAAGCGGCCCACGATCGTACCCACGGCCCTCTTGCCTCTGTCGATGCACGGCAATGAGCTGCTTGTCACTCCAACCAGCAAGCCCGCGCTCAAGCTGCTGGCCGCAGTGAAGCGAGAGCCGGGCTCCTCGCGCTGAGGCGCGACTTCTACCATTCCCGAAACAGCGACAGCATGCTGGGCCGAGCATCGCCGAACTCCCAGCTCTGGACCCGCTCCCAGCCTTCGCCGCGCAGGGCGGGGTCGAAGACGGTCACCAGGCAGCATTGTACGTCTCCGCCGTAATCAGGGCGCTGTCCGTGCTGATCTACGGAGAACGTGCAGTCCTGCCATGACGCCTCGGGCTGGGTGCTGGAAGCTCGGGCGAATCGTCTGGACCTGGCGTGGCGAAGGACTCATGGCTGGGGATGCGCTGTGGTTCGTCGCGGATGTGCAGGCTGCCGGTCAGCGGCACGGCGTCGATGCGGACGTTCAGGGAGCCGTCGCGGTTTACAAAAGCGAGACCGATGCGAAGCCAATGTTTGCGAGGCGGGCGGTCGATGATGGCGTAGACGACTTTGGGTCTGGGTGCGGATGGCGCGGGCGTGGTCATGGGTGGTGGGCTCCGTCGATTGGGGGCGTGGCGTTGGTCAGCGCGTCCATGGCTCGTTCCATTTCAATTAGCGCCGGCAGCAGGCGGCGCAGCGTCTTTGGTGACGGACGATGACGTTTGGCTTCGATGTTGCGCAGGGTGCCAATGCTGACATGAGTGATGCGAGCAAGCTGAGCAAGTGTCAGGTCGGCGGCGGCGCGGACGTGGCGTACGCGGTGGGGCAGCGCGACGGGTGATCTGCGAGCTGGACGGGGCTCGGCTGCGGACAGCAATAGGTCAATAGAGTTGCCCAATTCGTGCAGCGATTCATCGAGCAACGCTGTCCAGTCGCGCAGCACGGCGACGTCGTGCTGAAGCTGAGCAAGCTGCTGCCGCAGTGGATGCGATTCGGACCCCGTCATGCCGCGCTCCACTGCCGCGCCCCGGCAACGTATAAGACCGTGTCGCGTTGGCGTACGTCGGCGAACCAGCGGTACAGGTCGAACGCGCGCCCGTCGTGGTCGGTGCGCAGCACGGCGAACGCTTCGCGCATGGCGAAGTCGCCCGTGCCGTCGTCGCGGCAAGAATCGCACAGGCATATGACGGAGTGGTTGGGCATGGCTGGACCTTCTTGTGCTGCGCGCAGAGCTTCCCCAACCCCTGGCTGGACAGCGCCGGGACGGGCGTGCGAAGTTCCGCGGGTTCTGTGCGACGCACCAAGCGAGCTCTTGGTTATCGCTGGGAACCCAACAGTAAGGACCTGGCCAGGAATGTCAAGCGATTATCGACAGATCACCGGACGGCAGATTGCAGCCGCCCGCAATCTGCTGAAGGTCACGCAGATCGAGCTGGCCGACACGTTGGGCATCCATGCCGAGTCACTGCAGCGCATCGAGGCGAGTGAGCGGGGGCGCCGACGCGTCAGCCGCCTCTTTGTCGCCATCGTGCAGGAGCTAGAGCGCCGCGGCGTGGAGTTCATCCACGGCACCGGCGTGCAGCTGACCAGCCAGCGTCAGCAGGAACCGCGCGCGCAGTCGTAACGTCGCCCGGCCAGTCGCGGCCCCGTACAGCCCCCTAGAAGAAGACGCGCCACGGTGACATAGTGCGCGTGTTGATTGCCCCACCGCACCGCTCCCCATCGCACAGATCCGCGGCGTATGCCGCCGCTCTGCCGATGCAGCACGAAGCGATTTGTGCCCGTTCCCTCCAGCCGGCTATGTGGGGCCGACTGCTTTCCTCTTCGATTCCGTGAGCCACCATGTCGACGACGTCTCCCCGCCCCGAAGCGCAGCCCCGCCCCGACAACGAACCGTCGAAGACGCAACAGCGCGCGGTGGTTCGCATCGTTCAGTTCCTGGATCAGTTCGTCGCGCAGCCGCAGCGCGCAAAGGACGACCACCCATCACTGGCTCGGCTGGACCTGAATCGCCCATCCAACGTGCTGCTGATTGATGGAGAGCGCGGAAGCGGCAAGACCGAGGCCTTGCTGACGCTACTCGCCTACTTGAAGTCTCCGTTTGTTCCCGACAACAAAGACTTGGTCAAGATCCGCGAGAGCGTGAATGAGGCTGTGCAGAGAAATCCCGAGACGGGACAAGCAATCGGGATTCCTGTCCAAGTCCTGGATCTACAACCTCTGCCACGGAGGACGTCGCTTCTGATGCAGCTTGCGACGCGACTGTACAAGCTGGTGGAGTCGCACCCAACATCTGCCGATCACAGGTACGACGCGCCGGCACTGCACGAACACGCTGACCCGGGGCAGAAGTTACGCGCCGCGTGGCACAAGTTGGTCGGCGCAGCCGCCAGTGCGGAGCCGGATGGTGGCCGATCCCGACACCTGACTCCAGAAGACTTGGCTGATGAGCTTGAGGCACAAGAGCGCGAGCGCGCAGGCCTGTACGAGTGCTGGCGCAAGTTCGTGGACCAAGTCATCCAGGTTGACCTGGGCGAGCTCAAATACAGGGGGCCGGCAGGTGGCACGCCCTGCCTCGTCATCCCAATCGACGACGCCGACATGAACCCTGCGCGCTGCGTCGAGCTGCTTGAACTTGTCCGCTCGCTTTGGCATCCGCGCGTGGTTTTTCTGCTCACCGGCCACACGGATCTCTTCCACGCCCTGCTGCAGACGAAGTTTGAGAGCGACGGTCTACCCCCTGCGCGTTCCGAGAACCTGGCCCGCCTCTACTTCGACAAGGTGGTGCCGAAGCATCAGCGATTCGCTGTGTGGGCTGATGCAAAGTCGGCTCTCAAGCTGCTGTCTAGTAGTGCGGGAGTATGGAGTAGCGTCATCCAGTCTGTTCCCGAGCTGGAGCCGGCGTTGCCTCGACGCTGGCGAGCAGTGCGCGACCTGGAGGCACAGCTTCAAATGCCCGGTGCGCCCGGTCCCACCAGCGCAAGAACGCTGTTGCGCAGTGCACTCGACGAAGCAGATATAGCCCCCAGAGTCGTTCGGCATCTGGAGAAGCACATCCTTCCTATGTTGGCCGAAGAGAGCGATGAATCCGAAGATCACGCCCATTTCGTCCTGGACGATGGCGACTTGGTGCTACAGCCCATCCTGCAGCCTACGACGGTCGGGATGTCCCGAGTTCTGTCGTTGCTGCTGTACAAGCGGCGTCAGTCGCAGGTAGCGCTGAAGACTGGTCGACTGGTCGTGGAGGGCACTAGCAACGCCGCCCCGATTCCTCTACCCCGCGAGGTCGAAGCGGCACTGTACCTAGCGGCCATCAGTGCAGATGACTTGGGCGCAGGTGCGCGTGTCAGTCGCGAGCTAACCCCCGAGAGCTATCCATTCGCCGACGCACATATCCGCGCGGACAAGCTCGATCTCACGTTTGCCTGGCCAACCCCCGAATGGGTCAAGACGCTGGACTTTCTGCTCTTCCGTCAAGGATGGGAGCAGATCTTGGATGAGTTCCGGCCTTTGCTTGCTGCCGCAGAGGAGGATCGCCTGAATGCTCAACGGGAGGATGTGTTGGCGCGGCTCGTCTACGCATTCCTCAGCGCCCTCTGTACCCTGGCAAAAGAGGGAGAGAAGGCTGCCATCTATGCGAAGGAGCTGGCCGCAGCCGCGCCAGATTGGGATTCGCTGGCCCTGCGCCTGTTTAATGTGACCAAGGACAGGTCACATCCACGCAATCGAGCCTTCGCCGACTGGGCACTGACCGGTGCCACGATGTTTTTCTGGTCGGAATATGGGCTACCTCCGACGGCACACGATGCCTTTGCACGATGCTGGCTGCGCTGGCTGTGGCGAAGTACCGCGAGCGATGCCCAATACCAGGAGCTGTTTGGCCGAGTGCTCAACGGGCGACAGGAGATTCTGCGTCGGACTGCCGAGCCGTTTCGGGGAGTGCCAGTGGACGACCTGACCGTCCTGCTTGATGCAGTCCTGGCAACGCGGGCCCCTGTGCTCGGTGAATTTCTACGAGACATCGACACAAAGCGGGTTGCCAAGTGGGGGGAGCAACTGAATCTAGGAGCCGATAAGAGGAATGAAGCACTGCAGGAAATTATCGAACGTATTGTGTCAAGCACCCAAAAACGAACGGAACAAACGCTTCAACCTATCCTTGATGGAGGGTCTTTTCAATACCATGAACACCTGCGCTTTCATCTCTGGGACCATCTGACCCAAATCGCAGTGTGGTTGCCAGATACAAGTTCTATTGTGACAGGTGCAGGCACATCACTGGAAGCATATGTCAGGCGACATGCAGAGATGGGCCAATGGCCGCCCGATGAGATCATATTCATGGTCAACCCGACGACTGGAACAATCAGGAGATTAATCTCGTTTCTTGGAACGTGTGCCACCAAGAATGATGCACAGTCAAGTGGCGACGCGCTGCGAGAGATCATACGAGTCTTTGCAGGCGAAATGGGCTGGAGCGTGCCCGACTTGCGCTCGCAAGCCATGCTGAGCCATCGGACCGAGCTGCCGAGTATTCGTGACGATGACAAGTCATATGTCGTTCAACCAGGGCTCGTGGTCGACCTAACGCTGAATCTAACCAAAATCGATCGGGATTCTTGGTGGCGCGATCCTTGGGGTCAGCAAGGGCTCGAACTAATTCGCCATTTGAGCAGTTTACATGACTTGATAGTAGACCAGTGCGACGTTGATTTGGAGCGCCCCACAATCACTGATTTCGAACAGGATTTGTTTTTCACGGAACAGATGGCTGCGCGGTCTGTCTCAATGGGCATCGTCTTTTGCGCGCCAGAACCTAGATGGCTAACAGTCTCTGAAACTAGAATGCTCGTCGGAAATTACGGAGTGATCGCCCAGCAAATGCTGCCGGACTTGGATGCACAGAAGGCGCGCACAGCGATAAATGTCTATTGCCTGGCGCTGGTCATCTGCGCAAATCGCGCGTTATTGCGACATCCTGACTGGGATCGAATTTACCCAATCACCAAGTCACAGGAATGGGGCCAGCGGAAGCTGGGTGAGGAGCGATTTGCGATACGGACGGCGCGCGAGTATCTGGCGCGGCTGCGCAGTCGGCACTATCGCGGGCGGCGCTGGCAGGCGGTGGAGGCATGGGCGCGCTATGGCGTGCCGCTGTACGCCGCACCCGAGTCGGGCATGACCGACGAGGAAGCCGGCGAATGGCTGTCAATGTTCGCCGATTCGATCGAGCAGGATCGCGATCAGCTTCGTGCGGTGCGTCGATACCGCGCGAAACTCGCGCTACAGAAAGCGGACCGGCCGTGCGAGCCCGCGGATGTCGACACGCTGCTAGGCTACATCGACGCCAACGTGCCGGCGACGCATGCGTGGCTGCGCTTGATCGAACGACGACCGATTCCGCCATCGACGCCCTCGGCCAGCCCATCGACTGAACCAGCGGCAACAACCGGAAAGAAGCGCAAACCCACGCACAGCGCGCGAAAACCGAAGGCAATGCAGCCGAAGACCGCGACGCGAACGCCGACGACAAAGCAACCGCTCGCTGCCTGATGGACGGCGGTGCCGGCCCGCCCGATCTGGTGCAGGCACGC
>CALFYE010000006.1 GCA_937952145.1 uncultured Myxococcales bacterium
GGTCGGAGTCTCCACCTGATCAAATGCGACGAGAAAGCCGACCTCGTCCACAAACTTTCAAAGGAATATGATTAATTGCAGATTACGAGAATAGGGATCATATCTTCATAATCACGTTTTCGAATATCGGGCAAACGAGTCCAGGCGGATATAATGCCATGGATTTCATGGATTTACGATGCGCAATGCATCGCGATACATGTAATAATTTATCCCTGATTTTTATGGCGATTCTTAATGACTCTGCGCCTAGAGAGTCGCGAGTGCCAGACGATACGGGTCGAATGTGCGAATCGGGATGGACTGCATGGCTCGCACACCCAAACTGGCAATGTTTTTCAAAACACGAAAGACTCGGTAATTTATAACATGTGGCTGACAGTTAATATCCTGTGTCATATGATTTGCTCATGGCAATAAAGCCAGGACATCGTGAGCATCAGGTCGGCCCCTGGGGGTGAGCTTCACGTTCGGTCATTCGGTAATGGGGGCCAGCGTATAGACCCCGGCGACCGAGGAGCGGGCGCAGGGGCGCTCGCAGCAACCCCCGGCATACTGACTCGCCCGGCGCTGGCGGACGCGCTGTTCCGCGCGCAGGGGCTGGCAATCGATACGACGGAAAGGCACCTTGCGCTGGCCAGGAAGCGCCACGCGGCGCTCGGGCGGGTCCACTCCCGGGGAGGCGTGCGAGTCCGTCACAGCGGGCGGATTGTGCGCACTCAAGCCGCGCCGGAAGGTCGCGCCGGAAGGTCGCGCCGGAGCTGTGCTCTGCCACATGGCAGCCCTGCCGAACCCTCGCACGCGCATTGGCCTAGTCCTTGCGCATACTCCGGTTGCAAGCCAAGCCAGGCCCATATCTTGTGGGCCTTGTGGGCTTGTGCGGCAGTCACAGGATCGAGCAGGGAATCCCTATGAACCACATCAGCCAGCGAGTTTTTGCGCGACTACCGTTTGCACGATGCGTCCCACGATGGGGACATGCGCAGGACGCACCGGCAAGACGTAGCGGACTTCGGACTGGGCGCACGCCGGCCTGCCCCCCAATCGCTGTGTGGCTTGTCGCCATCGCGGTCCTGTTGCTCGCTTCCGCCCCGCGTGCCGCGACGGCCGAGAACTGCCGACTGTCCTACGCCGAAGCGTTTCAGAATCTGTCGCTGCACAGCTTTCGGGGACTGTCGCCGGCTGCGATTAAGCAGACGATCGACGATCTATTCGGACCCCGGGAAGACCTCTGCGGAGAGGCTGGCTACAGCTTCTTCCTGCGCGAGCTAGGCACTGCGACCGCCGCCGCCCTACGCAAAAAGGGGACCGATCAGGACGTCGCTCTGCTGGTCACGCGCGAGATCATGAGCCGCTCCCCACGCATGGTGCGCTTCCGTCCCGGTGTCGATCCAGCCGCCGGCCTGAATCAGCTGCGCTCCAACTTGGGAGTCTTGGGTGGGGAGGTCGGTCTAACTCCGGCTGGCCGGGCCCTGCTTGATGCGCTGGCGGCGCTCCCTCCCCCCGTGAGTGTGCCGCAGCCTTCACCCGGCGAGGACGAGGCGATTCCTATCGTGGTGCCGCAGGTCCCCCTTCCGGCCTGGGCCATCGTCTCGCTGTATGAGATTCGCGATCACGCTGGGCGCAACGAGGTCGCCGCAATCACAGTCAAGGTCAACCGCATCCTCGATTGGCTGGGACGGATCAGCGCCACGCAGCACGTCACTGCGCCGACAGCCATCAAGCCCCCCGGGGCGAAGTAGACGCCCGCCCCCGCTCTAGGATCCGCCATCGCCGGCAGAAGGGGCCGAGGCCAGAGTCTTCGGAATACGGCGGCGGCTTCCGTTAGCGGACTCGGCTGAGCGGTAGCAGGTAGCCACGCCAGCCTTGGGTCACACAGGTTGAGCTTCTACAGGGGCCGGTGAATCCCACTGCGCCATCGGCCGCCCTAGCGAGTCGCCGGTGAAACACGTGCGGTCCTCTCTTTCCAGAGGAGATCTGCACTACCGCTTTGCTCCAGTCACTCTGCCCGGACTTGCCAACGCTGGCGACCCGGAAGTAGTACTTGGTCTCCTCGGGCAGCTCATTGACTTGGAACTCGGTGACCGTGCTGTCACCGACGTTGTGCCAGTTGTCATCGTTTTCGCGGCTGGCCGAGATCAGATATCCGGTGGCACCGCGCACCGCGCTCCAGCTCAGCTCCACTGCGCCTTCGAGCTTGGCGCTCTTGACTGCCTGGAGGTTGTGGGGAGGCTGCAGTCGCTCGGCAGCGGCATCACCGGCGCCAAGCAGCAGGCCACCAAGGCAACAGATGCAAATCAGGTATGAATTTCGCATGGTTCTTCCCTTTCAGGGTTCAATCGATTCCAACGTGGGGGAATGCTGGGCAGAAAATTGGGCGGACCGTTTGCAGCAAGGCCACGATCCACATCGGGGACGCCAGGCTGATCGAGAAAGCAACTGGACAGCTAGCGCCCCACATCAGGCAGCACTCGCCGTCCAAGGCAGTCGCTACGTCGCGCCGCTCCCTGCGCCGACCGGTGCGGCGTGTGAGTACTTCCTTCGCAGGTAAAGCGCAGTCAGCAGGCCCACGGTCAACCCCGCACGGACGGCCATGGTCCTTCGCACCAGCGCTCCGGCCAGAGCACCGGCTCCCGCACTGGTCACCACGGTCAGAAAGGGATGAGCCAGCGACTGCTTGTCGGCCCAGCGCCCTTCCCTGGTCAGCGCGTTTTGCTCGAAGATGCGGCTGGCCAGCGTCAGCATGTAGGTCAGGTTGACCAGGGCCATCGGCCGCCCCAAGGTGGTGGTCACGGCACCGAGCGGCGCAGTCGAGACGCCGCCGCTGACCGCGCACGAGCGGGAGTTCAGCTGCGCCCTGCGCTGCGCCGAGCGCGGGCGCTATCAGGTCGAGGTGCTGGGCGAGGACAAGGGCGGACCGACGGTGCTGGCGAACTTTCCCTGGTACTGCGGCCAGGCGCCGCCGGTCCTTGGGGCGACGGCGGCGGCGGCCGAGGCGCCGTGGCGCGACGCCCGCGACGCCGAGCAGCAGGTGCTGGGGCTGCTCAACCGCGATCGCCAGCGCGCCCACCT
>CALFYE010000007.1 GCA_937952145.1 uncultured Myxococcales bacterium
TCGCGTTGAGGCCATGCGCAGCTTAATTTGTAAACACCTTCTAAGAGCGCCTAACCAAACCTGTAGCCGACCCGATCGGCCGCGCCGGTCGCCTTTCGCCGCCTGCAACCTACCGCGCCACCGATCCCCCTTCGGTGTCACGGTCCCCCCCCAAACACCCGCTTCGCCAAGCGGGGTCACGAGATGGCCGGTGGGACGGAATATGTAAACACCTGGCGGGCAGGTGTTCACGCGCGGGTTGACCTGTCGATAGAAGGGCTGTGCGGCTACGGCTTGGGGGCGGGCTTCTCGCCCGGTCGCAGGGGGCGGGGCTTGCCGGAGATGCCGAGTTCTTTGACGGGGGAGGTGATGACTTGGGACAGGCTCACGCCGCCTCGGCTGGCGTTGGCGAGATCTTGCGCGGGCTTGATTGAGCCGGGCTTGCCTTCGTCGGTGCCGCTGCCGGGCGGGCCGCCCCAGATGCCGTAGCGGGGGCTCTGGCACTTCACCGGCTGTTCCCAGTAGTGGCGGATGATGTAGCGGCCCTGGAAGTTGCTGACGCCGCCGGGTTGGATCTGCGCACCGTTATCGCCCAGGCCGCCCTGCCAGTTGGCGCGGCCGCCCATGACCGGCTTGGCCTCGCGGAAGATCAGGTCTTCTGACAGCGTGCCGCGGTCGTAGCGGGTGTGCAGTCGCGTCAAGACATAGCTGGGGGCGGCGCCGAAGAACATGCCACCGCGGCGGCCCCCGGGAGCCACCACGCCACTGCCGGCGATAGCTGGCGCCAGGCGGTCATCGCCGAGTGTGTAGATGTCGCTGGCGCTGAGCGGTGGTGTCGGACAGGGATCGCATGACGTGGTCTGCCAGGCGTACTCGGTGACCACGGCGCGGCCCCCGGCGCGCTTGAGCGTCTCGTCGAACAGCGTGGCGTAGAACGAGGGGAACTGATCGCGCACCGAGTTCGCGACTTCGATGTTGGTGGGGATAAAGACGTTCTGATAGTTGGCTAGCTCGAAGCGCTTGTCGGGATGCAGGACGTAGACGATGAGGTCCTGCTGCCCGTCGGCGTTCAGCAGGCCAAGGCGCACCGGCAAGCGAAGCTCGGCCGAGTCGTAGTCAAAGCGCAGCGGCGACAGGACGACGTAGCCATGGCTGTCGCGCTTGACCTTCTTGATGTCGACCTTGGCGACAAAGAACTTCTGCTGGTCGCGCACGTACGGGGCCAGCGCGGCCGCCGCACCGCTTGGAATCTTGTACTTGTTGAGGTGCAGCCACTTCTCAAGGCCCGTGGATTCCTGCGCCGACAGGACCAGGATCTGGTACTCGCCGACCTCGAACTGCGCCTCGATGCGCACGCCCAGGCTGCCGGGTCCACCCCCGCCCCGACTGCGCGCCGCCATCGCCAGGCCGCTGCCGATCGCCATCTTGTTGTACTCGATGGCCGGGGCGCAGGGATCCTGCTCCCAGTACTCGACGAGTCGCGGCGCGCTGAGCTGATCGATGCGCTGGAAGACGTTGGGATCCAGCGTCTTGACGTTCTCTTTTTTCAGGACGACCGGCACCGGGATGACCATCGCGAAGTCTTCCGGTGGGCCCTTGTAGTTGTTCGACATGGTCAGCCAGGTGTGGCTGCCCTTGCGCAGCAGCGCGACCTGCGAGGCGTTGTTGCTCAGCGCCGCGTCTGCGCCCGAGACAAAGAAGCCACAGAAGGCCTGCACCGACGGCGAGCTGGCCGTCGCCGTAACCAGGGCTAGCGCAGCCAGGCCGCGCACGAGTGTTCGGGAGTGCAACATGCGTGTTCTCCAGACAGAGGGCGGAAGTGGGTTATTCGCTCTTGCGCGGGCGCGAGGTTGGGGCGGGAGGCGGCGGGGGCGCCGCGGCGGGCTCAGATCCCGAGGCGGCACCACCGAAGCGACGGCCTAAGCCGGCGAGGAGATCGACCCCCGTCGCGGCGCGCATCTGCTCGTTGGCCACCACCACCTGCGGGCCCAGGCCGGAAGCGCCAGCGGATCCACCCGCAGCCATCGGCAGCATGGTGAGGCGATCGACCTTGATGGCTTTCATCGTGCCGGTCAGCTGTTCAAACACCGGCAACAGCTTCTGCAGAAGCAGCGACTCGCGCGCGTTGCGACCACCGGCTGTATAGGCCTGCGCCAGGCTGGTCAGCGCCGACGCTGCCGCACGACCCTGCGCGGTGATCGAAGCCGCGGCGGCCTTGGCATCGGCCTCGGCCTTGGTCTTGCGCGCCTGCGCTGGAGCGACGACATCGGCCTGCAGCTTGCGCCGTACCTGCTCGGTCCGCGCTTCCCACTGCAGGAGCTGCGCCTTGGCTTCCGCCACCTGCGCCAACACCTGCCCACGCACCTCGCTGATCTCGGCTTCGCGACGGGTTCGCGCTTCGACGATGCGGCGCTCGTTCTCTTTCTGCGAGACCTGCATATCGGTCTCGATCTTGGCGATCTCGGCCTGCATCTGGTTGCGTGCCTTCTGCACGTGCGCACTGGCCGAGGCCTTCACTTCCGCGATCTTGGCGTTCTTGGTCACCAGCGCCGTGCGCACCCGACCGACCGAGCCAAGGTAGCCGACATCGTCGCTGATGTTCTGTATCTGCAGGTTGTCGAGCACCAGACCCAGGCGCTGCAGATCCTTGTCGGCTTCTTCGATCAGCTTCTGCTGGAAGATGACCTTCTGCTGATTGATCTCTTCTGGCGAGAGCTCGGCGATGACACCGCGCAGGTTGCCCTCCAGCGTATCTTTGGCGACGCGCATGATGCCTTCGCGGGGATAGCCCAGGAAGCGCTCGATGGCGTTGTGCAAAAGCGGCTCCTCGCTGGGGATCTTGACGTTGGCTACTGCCTGGACCTTGAGCGGCACACCGCCGCGCGAGTAGGCGTTGGTGACCGACAGCTCGATCACCATGTTGGTCAGCATCATGCGCTCGACCGTCTCGACCAGCGGGATGCGCATGGCGCGACCACCGCGTACCACGCGGAAGCCGACCTCTGGCTTGTCGCTGGCCTGGCCGCCTGGGAGGCGCAGGATCCGACGGCGGCCCGAGAAGATCAGGACCTCGCTCGGCGGGCAGACATAGGTGTTCTTGATCACCGTGACCAGCAAGAAGAAGCCAGCGGCCAAGACGGCAGCAAAGACGATGCTGGCACCGAGCGCCGAGACGCTGACATCGGCCAGCAGGCCGGGCAGAAACCCCAGGTTCAGCATTAGCGCGCTCATGGGCGGCCTCCTTCCTGCGATGAAGCCGGATTTGATGAGCCGAGCATGTTGGGAATGTCGACGCCGGTCAGATCTTTGAGCGTGCGCAGCACCTCAGTCACCATCGCCGGATAGGCGGCAGCGACGGCGGGAAGCGCCTTGCCATCGCCGTTATCGATGACGTGGATCTCGCGCACTTGCAGACCGCTGACCCGCGCCGCGACCTGCGCCACCAGAGTGTCAAGCTGCGACAGCACGAACAGCTCACGCGACTGCGGCCCAGCACTCTGCAGCGCTTCAGTCAGCGCGCGCATGGCTTCGGCGGAGGCGAAACCCTGCTCACGCCGTGGCGCGGCTTCGCCATCGGCTATCAGCAGCGCGGCTTCGCGATGGGCTTCGGCAGGCAGCACAACCTCGACCTGCAGGCGACGACCTTCGACCTCGCGGCGCAGGCCCTGCAGCTCTTGCTCGGCTTCGGCGCGCGACTGCTCGACCGCGGCCTTGGCTTCACGCTCGACCGCTTGCGCCTGGCCTTCCAGCTGACCGACCAGCTGGCGCAGCTGATTGCGCTTTTGAGCGATGCCGATCTCGGCTTCCTTGGTGGCGACTTCGGCCAGCTGACGCGCGGCGGCTTCTTCCTGCGCGACCTCTTGGTTGGCCTGGTTTTCGGCGTTTTCAGCGTCGCGGATGGCGTTTGCGATCTGGGCGCGACCAAGGTTCACCAGATAGTTCGCTTCGTCTTCGACGCGCTGAATCTTCAAGGTATCGAGCTGCAGGCCCATCTTGCTGAACACCTGGTTTGAGACCTGCAGGAGCTGATTGGCGAACTCGATGCGATCCTGGTTGACCTGCTCGGGTGTGAGCTGGGCGATGACGTCACGCAGCGAGCCTTCCAGCGTCTGCTTCGCGGTCTGCCAGATGGCCTCGCGCGGCAGGCCCAGGAAGCGCTCGACGGCGTTGTAGACAAAGCGCGGATCCGACGACACCTTGACGTTGGCGATGGCGTGAATGTCGAGCGGAATGCCGCCGTTCGACAGCGACCGCTTGACCTCAAGCTCGATGGGGATGATGCGCAGATCCATGCGGTCGACCTTCTGCAGGAAGGGGATGCGCAGGTGGGTGCCGGCGAGGATGGCGGTGAAGTTGGCGGTCTCGCCGTTCGCCAGGCGGTGCTTCTTGCCCGAGACGATCAGCATCTCGTTGGGGCGGCAGATGTACAGGTGACTGCGCACCAGCCCCAGCAAGAACAGAAGACCAATGACGAAAAGAGCGGCGAGCAGCACGATCGCCGTCGCCTGTCCCGACTCGATTCCCGAGGCGGGGGCCGGTTCAAATTCCGGCGCAAGAGCCAGGAGGAATGGAACAACTGACATGGAAATCACCCTTTTTGTGGTGGATTGTTCTCTGCACGCCGCTCGGCGAGGGCCGCTGGGTTCGGCGCGGTGTCGGTCTTTGCGGTGTCGGTCTTTTCGGGCAGGGCACGCGGGCGGTCATCAAGATCCGCCGTCACCTCCGCGATGCCGTCTTTGAGATCGAGGATCAGCACCTCGGCGCCTTCAGCAAGCGACGCTCCGTCGGGCATGCGGGCCAGGAGGTCGATGGTCTGCCCGCGCGCCACCAGACGGATCTTGCCGGTGCCACCCGCCTGCGCCGGAATCAGCACCTGCGCCGTGCTGCCCACCAAGCGGTTGCCATCGACGGTGCCGCTATCGCTGCCAGCGCTCAGCCGGCGCAGCACCTTGCGCGCTGTCACTGCGGTTCCTAGGCCAACCCCCAGCGCACACAGCCCGGCCATCGGCTCTGCGACGTGCGCGACGAGCCGCAAGAGCAGCCCGGTGATGCCGCCGAAGGCCAGCACATAGGTCCACAGCTGCAGCGAAAACAGGAACAGCGCCAGCGCCGACGCACCCTCGGCCCAGGATGGCGCATGCCCGCCATGGTGCGCAGCCCCCGGCGTCGCGTGGCCATCGCCGTGTCCGTGATCCGCGCCACCGCCCGATCCATGGCTGCCAGCCACCGCGAGGGCCGCGCCAGGACCGGCATCGGTCGCTCCATGGGAGCCGGCTATTAGGGCCGGTGCCCCACCGTGGCTGGATAGGGCTTCGTCGCCGCCGTCTTCGCCCCCATCGTGACCATCGCCGCCATCGCCATCGTTGTCTGACCCGCCGGTGAGCATCGATACACCCACCAGCAGCGAGCCGGCTACCGCCGAGAAGAGGTACAGATAGAGCACCACGGCGATTGTGCGGCGCGGTAGGTCACGCTGTCAATCGACGTCGGCGGCAGCACACGCCGCGTCCAAAAAACGTCTACCTACAGGCAGCGCAGAAAAGCCAGAAGTGCCGCACGCGCTTCGCCGGGAACACCACCTGCGGCGTGGACCTGCGGGCTGTGCGGGTCAAGCGTCGAGCGGGCCAGCACCTCCTCCAGAGATCGGGCGCTGCCGTCTGAGAAATAAGGCGCGTTGTCCCAGACGCCGCGCAGCGATGGCGCGTTGTTGCCACCGGGACCGATGAGCTTGAGGCCGACGTCGTGCAGCCCGGGACTGGTCAGCGAGATCTCGCCGCGCAGCAGGGCGCGCGCAAGCTGATCGGGCGGCAGGGCCGCCTCACCCCGCGGATCGCGTGTTAGGCGATGGCAGCCGGCACAGGCGCGCTGAAACAGCACGAGCCCCTGCTCAGCCAGGGGTGGCAGCGAGGTAGTCCCCAGTGCGACAAAGGGCGAGGGCTCGGGAGGGATCGCCGCCAGGTAGGCCGACATCGCAGCGCGGATGGCCACCGGGCCGAGCCGCTGGGCCCCCGTCTGGCCGCGCCGGCCGAAGGTACGCAGCGTCGTGCTGTAGCGATCGAAGTCGGCGCTGCGCTCGCTGCCCTGCGCGTGCGTCGCGACGAGGTTTCCGGCAAAGGCCGGGACATCTTCGACCTCGCCTAAGAACAGATAGGGCGCGGTGTTGCCGATGCTGCGGCAGGTCTTGGTCATCGAATAGAAGCGGTTCTGTCGCGCCGGATGCAGGCGACCATCGACGTGACCATCGTCGTGACAGCCCGAGCAGGCATACAGCGAGCGCTCGCCTGAGGCGACGTTGTGCGGCACGAGTGCGCGACTGAAAAACAGGATCTCGCCCTGCTCACGCGGACTTGGCCGGCGGGGCTCGCCCACGACGACCCGCTCGGTCTGACCGTGCCGCGACAGCAGCGACACGGTATCGCTCAGTCGATCAGCCGTGGCCAGGCGACCATCGGGCAAGAAGCTGACCGCGACTGGGTTATTGCCCGTCGGGAGCACTGGCCAGTCCGGCTCGGCCAGGAGCGTGGCCCAGCCCGGACCTGCCCCTGCATCCTCGCTGCCCGGCGGCTCGGCCAGGCTCGCTGGACCCGACAGCGACGACACCCCGGCAAGGAGGAGGTTGTCCGTCGCGGCACCGACCAGTGCCAGCTGACCGCTTGCCGCATCGAAGGCCACGGCATCGAGCTTGACCAGCGGCGTTCGGCGGTCGCTGAGATTGACGGCCTCGCGCTGACCGGGGCCGGGATCGAAAAAGGGCGGACTCGCCGAATCTTCACGGGCTGGTAAGCCCAGCACCACGCTGTCCATGCCGGCGACGAATGGCGCGCTGCGATCGATCGCGCGATCTTCATGCGTCAAAAGGAGCAGCGTCTTTCGTCGACTGGGCAGCAGCAGCAGATCCTGCACCGGGGCGGCGGTGCGAATGCGCTGCACCCGCGCGCCGATCCGGCCATCACGCAGAAGAGCCATGACATCGAGGCTGTGTTCCAAGAAGTTACTGACTAAGAGCAGCTCGTCTTCGCGCGGCGAGCGCGGATCGGGAACGATGCGCAGCGCGCGCGGCGACAGCCCAGTGGTCAGCGTCTGCACGACCCCGCTTTCGACATCGAAGACCTGCACGCCCGCAAGCGCCGGCGCGCTGACCAAGATCCGGCCCGAGCGATGCACCTGCGCCTCGCGTAGGCCGTGCACTGGCCCCGGCGACAGGCGACGATAGCGCTCGCTGATGGGCAGGTTCTGCGGCCCGCGATGAACGACCCCCAGCGAAGGATCGTAGCGACAGACCACCAGGACATCGCCCGACGGCAAGAGCGCAAGAGCCTGCGGAAACGGCCCGCTGTCGATGCGCGCCACAATGCGCGCCGGGTGCGCCGCTACATCGATGGCCGCCACCTGATCGCGGGTCGACAGCGCGACATACAGCAGCTGATCCTGCGGGTTGTAAAGGACGGCGCGGGGGCGCGCATGACCATCGGCGTAGAGCGGTGGTTCGCCCCCCTCAGCAGCCGCGGCGCGCACCGGTCCAGCGACGAGAAGTAACAACATTCCAAGCAGGATCTGGCGCATGGGCGGCACGTTATCACGGCCCGGCTGCGCGTCGGCCGATCGCGCCCCGACATCGGTGATAGACTCGGCCGCCGTGAGCAGGGATGGCGCACATCACCGCGACAGTTCAGACAGCCCGCCGGGGTCGGCTCGGACCTCGGCCACTGGCCTGGCGCGAGCTCTCCATCGCCGGGCGGCCCGCGGTGAGACTGGGGTCCTGCTGATCGTCGTGGGGGATGAGGCGCCGCGTCGTCTCGATCTACGCGAGGGCGAGGTCCATGGCATCGACGCTGGCTCCGACGCACCGGCCACGCCGGGCGCCCAGCTGCGCTATCTGCTGCGCCTGCGCGGACGGCCAGAGTTTCTGCCTGGCGAGACGCTGAGCGTCCGCTATTCGGTGCCGCCCTTTCGCCCCGATGTGAGCATTCGTCAGCACATCGATGCGCAGCAGATTCCCCACGATGCGCTGCGCCGCAGCCTGGGGAACGAACCCATCGCCGTCGTCCTGCCGCCGCATGGCTCTTCGCTGCACAGCGAAGAGCAGGCCATCGTCAGCTACCTAGCCATGGTGCGCAGCGTGCCCGATCTGCTGAGTGAGGGAGCGCGCAGTCAGCTGTGGTCACCGCTGCGCGCGCTGCGACTGCTCGTCGTACTCGATGCCCTGGGCAGCCTGGTGGTCGGTGGCGAGAGCGGTGCCATCGCCGAGGCACTGCTGCTGCTGAACCTGCCGGCCGCGGCCACGCTCGACGAGATCAAACAGACCTATCGCCGCTTGGCGCACGCGCATCATCCCGATCGTCATGCGCAGGCCGATGCCTCGACACAGCGCGCCCACAGTGCACGCTTTGCCGAGCTGACCGCGGCCTATCGCTTGCTGCAGAAGGGACGCCGCTGATCGACGAGCCAAGCCGGTGGGTCTGCGGTGCTCCGCGCCATCGGCCTGCGGCCGGTCCGCCTACAGCGCGTAGCGGGCCCGCTCGGCCGCGATGCGCTTGCCCTGATAGCGCGCCATCGACAGGATCGAGATCATTGGATTGGCCCCGCACGACGTCGGGAACACCGACGAGTCGCAGACCATCAGATTGCGCAGGTGATGTGCCTCGCCGCGTGAGTTGACCACGCCCAGCCGCGGATCTTCGGCCATCTTCACCGTCGACTGCACGTGGCCCGAAGTCAGCGTCGTCAGGTGGCGGGTGAACTGCAGGTGCCGACAGTGCTGCGCTTGCTCGGCGCTCGTAAAACGCGCACTCGGCAGTGGCCCCAGCACTTCGTCGGAGGCCAGCAGCGCTTCTTTGGCCCCGCTGGCCAGCATCAGCTCGACAGCGCGCTCGGCCCCGAAGCGCAGCCTCGCCCGATCGCCCGGCGGCAGGTGATAGACGATCGCCGGCCCCTTGCTCTTTGCATCCCAGCGGACGTGATTTTTATCGCTGACGCTATCGACGATCAGCACACCAAAACCGCTGAACTGCTGCAGCTTGCGCAGTAGCTCAAAGTGCTCGCCCCCCAACCCCGGCAGCATCAGCGCGCCGTGCGCAGGATGCACAAACAGCGTCTCTAGATACAGACCATGCGAGTCGAGGTAGTGGTCGGAATACTTGGTGCCCGGCAGGCCGCGATAGTTGCTGAGCGGAGACTCGTGGATGCCGAGGATCGGCAGGCAGGGGTGCAGCACCATGCCGCGTCCAATGCGCCCGTGCGGGTCGGGCAGCTTCGATCGCTGCAGCAGGCACGGTGACTCCACCGCTCCGGCGCAGACGATGACCAGCTTGGCCGTGAAGCGCAGCGGACCAGGCTCGACGGAGTTGGGGCGCGATCCGGGGCGCGTTGGCTCGACCTGACCGATGGCCCCGATGGCGCGCCGAGCATCACCGCTGCCTTGGGTCTCGATGTGATCGATGCGGCAGTGATGCACAAGCTGCACGCCGCGCTCTAGCGCATCAGCGATGTAGGTGACCATCGTGCTCTGCTTGGCATCGTAGGCGCAGCCCTCGGCGCAGTAGCCACAGCCGACGCAGCCGCGCAGGTTCAGATCGAAGGATTTTTCGCGGATGCCCAGCGCGCGACAGCCTTCTTCAAACAGCCGATTGTTGCCGTTCACCTGGCCGGGCTCGACGGTTCTTACGCCGATGCGGGCGCGCACTTCGGCGACGCAGGACGGCAGGTTTAGGCCCGCTACCCCCCAGTCGCTGGCCTGCGGATCGAAGGAAAAGCCGCGCAGCCCAAAGTCGCGCCCCCAGCCTTCCCAGACCTTGCGCACCGGATCGATGCAGAACATGACGTTCACCGTGGTGCCACCGCCGACGCACTCGCCGCCAAGCACCGGGATCGCGCCGTCGTCCGTCGTACGCGCGCCCTGTCCGGCGTATAGCCGCCGCGTCATGTCCCACTCGCGCTGGTTGAACGACTCGCCGCGAAAGTGCCCCCCGCGCTCGACCAGCACGATGCGCGCCCCGGTCTGCTCGGACAGCGTCGCGGCCAGCACACCGCCGCCAGCTCCGCTGCCAATGATCAAGACATCGCAGTCTAGGGTGCGCATCACGAACCTCGAATCCCCGACAGACCGACGATCGGCCCGGCGTAGCCGATGGCTGGCCAGTGGGCGGGCAGCGAATAGGCCGCGATCAAGACCATCGATCGCACCGCCTGATAGATGCGCCGCCGCATCAGAAACTGACTGCGTCCCCAAAGGGACAGATACGCTCGCGCCTGCGCAACCCGGGCGTCGGCAAAGTGCTGCGGCAGTCCCCCTCCGCGCAGCGCGTCATAGGCGCGTCGATCTGCAGCTTCCCGGCCGGCCAGCGCCGCATCGATCTCGGCTACCGGCGTCCCTTCGGTCAGCAGTAGACGGCGCTCCGCGGCGCGCATCGGTGGCGGTAGCGAGGGAAACAGATCGGTGCGATCGAAGACCGCGAGTGCCGTCGCTAGCTGCGCCAGCTCGGGATCGCGATCGATGGGGAAGTACGAGAGCAGCTGGGCCTGCACCGCGGCCTGCGTACCGCTTTCAAATGCCGGATGGTCATAGGCCAGCACCGCCTGGATCAGCCCCTGCAACACCCGCGACAGCGCCGCCACGCCTAGACCCTCCGACGCGACGACGGCCATGCGCAAGGTCTGCGTTAGTGGGGCACAGCCTTGCGCGGAGAGCGCCAGCAGAGCCACGCTCTGCAACAGCTCGCGACGACTCAGCGCAACTGCAGGAGGAGGATCACTCAACCGCTCGGTACGTGGTGGAGGACGAAGGTGGATCAGGTGCGCACTAGACATGGGGACCCCCAGGTATGACTTCATGGCCTTCAGCGCGGCTGCGCGACGGTCGCTCCCGGTTCGCTGGACCAGCGGCTGAGCGGAGCGGGACCTTCGCCGAGCACATCGGCGAGCGCTTTGAGGTGCCCCCCTTGGGCAAACCAGCGATATACCTCGGGATTGACCCGCCGCAGCGCCGCTGGATCGGCTTTGAACAGCGCAAAGGACTCGGCGAAGGACTCGGCGATGTCGGTGCGCCCGTACGGCGTCGGCCCCCGCGTCGATCCATCGAGCTCGCCGTAGACTGCCAACACCGGGCCGCGGTCGGTGCGGTACCCCTCGCTGACCGCGTCCATCGCCGATAGCAGCGCTACCCGCTCCTGGCGCAGCTGCGCGGCTTGCTGTTTTTGCTCCTCATCGCGCTGTGGGCTTTGTCGCGCACTGGTGGTCTTCATCGCCTGGCTGAAGCGACGCGAGGCCGCAAGCCAGTCATCCTGTCGGTGCAGGACGCGCATCCGCGCATAGTCGGCAATCGCGTGTCCCATCTCATGCAGCAGACATAGCGTGGCGATCGGATAGGGCTGGTTTGGATCGCCGATAAAGAGGCTCTGCTGGTGCGCATCCGGGGTATCGAAAAGCAGGATCTCGCGGCTCCGCTGCTGCGCCAGGTTGCTGCGGTAGCGACCCCAGATGTGATGCCCCTTGACCGATGGTGACGCCTCGGAGTCGGCCGGCAGGCGCACAAAGGCGATGTCGCGGATCAGCGTCTGTTCCTGCGGGGACAGCAGCGACAACGCCGCCTCCAGCGCGCGGAGCTCGTTGGGCTGGAAGGCGCGGCTCTCCTGCCGCACTGCGCGAAGGCCAAAGCGCTCGACCAGCTCTTGCGCGGTGGGGGTGTGCTCGGGCTTTTGCGAGGGACGCGGCAGGCCCATCTCGATGCGCACACTGCCATCCAGATCGTGCGTAGCGCTCACCGGCGTCAAGCCTTCGGCCGCGGTTTGCACATACAGATCCAGCTCTTCGCCGCGGAACTTGCGATCGAGGATGTAGCTGGCCGCAAAAAGCACCGGCAGCGGGAGCCAGTCGATGGTCGGCGGCGAGCTCTCATCGCGGGGATACAGGCTCTGCTCACCGTGCTCGGGAGTCACGATCGAGATCGACTTGGCTCGCTGGGTGCGGATCACCCAGTCGAGGTAAACCACCAGCTCACTGCGGTCCGACTCGCTGACCGCGGACGAGGCGAAGTACGACGTGGAATAGTACGGCCGGCTCGTGGCACAGCCGCCTGGTAGCAGCGCTGCGCCCAAGAGCAGGGAAGACATCACGGTGGCGAGTATTCGCGTCGTCATGGTCATCTCCTTGCCCTGCAGTCACTGCAACGCTCGCGCCAAGTCGGCTGCGTCCCGCACGCTGTGCCCGTGGGCGCGGTGCGCCAAGCCGGGGCGCCGCAGCTGCTCGGCGGAGTGCGTCGACCAAGGCGGCGGGGCCCGGTGCGCACCGCCTGAAGCAAGGTCGCGGCGCAGTCCTGGCCAGGGTCGCAACCTGCTGTGCCAAACCTGGCACAGCCGGCCAGAGTTGGTTCAGGTGCCTCGCTGGGTCGGCCCGATGCGGCCTACGTCTTGGATCAGGAGTCTTGTCGCCGCCCGCGGCCGCCGCCGCGCGCGATGATGCCGGCAATGCGGTCAGGGTCGATCTGATGGCGCTGCAGCAGCCGACGCAGCGTCGTGCGATTGAGCCCCAGAGCCTGTGCCGCCCGCGAGACATTGCCCCCGGTGCGACGCAGGACGTCTTCCAGGGCCGCCCGATCCGGCGCGGCGCCCGGAGTGGGCGACGAGGTGGGCGCGCTGGGCGCGGGGGCCGACTCACCGGGCACGACCGGCGGCAGCTTCGGGTCAGAGCCCACTGGGCTCGCCGCGACCGGAGGGTGAGTGCCTGAAATACGGATCGGCTGCCCGGCGTCTGGGCTCAGGTGGCGGGCTTCGATGCGCAAGCCCGCCTCGGCCTGGGCGACCTGGGCGGCGCTGCCCACTTCGATCAGAAGCTCGCGCACATTGCCCGGCCAGTGACGCAGCAAGCAGGCCTCGATGAAGGCGTGATGGGGCCGACCGGACCACGCTTGGCGACTGAGCACCAGCTCGACCAGCCAGGGGATCTCCTCGGCGCGCTCGCGCAGCGGCGGCAGCGTGATCTCGGGGCGACCGAGGCGAAAGTACAGATCTTCGCGCAGCCGTCCGGCTGCCACCTGCTCGCGCAGCGCTGCATGCGATGCCGAGCACACACGCAGGTCGACCGGCAGCGGACGCGCGGCACCGACCGGCAGCACCTCGCGATTTTCCAACAGGCGCAGCAGCTTGGCCTGCACTGCTGCCTGTAGCTCGGCGACCTCGTCGAGGAACAGCGTGCCGCGATCGGCGGCCTGCACATAGCCCCCGACATCGGCATCGGCCGATGAGTAGGCCCCGCGCTTGGCCCCAAACAGCAGTCGCTCGGCGATGCTCTCGGGAATGGTGGCGCAGTTGACAGCGACGAAGGGGCCATGACTTGCGGGACTGGCGCGATGAAAAGCGCGCGCCGCGTCTTCTTTGCCGGTACCACTCTCGCCGCAGATCAGCAGGGTGTGCGACACCTGAGCAATGCGGGCGATTTCGAGATAGCGACCCATCAAGCGAGGACCGATGACGCGCCCGTCCTTCAAGGTTGGCTGCACGCGCTGCAGGGGCCGCAGATCGCGGACCGGCAGGAACAGGCTCTCGCCAATGCGCAGGCAGCGCTCGACCGGCTCCCAGACACTCGCTGGGATCGGACGCCCATCGACCGCGGTGCCGTTTCGGCTGCCGTGATCACAGGCCCAGAAGCGCCCCTCGCGCACCTGCACGCTGGCATGCCGTCGCGAGATGCGTCCGTCTTGCACCAGGCCCGACAGGCTGTCGCGACCGAGCTCCAGCCCACCCGGATCGAGCGCGAGCACACCCCACTTGGGCGATAGGCCCGAGTACACCAAGACCAGGCCGGGCACGGCACCAGCCGCGGTGGGATCGTCGTTCCCGACCGCGGGATGAAAGCCGCTGCCGGGCAGCGTCTCGGTGACTCGCTTGTTCGGCACCTCGGCATCGTAAGAAACTCGACGACTCACGGGCAAGCGGATCGCGACCTGCGCACTCCCTTTGAATTCCCCCCGGCTTGGCTGGAACCTCGATAACATCTCGCTCGATGATCTCCCTGACAACCGACGGTGAGCCAGAGCGCCCGCTGCCGGCTGGGCAGGTCTTTGCGGACCGCTACCTCATCGATCGGGTCGCCGGCTCGGGCGGCATGGGAACGGTCTATCGCGCCTGTGATCAGCTCACTTTGGAGTGGGTGGCGCTGAAGGTGTTGCATCCGCGGGGTCGCGACTACCACGCCGCGCGCTTTGCGCGCGAGGCCCAGCTGCTTGCCGAGCTCCATCACCCACACATCGTCAGCTACCGTGCGCACGGCGAGACCCCACAAGGGCAGCCGTATCTGGTCATGGCGTGGCTGGCCGGTGAGGACCTGCAGGCCCGCTTGCTGCGCAGCGCTCTGCCCCTGTCGCAGGTGCTGAGCATGACCTCGGCCATCGCCGAGGCGCTGTCGTTCGCGCATCAGCACGGCGTGGTGCATCGCGATCTGAAGCCCACGAACCTGTTTCTGCCCGACGGTGACCCGCAGCAGGTCAAGCTGCTGGACTTTGGGATCGCCCGGCGCTTTGGTCGGGCGCGACCGACGACGCGCACCGGCGCGGTGCTGGGCACACCAGAGTACATGGCGCCCGAGCAAGCGCGCGGCGAGCGAGAGATTACGCCGGCCGCTGATCTGTTCTCGCTGGGCTGTGTGCTGTACGAGTGCCTGACCGGCGAGCCGCCCTTTGTGGCCGACCATCTTGCTGCGGTGCTGGTGCGCATCCTGTTTGAAGATCCCATCCCCATCGCGCTGCGCCGTCGTGATCTGCCGCCATCGCTCAGCGCGCTCGTCGATCGTCTGCTGGAAAAAGTGCCCGAGCGGCGGCCGCCGGACGCCATGGCGGTGGTGCGCGCCATCGCCGCGCTGGGTGAGATCCCCGATACATCGCATGCGATGCAACGGCAGCCTCCTGCTGCCCCGCCCCGCGCCGATAGCGAGCAGTCGCTGCTTAGCCTCGTGCTGGCGATCACCCCGCAAGCCATCGCCGCCGAACCTCAGACCTTGCCGTCTTCCGACGGTGCGGCGGGCATTGCAGAGCAGCAAGCCCTGCTGGCCCGACTGCGCGAGTTTGGTGCCCAGGCCGAGCTTTTGATCGGGGGAGCGCTGGTCTTTACCGTGCCGCCGATGCAAAGCGCGCAGGATCAAGCTGCGCAGGCCGCGCGCCTGGCCGTGCTGGCCAAAGAGGGGTGGGCGGATGCTCAGGTGGTGGTGGTCACTGGCAAGGGGACGCGCAGCCAGCGCGGTCTGTCCGGCGAGGTGCTCGATCGCGCCTTTCGGCTCGTTGGTCAGCCCGCCCCGGCCAGCAGCTCCACCAGCGCGTCGCTGCCGCAGATTCGCATCGATCCGGTGTCGGCGGGCCTCTTGCAAGCGCGCTTTGAGCTGTGGCCACTTTGCGCGGACGAGCCGGGCTTTCTCCTTGGCAGTGAGCGACTGGAGCTGGATACCGCGCCGCCCCTTCTGGGCAAGCCCACCCCCTGCATCGGGCGCGAGCGCGAGCTGGCCACGCTGGAGGCGATCTACACCGAGTGCAAGGAGGAGCGTGTCGCCCGCGCCGTGCTGGTGCTGGGCCCGCCGGGCCTGGGCAAGTCGCGCCTGCGCCACGAGTTTCTGCGACGCCTGCACAGCCGAAGCGCCACGAGCGTCGTCCTGCTAGGCTGCGGCGATCCGCTGGGCGGCCGATCGGCCTATGGCCTGCTGGGGGATGCGCTGCGCAAGCAGCTTGGCCTGCCGGGGGGACCGCCGGGGGCAGAGGGACGCGCCCTCATCGAACGACGCATGACAGCCGGGCGACCGGAGGCGGAAGGGCTGCGCCTGGCGGTCTTTGTCGGCGAGCTCTGCGGCGTGCCTTTCCCCGACGAAGCCAGCCCGCTGATTCGCGCCGCGCGCCAGGATCCCCGCATCATGCGCGATCAGGTCGAGCGGGCTTGGCTTGACGTCTTGCAACAGCTACGCGGTGAGGAACCGCTGATCTTGATCCTCGATGGCCTGCACAGAAGCGATGCGCTGACCATCAAGCTGGTCGATGCCGCGCTGCGACGCCTGCGCGATCAGGGGCTGTTGGTGCTGGCGCTGGCCCGCCCCGAGGTGCGTGCGCTGTATCCCGAGCTGTGGTCCGGCTTGGTGCAGGATCTGCCGCTGCATCCGCTGCCGAAAAAAGCCTGCGAGCGACTGGTGCGACTGGTGGTGCCGACCGGCCTTGAGCCCGCTCAGATCGGGAAGCTCGTCGAGCTGTCGGCTGGCAATCCGCTGTTCTTGGAAGAGCTCATCCGCGCTGCCGTCGAGCGCAAGACGGTGGCTCTGCCCGAGACGGTGATGGCGATGATCCAAGCCCGCGTCGGCCGCTTCCCGGCCCAGGTACGACGCGTGCTGCGAGCCGCCAGTGTGCTGGGTGAGCGCCCGCGACAAGACGGCATCGAGTACCTGCTTGCGGCGACACACGCCGACGAGCCCGTGGGGAAGAGCCTAGACGAGCTGGTGCGCGAAGAGATTGTTGAGCCGAGCCCCGGCCCCAGCGTCAGCCCCGGCCCCAGCACCGGGCCCATGGCTGATTCCGGGGCGGGCGGGAGCATGCAGTACCCCTTCCGTCACACCCTCGTCCGCGAGGCCGTCTACGCCCTGGTCAGCGAGGAGGAGCGGCGAGCCTGGCACGCGGCCGCCGCGCGTTTTCTAGAGCAGGCCGGCGAGCGCGAGGCGCTGCTGCTCGCCAAGCACTACGAGCTGGGTCAGGAGCCCGCCTCCGCCGTCCGCTATTACCTCAGCGCCGCCGAGCAGGCGTATGACGCTGGCGCCATCGAGGCGACGCTGCTCTGTATCGAGCGCGGTCTGTCCTGTGGTGCAACCGGCGCAACCCGCGGCGCACTCTTAAGCCTGCGCTGCCTGGTCAACGCCTTCCGCGAGGGACACGATCAGATCGTCCTCGACGGTCGCGAGGCCCTGTCCCTGCTGCGTCCGGGCAGCAAGCCCTACTGCCAGGTGCTGTACCCGCTGTCGATGAGCACCATGTTCCTTCAGCCGAACCGACTGCCTGAGCTGCTCAATCAGCTGCTGCCGCTCACACCCGAGCCCGAGGCGGTGGCCGCCTACTGCTATGCGCTGGCCATGCTGGCATCGACGTTTGTCACCATCGGTCAGCGCGAGCTGGGCAACCTGGTGCGACAGCGCGCGCACCTCTTGCAGCCCGGACTCCCCGAGCAGGATCACAACGTCTGGGCTCACTTCTTTTTGATGGAAGGGGCCTACTACCACAACGACGCGGGGCTGCCGTACACCGCGACCACCTATTCCGAGCGCGCGATCGCGGCGGCGCGCAAGGCTGGCAATCGGCCGATTCAGGCGCTGCTCCTGTCTTTTCACGGTGAGGCGCTGGCTAAGCTTGGTCAGCGCGAGCCAGCTACCTCGGCCCTGCGTGCGGCTGTTGCGCTCGCGCAAGAGACCAGTGACTCGCTGCCGCTGGACCATGCACGATCGTATCTGGCGCGCCACCTCGCCGAGAGCCCGGAATCCGCCGACCGAGGGCTCGCGGGCGAGCTTGCGCAGCAGGCGCGGACGGCGAAGTTTCCTAGCTCGCGCGGCTGGGCTCACGCGGCGCTGGCCCTTTTAGCCAAGGGTCGCGGCGATCTCGCGACTGCCGAAGCAGAAGCCCGCACCGCCTGTGCCGTGGCAGCGGCGTTTCATGGCTATTCGCTCAGCGCCAGTGCCCTGCTGTCCAGCATCCTCTGCCAGCAAGGCAAGTACGACGAGGCGCTGCGGGTCTGTCTCGATGCCGAGGCACGCATCCTCGCCATGGGCATCGAGCCGCTGCGCATCCTGGAGCTGTACGCCGCCCTCGCCGATGCCCGGCAGGGCCTTGGACTGTTGGAGGCCGCGCGGAAGACCGTTGCCAAGGCGCTGCCGATTCTTCGCCGCCGCCTACTCGACATTCCCCATCTGGCGCTACGCCACACGCTGCTGGATCAGGTGCCAGAAAACGCGCACCTTCTGGCCCAAGCCATCGCCTGGGGTCTTGATCTGACAGAGCTGCGCAGCCCGGGATGAGCACCCACGCCGACCGCTTGGCCTGCGCTCGCTCGGCTGTGGCGACAAAAACTAGCGCGTCGTGTTGAACAGAAGGAGCAGACTGGCGCCCGTGTCTTCCTGCTGCGGCACGATCAGATCGCGGTGGCCATCGGCATCGAGATCCGCGATGCACAGACCCTGCGGCACCCCCTGCAGCGGGTGGCGAATGTCGGTCTGAAAGTACTGCGGATCGCTCGACAGAAGGATGGTCAAGCTGCCTCCTTCGCTCGCTCCATCCCCCTGATTGGCGGTGATCAGATCCGCAAAGCCATCGCCATCGACATCGCCGGCCGCGATCGCCACTGGACGACTGCCGACCCGTGTTGCGGGCTGGACAGTGAAGTTGCCGCCACCTTGGTTGGTCAGCACCGCCAGGTTTCCCGAGGGCAGCGACACCGCCAGATCGATCATCGCATCGCGATTGAACAGCCCCGCCACCACAGAAAGCGGCGGCTCGGGCAGCGTCACGGACTGCGACGCAGAAAAGATCTTTGTCGCCGGCACGCAGAACAAAAGCGTCACGCTGCTTGTGCCCTGGTTGGCTGTCGCGACATCGAGACAACCATCGCCGTTCAGGTCGACCGCCACGATCCCGCGCGGCTGCGCCCCCCCCAGCGAGTCGCTGCTCGCCGTGACCTGCGTGAAGTTATTGGGCACCACGATGACATCACTGGTCCCGCGATAGCCGACAAAGAGATCTAGCTGGCTGTCGCCGTCGAACTCCCCGACCGCCAGTGCCGAAGGCAGAACATGCCCGACAAACGAGCTGCTGCTAAAGGCATCAAACTGCCCACTGCCCCGGCCGAGCGTCACGCCGACGCGGCCTGCCACCGCCGCTGTGGCCGCTGCGAGATCCATCTGGCCATCCTTGTTGAGATCAGCCAGCGCGACAATCGTCGGCCCGCTCTCAAACGACAGGCTTGGCCCCAGGCTCAGCCGCCGCCCGCCTTCATTGATCACCAGCCCCACGTCGCCGCCTACCTGATAGCCCAGCGCAACATCGGGCCGACGGTCGCCGTTCACATCGCCGACATCCACCGAATAGGCCGCGCTCGGCAGCGCGATGCGCAGCGAGCCGCCTTTGCCGGCGCCGAAGCTGAGCGAGCCGTTGTGGTAGCTGAACAGATCGGTGCGCGTGACCTCGCTGTTCTGACCGCGGACGTACACCGGCACGTAGCCGGTCTTGCCGGGACTGGCCGGTAGCTGCACCTGCGTGCTGAGACCATCGCTGGAAAGGATGGTGGCAGGCTGGCCATCGATCGTGACCTGCTGCAGGTTGTATAGGCCCAGGCCCAGGAGGTTCAGGGTGGCCTCGCCCGAGTTGGGTCCCGTCGGAGGATCGACGCGGTCTAGGCGCAGGCCGGTGCTGCGGGGATCGAGTGGCTCGCAGCGCTCGGTGGTCGCACTGCAGGTCTCATTGGCCGTGCAGAGGTCGGTGTTGAGCGTGCAGTTGTTGGGATCGGCGGCGCGATAGGCGTTCCACAGATCACAGCTTGTCGACAGCAGGGCGAAGACAGAAAAGAGGAAGACATCGCGGCGGGGCATGAACACCTCCGTACATAAGCCAAGACAGCATCGAACATCGCGGGCAGGCTAAGGCGAAGCAGGAACTGGCGGTGCCGGGGCTGCGATCGGCTCGTCGGGCAGGAGGACTCGCTGGCGCTCGCCCGGCAGGGCCAGCAGCACCGCCCCGGCCGTGATCGCGACGCCGCCGACGACCGAGAGGGCAGCCCCAGGCGCAGCCGTCTGATAGATGAAGCGACAGGCACCGGTGGCGGTGATGCGATCGGCACCGTTGCACGAGCCATCCAGCGCCAGCCCCGAGATGCCAAAGCCCAGCAGCACCAGGCCGGCGGCGATGCTCGCTCCCCCGGCGATCAGGCGATAGCGCGGGCGCGGCTGACGCACAAAAATGTAGCGCGGCTCGGGTCGATCAAACGAAAGCGGGGCGAGATCGAATTCGACGCGCTCGGGCTGGCCGCCGCGTAGCTCAAGCGGCCGCTGCTCGCTGCGGTAGCCCGGGCGACTGGCCGAGAGCGTGTAGCTGCCAGCCCACATCTCGCGCTCGATGGGCGTGCGCCCGATGTTGTTTTCAGCGATGGAGATGCTGGCCGCCCGTGGATCGGAGGCGATGGTCACGAGGGCATGCTGGCGGTTAAGTCCGGTAGAAAACAGCCGTGCGATGATCGGCCGCAAGCCAGCTGGCAGCGACTGTCCCGCCTCAAAATCCAGGCTGACGGGCGGCGCCGCCGGATCCTCGATCAGCTGATGCAGAAGGAGCAGCTTCAGCGGTCCAGCCGGGCTCGCCGCTTGGGTGTCTGCGATGGCGGACGGGCTCGCTGCGCTGCCGGATTCTGGCCGGGGTGGTGTAGCGGGACTTGGCTCCGTGGGTTTGCGATCGGCCGGGGTCGGGCTGGTAGGAGCGGGCGGACTGCTCGGCGGCGGACCCGCGGAAGCCGGACTCGCGGCTGACGTCGACACCCCGGGACCCGTCGCGGGCGGACTTGCCGATGCGGGGCCTGGCGCCGCGCCCGTCGTCGATCCCGGCGGCCCTGACAGCGGTGGCGCCGGCGGCGGCACGGGCAGCACCGCCCCCAGCACGAAGTCGGTCTTATTCTTGGCGGCCAGCTGTCGCCAGCAGCGGACTTGCGACAGACAGTCCTTGAGCTCAGGCGCCGCCGTCAGCGCCACCTCAGGCCGCAGCACCGTGACCTGCTCGTCGGCGGCGGCCTCCTCGGCCAGCGACCAGAACTCGCGCCGCGCCGCATCCGCCAGGCTGGGAGCGTCGAGCACGACGAGGACTGTCGGCAGCTGGCTTAACAGCATGGCGCCGCTTGTGCGGTTGCTGCGCACTTCGGTGACGCGCCCCTGCTGTACCAAGATCGGCGAGTCGAGCGCCTTTTCCGGATACTGCAGCGCCATGCTGTGCGTCCCGACCGATAGCAGAAGCGGCGAGGTCAGCGGCAGGACGCCGACCGTGCGCTGATCGACCACCACCACCGCGCCGGCATCGCCCAGCACCCGCACCTCGCTGCTCGGCGGCGGGGTCTGGGCCAGCACCAGCTGGGCCTCGCGATCAGCGCTCTCGTCGGTGGGCCGCGCCGGGTCGGCCAGATAGCGGCGCATCAGATCATAGGCATCCAGGCTGCGCCCTTCCGCGACCGCCAAGCGGGCCAGTAGCAGCAGCAGCTCGGGCACTGGTGCGCGACGGAACGCCGCATCCAGCGCCTGCCGCGCCGCCGCATAGTTGCCCTGGGCTAGAGCGTTTTTGACCTGCTCGCGCACCGCGGCCGTCGGGTCCGACTGGCCTCCCCCCTTCTTCGATCCGACCCGGGCCGGCGGTCGGGGCTTGGCCGGGGCGGTCGCGAGGGGCACAAGGCTCATCGTGAGCGCAGCGAACAGCAGCTCACGCAGAAGGGGCAAAGGCCGGTTCGGTCGCCAGGGGGGCAGTAGGCGGCGGGAGCAGTCCATACGCAGCGTACTGGCGAGAATATCACCCCCGGGCACGTCGAGGGGAGGCCGCGTGGACGTCGCCGAAGCAGACGGTCGGCGGGCGGTCTAAAGCGGATTGTTCAGCAGGAAGTAGACGCTGTGATCCGCACCGTCCATAAAGCCGTGGGCATAGCCCAGCTGCAGCATAAACGGCAGGTAGTAGCCCAGACTGCCGTCGAGGCGCAGCTCGCCGCCGACGCTGACGTTGAACTTATCGAGAGAAAACGGGCCAAAAAAGGCAGTGCCGATATCGCTGTAGGCGGCGCCGTGCAGTCGCCACAGGAAGCCGGGCAGCGTCTCGTAGCCGCGCTCGATCCACAAAAGCGGAAAGCGGTACTCCAAGTTCAGCACGTGCATCTGGTCGCCGTAGAACTCGCCGGGCTGATAGCCGCGCAGGCGAGGCTGACCGGGACGCGCCCCCAAGAGCGCCGCGCGCAGGAAGTCTTCGCTGGTCGGGAAGCCACCGACGTAGAAGTAGCCGCGCCGCCGCAGGTCGCCACCACTTAGGCCGCCGTCATAGCCGATGCTGAGGGTGTGGTTTTTCGCCCACCACCAGGGGAAGGGCAGGCCGATGTACTGCACCGCGGTGACGCGCAGCGAATACACCGTGTACTGCGATCCCAGCGCGGGGTGCGCGATGCTCGCCGAAAGGCCAATGTAGCGACCGCGCTCGGGCCCGACGGAATACAGAAAGCGCCGCGCATCGCTGTAGGCAAAGCTGGCGCTCAGCGTCGCGTAGCGTCCGACTTCCGGCGCGCTTGGGATCAGATCATCGGGGCCCGGGATGCGCGGCGGGCTCATGTTCCGCCAGTTGCTAAAGCTGTACGAAAACGACAGCGTGGCCGAGCGCGCCACGTCGCGCAGGATGGGCAGCGAGGTTCCCATCGCAGAGGTGATCGCCTCTTCGTCGTAGGTGGCGGGCAGGCCGTTTACGCGAAGGCCGCCGCGCGGATACATCTGTCGCGAAAAGTCGATGTAAAGCGAGTTCCACAGGCGGTTGTAGGTGTAGCGCCCAAACACGCCGGTGGCGTCAGCCCGACCGCTGTTAATCGACACGCCGATCGACAGGCTGTGGTTGCCGACCAGATCTTCCGTCGCCATACGCAGGCCGAAGCTCTGACCATAGGGCCCCGGGGCCGAGATCGGCAGATCGAAAGACAAGAGCGATAGCGGCGTGCGAAAGAAAGTCCGCGCCGGGTTATACGGCTTGACCGGCAGCGGCGCCGGGGGTGACGGCGACGGCGCATCAGCGGGCGGCAGGTAGTCATCGGCATTTGGCCGCTCGCGGATGGTCGAAGGAGCCAGGACGTAGTGCGCAGGACGCAGCGGCAGGGTCTCGATGCGATAGCCTTCCGAGACAAAGCCGACCAGGGCCAGCTGATCGCCGCGCGGCGACGGAGCGGGGGCAAAGGCGCCGTTTACCACCGAGGTCACCTGCCAGGTGGTATCGCTCTTTAGGTGGTGGGCATAGACGTTGTAGACACCGCTGCGATCCGACACGAAGTACAGGTACGCCCCGTCGGGTGAGTAGCGCGGTTCGAGATCCACGGCGCGATCGCGGGTGACGTAGTGCAGGCCGCCGGTCTTCAGATCCAGGATGGCGATGTCGCGATAGCCGCCGCGCTGCCAGTACGAAAACGCGATGTGCTGTCCGTCGGGCGAAAACACCGGCGTGTAGACCTGCGAGAAGTCATCCTGCGGCAGCGGAAAGCGCACGGGAGCCGCGGCGCGGGCGCGAAACACCTCGGGCACAGCAACAGCGCGGGCATCGACATCAGGGGCAAGGGCCAGCGCCGCGGCGGCCGATCCGGCGGGCTCCGCACCGCTGCGCTCGTCGGGCCGCGGCAGCGCCATCAGGCCCAGGCGGCGCGTACCCAGCGCATTGACCTCGAAGCAGGCCAGCGAGCCATCCGGCGAAAGGTCGGGGTGATCGACGCGCAGCCCCGACGACAGCGCAATCAGCCGCCGCTCGGCGCGGTCGTACAGCACCAGATCCTTGAACGAAAAGTTGGCGCGGAAATAACCGAGCCGCGCCATCAAGGCCAGCCGCCCATCGCGCGACAGCGACAGCCCGCTCACCCCATCGATCAAAAGCTCCACCGTCGAGCGCCCGGTCGATAGATCATGGCGCATCAGCGCGGGGCGGCGGTAGGGATCGCTCTCCAGCCACAGCAGGTGCTGGCCATCCGGCTCGAACAGCGGACGATCGACATCGGTCTTCCAGCCCGAAGCCGGCTGCGGCTGCTCCTGCCCCAGCGGCGTCGACAAGATGGCCCCCTTCTGCGCGGCGTAGCGCTCGCTGAGCTCCTTCCGAAAACCGTCGTAAAGCGCGCCGTAGGTGGTGCCGGTGAAGCGACGCAGAGCGCGGCTCATGCCCCAGGGCAGCCAGCAGTCGGGCGAATAGCAGCCGCCGTAGCGATGCGACACCTGGGTCAGCACCTGCGCCCCCTTCTTCTGCGCGATGTAGCGCAGGAAGGCCGAGCCATACAGGTACGGCACGTTGCCGCGCGGAAACAGCCGCGTCTGATTGCTGACCTGATCCAGCCGCAGGAACTTGCCCTCCAGGCTGTGCGCCCGCAGGTACATGTCGAAGAGCGCGCTGCGCAGACGCCCGCCCGACGTCCTCTCGGTCTCTTCAAAGACCGCCAGCCCCTCGATAAACCAGCGCGGCTGGACTTGGTTGGGCGCGTACAGCGTGTTGATGCCAAAGCCCGCCAGGTAGTTCAGCCACTTCGGCAGGCCGTTGATCGTATCGAGGTGCAGGATGTGCGTGTACTCGTGCGTAAACAGCGCCGTCAGCCAGTCGTCAAAGTCGTTCAGCTCCGATCGACTATCGGGCGCAGTCAGGTACAGCCGCACCGTCGGAAAGGGCAGCGCGGTCGCCGAGCCATTGCTGAAGTCGGTGTCATCGGTCAGCAGCACTTCGGTGCGAAAGCGCGGGCTGTGATTAAGGACCGGCGCCAGCTTGCCGTGCGCGCGCTCCGCGATGACCGCCAGGCGCTGCGCAACCTGGCCCAGCGGATCGTGATAGCTGATGCGGAAGTGCGGCGTCTCGATGCTGTGCCAGCGAAGCTCGGGATCGCCGGCCCGGGCCGCGCGCGCTGCCAAGAGCCCCAACAAACAGGCCACAAAGGCCAGGGCCAGGGGGGCTTTAGACGGGCGTTTGCGACGCTGCATGGCGCCGGACTTCATATCATTTCCGCCCCGCGACCGGCGGCAGAAAACTCGCCGCCATCCCGGGCTTGTGTCTGCCGCGCGCCTGCGCTGAGATGACTTCAACATGACCGCGCACTCCTCACTTCCCCCGGCGCCGCCTCTCCCTCCTCCAGCTTCCTCGGCGACTCGTATGCCCGCGGAGCTGTGGCAGACCGCAAAGCCGCGGGTCGCGCCGTCGATCCTGTCGGCCGATTTTGGTCGCCTCGCCGCCGAGGTCGAAGCCGTAAGCGCCGCTGGTGCCGACCTGATCCACGTCGATGTCATGGACGGTCACTTCGTACCCAACCTGACCCTGGGCCCGCCGATCATCAAGGCCGTGCGCCGCGCGACGACAAAGCCGCTCGACGTCCACCTGATGATCACCGAGCCCGAGCGCTGGATCGACGCCTACGCCGAAGCCGGTGCCGACCTGATCTACATCCATCCCGAGGCCTGCTTGCACCTGCACCGCGCCGTGCAGCAGATCCGCAAGGCCGGCGCCGAGCCCGCCGTGGCCATCAATCCCGCGACGCCGGTGAGCCAGCTTGAGTACATCCTGTCCGACCTGCGCGCCGTGCTGGTGATGAGCGTAAACCCCGGCTTTGGCGGCCAGCGCTTCATTCCCTCGTCGCTGCGCAAGCTCGCTGAGCTGCAGGCGATGCTGGCGCGGCAGGGTCTAAGGGATCAGGTGGCCATCGCCATCGACGGCGGCATCACCTTCGACAACTGTGCCGAGGTGGTGGCCGCGGGCGCCCGCTGGCTGATCTCTGGCTCCGGCGTCTTTTCCGGCGGGGACTACACCGCCGCAATCGCCAACATTCGGCAGCGCAGCCTGGCCGCTATTGCATAAGCAGCGCCGTCGCTGCGGCCAGCGCCGCAATCGCCGCCGTCTCGGCCCGCAGGATGTGCGGCCCGATGCTGCAGGGGACAAAGCCCGCCGCGCTAGCGAGTGCAATCTCCTCGTCAGTGAGCCCGCCTTCCGGGCCGACCAGCAGCGCCACCGCCCCCAGATCTGGAGAGGTACGCATCTGACTGGCTTCATTCAGGGTTTGTGCCTGCCCACTCGTTTCTCCGTCGGAGACCGGCGCCAAAAGAGCCCGCAGGGGCGGCGCCACGCCCTCCGACAGCAAGAACCGCCGCCCGGCCGGTAGCTCGGCCAGCGCCGCCGCAAGCCCAAGCGGTGGGCTGATGCGCGGCACGCCCGGTCGCCGACACTGCTGCGCTGCCGCCGCTGCCACTCGCCCCCAGCGCACCTGCCGCTTATCGGCCCGCTCGCCCGACAGCGCCGGAATGCTGCGCTGACAGGCCACGCTGATGATCGCCGCCGCACCCAGCTCCGTCGCCTTCTGGATCACCAGGTCATGCTTTTCGCCCTTGAGCATGCCGCAAAGCAGCCATAGCTCCGGCAGCCCCGCCCCAATCACCTGCTCGATGCGCTGCGGCTCGACCGACAGCGCATCGCCCCCCAGCGCCGTGATGCACGCCTGCGCCACCCTGCCCTGCCCATCGAGAAGCAGCAGCGCGTCCCCCACCGCCAAGCGCAACACGCGCGTCAGGTAGTGATGCTCAGGGCCCGCAATCTGCACCGCCTGCCCGACGACAAGCGGAGTCCCCGGCTTCATCAGACGCGGCAGCGGCGATTTTAAGAGGCTGGACATGGGAGGGAGGGAGACGGCGGGGAGCCGAGCGCTCAGCGCCGCACGAGCAAGGCGGCGCAGGCTACGACAGCGGACGCAGCAAAAGCTAGCGGCTTGCGCGGCGGCGGCGGGCACCGCGCAGGGCGACAAGGGCACCGGCACCGAGGAGCAGGCTCAGCGAAGTGGCCACGCTGGAGCCGGTCGAGCGCGCGGTGATGCCCGTTAGCGAGCAGCCGCCGAGGCCCAGGGCGCGGCGGATGGCGTCGCTGTTGTCGACGACGATCTCGGGCTCGCCGGTCTCGCGCAGGATCTGGATCTGTTCGCTATACGGCGCATCGATCGCCGGGTAGGTGCCGCCGTTTACCTGATCGATGGAAAACTCGCGGTGCAGGCCCGAGGGCAGCTCCAGCGTCGCTGAGCTATAGCGCTGCGACGAGAAGAAGCCGCCGCAGTGATAGGTCAGGGTGGCGGTGTGCTCGTTGGGGTACGGCGGCAGGCTGGGGTTGTAGCTGAACACCGGATCTTTGTTCATGTCCTCGGGCGACAGCGTGCTGTAGAGCCGGGTCATGGTCGAGTGCTGGTTGAACAGCGCTGCCGCATCCAGCGTCGGCTCAGCGATCTTCGTCCGCAGGTCGTCGGCCAGCGGCCGGGCCTGGTTCGGGAAGTCGGCGAGCGATGCGGCGATGTCGGTGTACTTCTCGGGATGCTGCACGCGATCGGTCTGCAGGTAGAAGCGGATCTGCTGGTAGTAGGTCGCCGGCGTCACGCCCGTCGCAGCCAGCGCCGAAGGCAGCGGCAGGGCGCGCGACAGCAGGGTGGTCAGCTGACTGTTCAGGACGAACATGCCCAGCGCCTTTTCGACGAAGGTCACCGGGTCGGTGGTGCTCGTAAGCGTCAGCAGCGCATCGAAGCGGCCAGGACGATCGAGCACACCGCGCATCACCTGCGGCGAGCCCGCGAACTCAGTGACGAAGGCGTGCTTGCCCTCGGCTTCACCGACCGCCTTGATGATCACGTCGTTGTAGTTGCGGCCGGCCGTCAGCCAGTCGATCTGCGCGTCGTTGATGACGGTGTGATAGAAGTTGCGCGGAATCGCTCGCCCCGCACCCAGCATCCACACCTGCACGCCCATGTTCGGCGTCGCGGCGACGCTGGTGAGGATGATCGGGATCATCGGCAGATCGGACTTGTAGCGCAGCACCACCGGCTGCAGGTCCCCGGCCGACAGCCCCGCCTTGAGCTTGAGCGCCAGGAAGTAGGCGCCGGGACGGATATAGGGATTTACCGCCCCTTCGGTGCCAGTCGGGACAAAGTACTTATTGTCCTTCAGCCAGTTGAACATCAGGTCTTTGCTGTCGGCCTTCAGCACGGCGTAGTCGTACGGCCCGATGCTGTCTTTGATGACCAGCGGGGTCGGGGCCTGCGGTGGGGCACCCATGTCTGCCCCGATACCATCGGCGGCTGAGCCGGCGGCTTCGCTGGCCCCGAAGGCGGCATTGCGTGACAGGCCGCTGCCGCACTGCTCGTAGACGCGGTTCATGCGGTACTTCGGCTGCGTCGTCGAGATCAGCTGCGTGAACAGCTCATCGACACCCAGCTCGATGCCGTCTTTGCCGTTGCGATCGGTCGGCACCGCCGGCAGGGGCAGGAGCCAGCCGAAGTCGCCGGGCTTGCCCTGGTACTGGATCTGGATGTGCGCCGTCACCACGCCGTCTTTGTGCGCAAACAGGATGCGCTCGCCCGCTTGCACGATCGGCACCGACGGATCCGGTGGTGCAAAGCAGCCACAGGCTTCGGCTGGCGGCGGCGCTGACAGGCCCAGGGCCAGGCTCGATAGACCCAGGCCACAGGTCAGGGCCAGAAGCCGGCTGGAACGCGAAGCCAAGAGGCGGGGACGACGGGGGGACGACAGCGAGGACATGGGGTGCTCCTTAACTCGAAGAGAGAATGCGATGGCAGAGCATTAAGCAGGGGGCGTGCCAGGCTTGCAGGGGGCTGCTAGACGCCGCGCTGCGGGGGAAAAGACGCGAGCGCTCGACGGCAGGTCGGGGACGAGCCGGCGAAACTTTGAGACCGGGCTCAGTTTTTTGAGGCGCGCCGAGTTCACCGACCGAACGCCGAATGCCGAACGCCGCAGGCCACATGCCGAATCGCCGGCCGCGCCGACGATTGACTTGTCGCCGCGAGTTTGCCAGCAATAGGCGCACTTTGGAGGAGCCTGCGTGTCGCGTATTGCCTTGATGCCCGAAGAGCTCGCTAACCAGATCGCCGCGGGCGAAGTCGTCGAGCGCCCGGCGTCGGTGGTCAAAGAGCTGGTGGAAAACTCGCTCGATGCCGGGGCCAGTCGCATCGATGTCGATATCGAGGGCGGCGGTCTGTCCTTGGTGCGCGTCACCGATGACGGATCGGGCATGAGCCCGCAAGATGCCGAGCTGTGCCTGCTGCGCCACGCGACCTCCAAGCTGCGCTCGGCCGACGATCTGTTTCACCTCGAAACCATGGGCTTTCGCGGCGAGGCGCTGGCCTCGATCGCTTCGGTGTCGCGGCTCAGCCTGACGACCCGCTCGCAGGATGCCCTGTCGGCCTATCGCATCCTCATCGAAGGCGGACAGAAGCAGAGCCCCAGCCGCGAAGTCGGCGGCCCGATCGGCACACAGTTCGAGGTGCGCGATCTGTTCTACAACGTGCCGGCTCGCCTGAAGTTCATGAAGAGCGAGAGCACCGAGAGCAGCCACATCGCCGAGACCCTCTTGCGCCTGGCCCTGGCCTTCCCCGGCGTGCACTTTCGCCTGCGCCACAAGGGCAAGATCAGCCTCGATCTGCCACCGCAGAAGAGCGCACTCGAACGCTCGCGAGCAGCGCTTGCGGCCCGCGGCAAAGTCGTCGGCCCGCCGATGCTGTTCGAGGGTCACGCGGCGGTGAGCGGCATGGCCGTCGAGGCCCATGTCGGCGCTCCGAGCGATAGCACTGCCGTGCCGCGCAACATCTTCCTGCTGGTCAATCGCCGCTTTGTCCGCGACCGCTCGCTGCTGCACGCCGCGCTGTCGGGCTATGGCGAGCTGCTCGAAAAAGGGCGCTATCCGCTGCTCGTCTTGCACGTGACGCTCGACCCCGCCACCGTCGATGTCAACGTCCACCCGCAGAAGTTAGAAGTGCGACTGTCGCAAGCCGATGCGGTGTACAGCCTGGTGCGCGAAGCGACGCGCGGTGTCGCTGCCAAAGCGCCGTGGCTGCGTGGTGTGCGAGCGGAAGAGTCGGCCGCCCAGCTAGCCCCTGCCGTCGGTGCTGAGCGCGTCTACACCGTCGGGGCAACGACGCCCGTGCTCGCTGAAGCCCGCCCCACCTATGGCCTCTCGCCCGGCAGTGCATCGCTGAGCCATGCCGCCAGCCCAGCCAGCGGCCAGCGGCCACGCAGCGCCGAACATCAGCTGCCGCTTACGGCCTTTGCCCCGTCGAGCGGGCTCGCGGAACACCGGGCCCGCCTGCGCCAAGCCATGGGGCTCTACGCCCCCGTCGAGGACGACGGCGAAAAGACCGGCCAGGCCCCGCACTCGCAAGGAGCAGGCGGCACCGAGGACGGCCTGTGCGAGAACGACAGCGAGGCAGCAGCCGGCCCACCGCCCTCCGCAATCGCAGCCTTGGCCACCGCACCGGTCGCCGCCGGATCGTCGCAGCCCAGCCTAGACCAGCCACCTGCGAGCGCGCCTCTTAACGCCCGCGAACCGGGCCCGCGCGAGGGAGGTCCGCCCCCGCTGCTTCAGCTTGCAGCGGCGAGCTATCTCGGTCAGCTCTATCGCACCTACCTGCTTTGCGAGCAGGGCGATGAGCTTCTGCTGATCGATCAGCACGCCGCACACGAGCGCGTCGTCTTCGAGCGCCTGCGGACCGCCCATCGTCAGGCCCCGCTAGCCGCTCAGCGCCTGCTCTTTCCCGTCAGCCTGGAGTTCGATCCCCGTCGCGTTGCCCTCCTCGGCGAGTTCCAGGGCGAGCTGACCAAGCTAGGCTTCGAGCTACAGCCCTTCGGCGGACGCAGCTTCGCGCTACAGGCCGCCCCCGATCTCGGCAGCTATGGCCGCGGCGCCGCCGCCCTCCGCGATCCCGAGTCCCTGCTGCGTCAAGTGCTCGACGACCTGGAAGAGCACGGCCGCAGCGAGACCCTGTCCGCCCGCACCGACCTCTTGCTCGCCACCATGGCCTGCCACTCCGCCGTGCGAGCCGGCGACGTCCTCGACGAAGCCAAGGTGCGGGGCCTCCTGTCGGCGATGGACGAGACCCACTACAGCCCCTACTGCCCACACGGCCGCCCCGTCCTCGTCCGCCTCACCCGGGGCGAACTAGAGCGCCGCTTCGGTCGCGCTTAGCTGTACGTCGCAATAAGGGAACGGTGCGTCTTCATCAACTGAGGCAGTTTCACAGTGGTTTCAAGGATCTCTGCGCGACAGATATTTTCATGTTTCCGTCAAGCAACATGCGATGGCCGCCGTAGGCAGCGCCGTCGGTATGTTATCGTTTTTCGATCCGAATGGCGGGGTAGTCACAACCGGCTATGCTTCTCGCATGATTGGTTTCTTGGATAAATTCATTAATAATCCATCAATCAATGGTATTTTAAAAAGTCCCGACCATTGGTGCCCTCCTAATCTTATTGGCTTCCAATTAATAGAATATAAATCGAAGTAAGAAGCCCTCACCCCTATGAAGGGCACCCTCCATTCCTAGGACGGCAGCGACGGGACTCTGGGTTCCC
>CALFYE010000008.1 GCA_937952145.1 uncultured Myxococcales bacterium
CGAACCGGCCAAGGTCGGTGGGCTTGCCGCAAGTGCGGGTGCGGAGCGATGCACTTCGCGCTCGATGTTTTGCAGGCAGGCGAACCAGCCAGCCGGCCTGATGTGTTCCCAAGTAGAAGCGCATTGTCGCGCCCGTGCGGCTGAGCCTGCCACTTTCCCAAAACGCTGCTGTTCGATCATGTCACATTCACGTCGTTGCACCGATGAGATGGCGAGCACGCAGGCACCGCAGACATGCAGGATGAGAAGCCCCTCGATGTGGAAGACACAGGCGCAGTGACCCTGGCCATTTGCCAGGTTCGCACAGCGCAGTGCGTCGCCGTGCAGGCACTGGATGTGGTCGTCGTGCGCATCGTCCGCCCTACGACGGGCGGCAAGTCGGTGCAGGCGTGCGCAGCGTGCCGCGAAGCGATGGTTGGGGCCGGTCGCTGGCAGCTGATTCCGCGTTTAGCGCGAGCAGCCTTCGATGCTTCAGTTCAGCCAGGACGGACCGTCGAGGATAGGCCGCAGAGGCAGCATGGCATCTCGAAAGGCGGGAGCCTTCTCTAGCTTGCGCACGTCGATTTCCCACGAGCACTCATAAGGATTCCGCGACAGAGACAGCGGCAGGGAATCGAGCGGCTGCCCTTCTCCTGAGTTCTTGCGCGAACGCGCGTAGTGCGCGTGCTCCCGGGGGCATTCCCCGCGCGGCCCGGTCCATGGGAAAGCGTCCGAGCAGCAGCTCACATGCGACTGGGAGACCACTGCCGAAGTGATGGGCGAGGTCGATCTCCAGGCAGAGATCAAGGACAGGTGGGTCCTCGATCGCCCGCATCAGCACCTCGTCACTTTTCACGAAGCTGACCAGATCGATGAAGTGCTCGATCGCCGTCAGATTCTCAAACTGCATCGAAACGGATGCGCACGGATCGCCGTGACGCTTGTGACCCTCACACGAAGACCACGTCTGGATGCCGGGGATCTCGTTCAGGACGACAACAAGATCTCGGATGCCCGGATCCAGGTCCGGCAGCCTGCCGAAGGCTTCCTTGTAGGCCACAAGCAAGCTGCTTGCTTCCATGGTGCGCTCCATTCGTTCGCCGTCCCCGGGCGGCCCTTCGATCAGTTCTCTCTCGCCATGGATGCCGATGACCACGCAGAAAGTTTGCTTCTTCTCAAAGCCCATCGTCGAAACTCCCAAGCTAGGCGTCTAGTTCAGCGATGACGGTCCCCCGAGGCGATGTCGCAAGAGCAGCATCGCGTCGCGGTAGGCGGGGGCATGCTCCAGCTTGGTCACGTCGATCTTCCACAGCATCGTTCGACAGAACTTGCAGTAGGCGCAGGTACAGCTCGACAGGACTGCGAGGTACGCTTCGGTCTCCATCGCTCCGTCCTTCCGACCGCTGACGCAGATGTCGCACGCGCAGCTCTCCACGGCGACCGCCAGCGGGCCGAGGTCGGCGAGCGGGACGCCGCTGGTGATTCGACGCAGCTCTGCGTCCGACAGCGGGCTGCCGTAGCGCAGTTGGAGTGCTGGGAAGGTCTCGTTCAGCGCGACCGTCCAGACGGGTGGTACGTACGAGCTTGGCAAGCACTGGTGCGTGATGAGCGAGATCAAGTCGTCGCGTTCGCGGACGAGTCGGCGATAGACGCGGCGACGATAGTAGTAGCCGCTGTAAGGCTGGCTTAGCGTGCGTTTGAGGAGACTCTGCGCCTCGCGGCTGAGCTTCTGTACATGCTTGCTCGTCATCTCGGCCAGCCCAGTGGTGGCTTCGACGCGCACAAGCGACTCCAGAATCATGCCGAGTTCAGTTCGCGTGATCGAGTTCATCGGCTGGCTTGCATCCAACCGCTGCTGAAGATCTTGATGGAGCATGTGCAGATGCTTTGCCTTGGCGGCAGCGGCCTGCGGTGAGTAGTTATGCGCCGGCAGCAGCACATCCAGCCGCAGCTCATCGACGCGGCGGTGCAGCGAGGTCACTTCGTCAGCAAGCTGCGCATCAAGCATTCGTGTGCCTGCTGGCGATGCCTGTGCATCGGACGCTGCGACCGGAGTTGCCGCATGCGAATGCACGCTACGAGCTGACTGCGGATCGACTGCGATCAGCGTAGAAATCCGCTTCAGCGCGCCGCTCATCTCGACCGAGGATCGATTGGCATACCGGGCATGACACCCTGCGCAGAGCACGATCCATGGCTTGCCCGGAGCATCCCAATAGTGTCGCTCTTCCGACGCTGCCGCCTTCACCAGATGCACACAGATCTGATACACGTCTCCCAACTTCGGAGTCCGCATCGCTTGCCCCCTTTCTCAAAGACACTCAACTGCACAACGCTGGTTAGTAGATGACCGCCCGCCACCCTGCGCCGAAGATCTGGCTCAGGAACGTCGCCGTCAGCGCCCAGCCGCGACTGCCGTCCGATGCCAGGACGCCCTTGTCGGCATCCAGCCCAAACTCAGCCGGTGACCGCCCCGCATAGTAGGCGCTCCATCGCCCGGGAACGCCCGCCAGGCCGAACCCATCCGCTGGCACTTCGCCCACCATCACGCGAGCGCCGGGCTGCACCTGCGGCATGCCCCCCGCCATGCTGACCGCGGAAGTCAGGGGCACGCGCGCACCGCCCATCACTCCATACAGCTCCACCGTGCGAAAGGCCGCGCCCCCGCCACCCGGCGTCGGCGTACTGCCACCGCTCGTCGTGCCGCGCAGCTTGTCCAGCTCCGCACGCTTCTTCGCCAGCTCGGCTTCCTTGCGCGCCTTCGCTAGCTCGCGCTCCAGCTCCTTTTCGCCCTGGCCGATCTCTTCGTCGAACGCTTCCTGTTCTGCTTGCTCGCGGTCCT
>CALFYE010000009.1 GCA_937952145.1 uncultured Myxococcales bacterium
TCGGCGCCGCAGACGGCGCGCAGGTGCGCCGCGCGTGCTTGGGCCGCCATGCGAGGACAGTAACCGCTCGCGCTCTTCGCCAGGCAGGGGCTCGCAGGCAGCGTACAGAAAGAGCGAAGCGAGCAGGACAGCGAGAGAGGTTTGATGGCCCAAGGAGGACGCGGGGCAGCGCGGCACGCCGAATCTAGCTCTTGGCGTAGAGTTCGAGCTGCTCCCGGACAACTTCGTCGCTGATACCCGTGGGAATGTACTCACGTAGGCAGTCGGCCAAGCTGATCATCATGTCGCCAGTGCCTCGTTCCGTGACGAGCTTGTGCAGGAGCTCTTTGGCGACCTGGCTATGGTCGTCGCGCAGCATGCTCTTGATCATTTCCAGGTTCAGATCGCCCTGGAAGTCGAGCATCAGGTTTTCCAGCAGGTATTTGATGAGAGCGTTCACGTCTTCCTCTCAAGGTGCGGGTAGTGTGCAGGTGTAGAGTCGCTTTCTTTAGTATTATCAAGTCTTTGCGTCTCTTTACAAGAAGTACGCGCAGCGACATTCTCGTGCGGCTGGCCTGTCCGTCGTCAGCGCCGCCGAGCATCTGGACTCTCGCCGAGGCGTGCTCGGGGCCCATCGAGACGCACCGGTCACCGACCCATCGCAGCACGGATAAGGCGGTCGCAGTTGCGCAAGAATGCGGTCCTGCCCATAAGGCAGGGCCCGGATTACGGGCAGCTGCCCCCACATTTAGCCAGCTGCTGACCGCCAGCCCACACAGCTTTGCGGACCAATTTGGCAATCTTGACGGGACCCTCGGCACCCTGATACCGTGAGCTCTTATGAGAGGTGTGTCAGAACTGCTCGCGCTTAGTGCCCTGCTCACGCTTGCCCCTGCGTGCGGGCCCGTCACCTATCTGTCGCGGGTGACCTTCAGCGCATATGGCGACATGGAAGCGCTGCGTGTCACCGACACCGAAAAGTGGTCGCCGTACGAGTTTACGGCTGCCAACGAATATCTGCGACGCTCGCAAGAGCTCGCCGGGTATGCGCGCCACCATGACTCGAATAACTTCGCGAAGAAGGCGCAGACCAACATCAAGGATGCCAAAACGGTCGCGACTCGTCGCAAAAAGGGCAGCGAGTTCCCGATCTACAACCCGAATGACCCGGGCATGTACATCACCAAAGATGGGCTCGTGAAGCGCAAGTCAAGCCTTGACTACGATAACGAGAAGCCGCCTGGCTTGGACAACGAGAAGCCACCCCTTACCCAGGGTGAAGTCGACGCCAAGAGCAAGAAGGAGGGCAAGTAATGCGCCGCCTTCTTCCCTCTGTCTCGCGCTTCTTGCCGGGCGTGCTGCTGCTGGCCCTGCCGCTCCTCGCGGGCTGCCCGGGCATGACCCTCAAGAAACAGCTTGAAGGAGTCAAGCAGACGATCGACCAGGCGCGCGCCAACGGCGCCTATCTCTGCGCACCCGTCGAGCTGGCGATGGCCGAGTCGCACTACGACTTTGCGCAGGCCGACCTGTACTACGGCGACTACTTCGCGGCGAAAGAGCACACCGAAATCACCGCCGACAACGCGCAGAAGGCGCTTGAGAAGTCGCCGCCCAACAAGTGCAAGTGGCAGGAAGAGAAGCCGATCGTGATGCCGAAGCCTGGCGATCGCGATGGCGACGGCCTGCTCGACGATCAGGACAAGTGCCCTGACGATCCCGAAGACAAGGACAACTTCGAGGACGAAGACGGGTGTCCCGAGCCCGACAATGACAAGGACGGCATCTACGACGTCCGCGACAAGTGTCCGAACGATCCGGAGGACAAAGACAACTTCGAAGACGAAGACGGCTGCCCGGATCCGGACAACGACAAGGACGGCATCCTCGATCCGCAGGACAAGTGCCCGAACGATCCGGGGCCGAAGGAAAACCAGGGCTGCCCCGACACCGACAAGGACAAGGACACGGTTGTCGATCGCCTCGACAAGTGCCCGGACGAGCCAGGCGTGCCACCGTCCGGCTGCCCCGAGAAGAAGTTCCTGGTGATCACGAAGAAGAAGATCGAGCTCAAGCGACAGATCCACTTCGCGACGAACAAGTCGAAGATCCTGCCCGACTCGTTCGAGCTGCTCGATGAGGTCGTCGAGATCCTGCAGAAGAACCAGGAGATCAAGAAGCTGCGTGTCGAAGGCCACACCGACACCAAGGGCAAGCCGGCCAAGAACATGGTGCTGTCGAAGAACCGCGCCAAGGCCGTCTTCGACTACCTCGTGCAGAAGGGTATCGACGCCGGTCGCCTAGAGTCGGAAGGCTTTGGCCAGACCTGCCCGATCGCTACCAACAGCACGGAGGACGGTCGCGAGAAGAACCGCCGTACCGACTTCTTCATCGTGACGGACGGTCAGCCCATCGAGCGTGGTTGTATCGAGGACACTGCAGCTCCCGCAGGTCCCGCGCCCAAGAAAGGCGGCACGAAGGGCAAGAAGGGCAAGAAGAAATAGTCCGCGTGTACCACCGCGTGCGGGAACACGCCGCTGAGCCGAGGGCCTACTTACCATCGGCAACTGCAGGCGCCTCTGGGGGGAGCAAGTCTTTTCGTTTCGCGAGAACCTCGCCTTCGCTGAAACCACGTGACAGCGCTAATTCTGCGCGCCCCCCTCTGGCTATCGGCCGTCAAGTCGCTGTAGGCTCAGCCCTATGATTCCCACGCAGGATCCTCATCCGCTAAAGAGCGGAGCATTCCCTGTCGCCCGGACCGGGCAAGAGATAGGTCGTCGCATGGATCGTCGAACTCTGGGGCAAACCTCGGCGCAAGCCACTCCTCGCACTGAACAGCGCAGCTCGCTCCTGCGTCGTTTCGCCAGCCGACCGCTGCTGTTTGCGGTCGCGCTTTCGCTGTTTGGCACGACGTTCACTCCGGTCATTCGCCCGGCTCTGGCGGGACCGCAAGAGCGCGTCGCCTACCTCAACAAGCAGGCGATGGAGGACTACGACAAGCTCGAATTCGAGCAAGCTCGCAAGTCGCTGCTCGATGCCGTTGCGCTGCTGCGCCGCTCAGGTGCGGATCGAACGCCGCAGGCAGCGCGCACCTATATCAACCTCGGCATGGTGTACATCGCGCTCAAGGACAAGGGGCGCGGCCTGCAGCAGTGGATCAAGGCCCTGCAGATCAATCCGAAGGCCAAGCTCGATCCCGCGCTGGCTACGCCAGAGCTGCAGCCACTTTGGGATGCGGCCGTTGCTCAGGCGTCAGGGGCCCCCGCGCCTGCCCTGCCCCCAGAGCCCGCCACACCCGCGCCAAGCCAGGTCCCGCCGTCGAGCCCAGGGACCGATCCGCTGGTGCAGTCGCCAACTCCGATCCCTCCGACCGCGACCCCGACGGCGACCCCGACCCCACTGCCGCCTGAGCCTACACAGGCGCCGCCGCCGACTCGGCCGCCGACGGAAGGTGTGGACGACCTGCTTGACCCGGTGCTCAAGGTTGAGCTGCGTCACGTCCCGGTCGATGACACTCGCGGCAACCAGCGACTCAATGTCTACGTGACGCCGGTTCCTGTGCATCAGGGCGCCGTCGCCGCACGGGTCACGCTCTACTATCGCGGCGCGGGTCAGGAGCGCTTCAGCGAAGTCCCCATGGTGCCCAGTCGCCGTCAGCAGGGCGACCTGCTGGGGCAGATCCCGGCCGAATCCGTGGTCGGCAAGTCGCTGCAGTATTACATCCAGGCCTTCGACGGAAAGGGCCGCGTCTGCGGCAGCCAAGGTGCGCCTGAGAATCCGCTCATCATCCGCATCTCGGGCAGCGCCATCGCCGTTGCACAGAGCCAGGACATCGAAGACCCCATCCTTTACGTGAAGCGCGCCGATGCCGAGCGGCAGGCGATGCTGTCTCGCGACTGGGTCTATCTCGATCTCAGCGTCGGTACCGGCGGAGCCCTGGTGACTGCCGGCGCCAACACCGAGGTGACGTATTTCTACAACGCCACGACCGGCGCCTACGAGCGATCGCGCGCCTCAAGCGGCGGCTTCATCTGGAGCGGTCTCGGGGTTCGCGGCGAGCTCGGCGTCTTTCTGTGGCAAGGACTATCGCTCGGCATCTCGGGCCGCTTTGAGCCGTACCTCAACCACAACGCCGAGAGCCAGACCAACAGCTACTATCCGGGCGCGGCCTGCAAGGACGCGAGCGGTGGCCCGGCGCCGTGCTTCGCGACGACGTCCAAGGGCCAGTTTGGCTACATGGCGCTGGGCAAGCTGCGCTACCAGTTCCGCAAGGTCTACGGCAACGTCTTCCGGCCCTACATCCACCTCGACTTCGGTGGTGGGGAGTGGCGCGGCTCGCTGAACATCGACGGCTCGCGACCGATGGCCGGTGGGCAGGTGGATGCCAGCTCGCCGTATCAGCCCACCGACCTGTGCAGCGCCGAGTACAACGGCAAGACGGGCGCCGAGCGCATGCCTTCGGGCTGCAACAGCGTCGGCCAGGTCGCTGGCTACAACAAGCAGGACAAGACCGTCACCGCCGTCCCCACCAACCTAAACCGCGTCTGCCCCAGCACCGGCCCCTGCATTGACGCCGTGCTGCTCGGCAAGCTGATCGTCGGTGGCGGCCTCGGCTTCTATCTTGGCGGCCGCCACGCCGGCATCTCGGTGGACGTGAACTTGCTAGCGGCAGTCGGTGAGCAGTTTGGTCTGTTCATCGACACCTACGTCGGACCGCAGTTCAACTTCTAGTTCCCACCGCCCGCTCCCGCCGCCGCTTTCTCCCCTCTCCGCTACCCGCATCGCTGCCGGTGGCCCACCTCGCAAGCTATCGACTTCCCCTCGGCCGCTCATGGAATGGGATGTTGATCCCGGGCTGCCCGCACGTGATATAGCTCGAAAGATATTTCGCGTGCGTGATGAGTGACTTTCAACCAAGCGGCCCCGAGCGTACCGTCCAGTTCCATGGCAGCGCCGCCATTGATGGCGCTCCGGTGGCATACATCGTCGTCTTGGCCGCCGTGGTGACCACGCTCTCATTCATCCCGTTTTCTGTCGTGCTGTCGTCGGGAGGAAGCTTCCCCATGAGCCAGGGCGTCTTTGGCTTGGTGGGCTGGATCCTCGGTCCCTGGGCCGGTGCGATCGCGGCCGGTGTCGGCACCCTGCTCGGCGTCTTCTTCGCGCCGCATACCGCCGGAGTCTGGCCGCTCTCGCTCTACGCAGCGGTCGCGGCCAGCTTCGTCGCCGGCTGCTTCGCCACGTCCCCGGGGCGCCGCTTCTGGCCGGTGGTCTGGCTGTGGAGCCTGGCCTCGCTCGCGGTCTACGTTCACCGCGCCTACGCCATCGCCGGCATCCCCGCCCGCACGGTGTTTTGGGGAACCGCCGTCGACTGGCTCGCCGTCCTGTTCTTTGCCACGCCGCTGCGCCGTCTGATCGTAAGCTGGCTGCGCAGCACCAACCTGTCGCGCGTCGCTCTCGGCCTGTTTCTCGGCACGGCGGTGGCGTTCGGCGTCGCGCACTGCTGCGTCTGCGCGATTTCATTCCGTCTGTACAACTGGCCGGAGCCGGTGTGGCTGCTGCTCATCCCGCTTGTCCCGATCGAGTTTGTCTTCCGCTCGCTGATTGGGACCGTGATCGGGGTCGGCGTGCTGTCGGGGCTGCGGGCCATTGGTCTCGTCAAGCCAGCCCACGCAACCTACTGATGCCGCTGTGTGACCGCACATGACCGCTGCCGGCTCAAAAGCGCCTGCCACCGACGATGACGTCGCGGTGCTAGAGCAGGTCTCGTACCAGTACCCGACCGGAACGGGCTGCGCGCTCCGTGATGTCTCGCTGCGCATCCGGCGGGGTGAATTCCTTGGCCTGGTTGGAGCCACCGGTTCGGGCAAATCCACGCTGTGCATGGCGCTCAACGGTGTCGTGCCGCAGTTCTATGGCGGTCGCTTCTGGGGCCGCATCTGTGTCGATGGACTCGACACGCTGGAGCAGCCGATCGCTCGTCTGGCGCATCATGTCGGCCAGGTGTTCGAGGATCCCGAGACCCAGCTCATCGCGACCTCCGTGGAAAACGAGGTCGCGTTTGCCCTGGAAAACCTGCGCGTGCCGCGCGACGAGATGCGCCTCCGCATCAGCGAGGTGCTTGAGCTTGTGCGGCTATCGCACGTGCGCAAGAAGGCGCCGCAAGATCTCTCGGGCGGACAGAAACAGCGACTGGCCATCGCCGCGGCCATCGCCACGCGCCCTAAGCTCCTGGTCTTGGATGAGCCGACCTCGCAGCTCGATCCCGTCGGAGCCTTCGAGATCTTCGCCACCGTCCGCGAGCTAAATCGCAAGCTGGGGATGACTGTCGTCCTGGTCAGTCACGCCGCTGAGGAGCTAGCGGAGTGCGCCGAGCGCATCGCGCTTTTGGCCGAGGGCCAGCTGGTTACTGTCGGCACACCCGGGCAAGTGTACGGCGACGTGAAGAGACTGCTTTCGCATCACGTTCGACCGCCGCAAGTGACGATGACCTTTCACCTGCTGGGCCCTGCTGCCGTGCCCTCCGGCGCGCTGCCAACGCGCCTGGCGGAAGCCAGCAAGCTGCTGCCCACCCTACAGCCGAAAACGACCGAGGTTGCGCCGCCACCGACTCCCCCTGTGCGGACCGCGGCGCGTCCCCTGCTCACGGCCGAGAACGTGCACCACACCTACGCCGACGGGACATCGGCTCTAAAGGGCGTGTCGCTGTCGATTCGCGAGGGGGAGTATGTCGTCATCGTCGGCCAGAACGGAGCCGGCAAGAGCACCCTGGTCCGCCTGTTTATGAAGCTCTTGTCGCCTACCTCGGGCCACTTGCGAGTCGGCGATGAGGATCTCAGCAAGCTGCAGGTCAGCGATCTGGCGCGTCGTATCGGTTACGTGGCGCAGAACCCCGATCACCAAATTTTCTGCCCCAGCGTCGAAGAAGAAGTGGCCTTTGCGCTCCGCCAGCTCGGCCACAGCCCCGACGAGGTCGAGGAGCGCACCACAGAGAGCCTGCGCTCAATGGGCCTTCTAAGTGCGCGTCGTCAGCACCCGCTGTCGCTGCCCAAAGGTGATCGGGCCCGCGTCGTCGTTGCCGCCGTTCTGGCCATGCAGCCCGAGGCGCTGATCTTTGATGAACCCACGACCGGCCAGGACTATCGCGGCGCGCAGTACATCCTCGATCTGACGAGGACGCTGCACCGGGCAGGCAAGACGGTGGTGGTCATCACGCACCACCTCTATCTGATGCCCGAGTATGCCGAGCGAGTCGTGGTCATGGGCAGCGGCACCGTGCTGCTGGATGCGCCGCTGCGCGCCGCCTATCACAGTGTCGACGTCCTGCGCCGCACCTTCCTAACGCCGCCGCAGGCTGTCCTCCTCGCGCGGGAGCTAGAGGCCCAGAGCAAGCGGGGCCAACCGCTCCTCACCCCCCAGGAAATCGCGGCCCACTACGAGGTCGCCGCGCGGCCCCTGGAGGCGCAGACGTGAGCTCCAAGAACCCCATGCAGCTAGCGCAGGACTCGCCCTTCGCCCGCGTCGATGTCCGGGCCAAGCTGGTCCTTGTGGCTTGCGTTACCACTGTTACGCTGGTCTGGGATCGACCGCTTTATCAGCTTGGCTTGGCCTTCCTGGTGTTTTT
>CALFYE010000010.1 GCA_937952145.1 uncultured Myxococcales bacterium
GCTCGCGGGCGTGCTCGCCAAGATCCTGTTCGATCAGGCGCCTCCGCTGAGCTCGATCTTGCCCGATGTTTCGCAGGCGCTGGAGCAGCTGATCGCCGCCATGCTGGCCAAGGAGCCAGGCGAGCGCATCGCAGATGCCGGCTCGCTGGTTCTGCGGCTCGCCGCGCTGCGTCCCCTGCAAGACGCTGCTGTCGTCGCCAGCACCGACGAAGTCCGGCGTCCGGAGAGCAGCATCACCGATGCTGAGCAGACGCTGGTCGGGGTACTGGTCGCCAACCAGCCGATGATCATCGTCGATCAAGAGACGCTGGAAATCGACGCCAACGAAGCCGACGCAGCACAATGGAAAGGGGTGCAGGCGGCGATGATGCAGCTGGGTGGCCGCCCGGAGTGGCTGGCCGATGGCTCGCTGGTGGTCACGGTGCAGGGACGGCCCGGCGGCTTCGCGACCGACCTGGCCCTGCAGTCGGCGCGCTGTGCCCTGCTGCTGCGCGACCTGCAGCCCAACGCCACGGTGGCGATGGCCATGGGCCGCGGTCAAGTGGCACAGCAGCTTCCCATCGGCGAGGCCATCGATCGGGCGCTGCGGCTGCTACGGCTGGCCACCCCCGGGGGCCCGATCGCGCGCGGAGCGCTGGCGCGGCCATCTTCTTCTTCTGACGATGCGGTCCGCATCGATAGCGTCGCGGCCGGACTGCTGCTCGGGCGGGCCGACCTGGTGCAGCGCAGCGATGGCAGTGCCCTGTTGATGGGCCTGCAGCGCGAGGTCGATCCGACTCGCCCGCTGCTCGGCAAAGCAACCCCCTGCATCGGCCGCGAGCAGGATCTGCTGGGCCTGGAACGCACACTCCACGCCAGCGTCGAAGAGAGCAGTGCCTGCGCTATCACGCTGACTGCCCCGCCAGGCGTCGGGAAGTCGCGCCTTCGCCACGAGCTCTTGCGTCGCCTACGCAGCTCGGACCTGCACCTGCGGTGCATTTCGGCTAGCTGTGAATCGCAGCGGTTTGGCGCCTCGTATGGTCTGCTGCGTCAGCTCCTGCGCACGCTGTTCGGTCTGACCGAAAACGAGTCTCTCGAAGAGCGTCGCGCCAGGCTCACCCATCATCCTCTGAACCCTTGGCCGCGACGGGAAGTCGAGTCACCCCTGCCCTTCCTGGGCGAGCTCTGCGGCATCAGCTTCCCCGATGACGAGCACCCGATGCTGCGCGCCGCCCGACGCGAGCCGCAGCAGATGAGCGAGCAGATTGTCCGCGCCTTCGTCGAGTTCCTGGGCTCCCTGGTCGCACAGCAGCCACTGCTCATCGTCCTCGATGACGTGCAGTGGTGCGACACCCTCAGCGTCAAGCTGCTGGAACGCGCACTGCGCGCTCTGCACGATCGCCCGATGGTGGTGCTGGCGTTCGCGCGGCCAGAGGTCGAGGAACGCTTCCCTACCCTGTGGGCGGGACACGGTCAGCGCATTCGGCTGGCGGGGTTATCCCGGCGGGCCAGTGAGCGCCTCGTCTACCACACTCTCGGGGCCAAGACCCCGCCCGAAGTTGTCGCTCACGTCGTCAATCTGGCCGATGGCAACGCGCTGCTGCTGGAAGAGCTGATCCGAGCCGCGGCCGCCCCCAGCGGCACACCGCGGCCTGACACCATCATGGCCATGCTGCAGTCGCGCATTGGCCGCCTGCCGCCCTTTCAGCGACTGCTTCTGCGCGCCGCCTCGGTCCTTGGTCAGGACTTTTCGCGGGGCGGCTTGCGGGCCCTCCTGGGCGCCGCTGCGGATTCCGTCGACCTCGACAGCCAGCTCGTCGAGCTGATCGACGCCGAGATGGTGGTCCGCGTGGCCACTGCGGCGACGGGCGAGAGCACCTACGCCTTCCGGCATGCCTTGCTGCGCGATGCCGCGTACACGCTGCTCACCGATGCCGACCGCAGCTTGGGGCACCGGCTGGCGGCCCGCTATCTCGCCGGTCTGGCAGAGCGCGAGGCCCCCCGCAATACCCTGCGCGACGTTCGCACCGATCCGCTGGCCATCGCCGAACACTACCGCCAGGGCGACGACCCCGAAGTCGCAGTGCCCTACTACGTTCAGGCTGCGGAGGAGGCGTTTTCGCACCACGATCTAGCCGAGACACAGCGACTGACCGAGCTGGCGCGAAGCTGCGGCGCCTCGGGACAGCCCCTGGGTATGCTCTTGAGCCTGCAGTCCTGGGTCGCCTACTGGAACGGCCAAGAGCACCGCATCCTTGAGATCGGCAGCGATGCCATCTCACTGCTGGTGCGCGGCTCGGCTTGGTGGTGCAAGACGACGAGTCTGATCGCTTCCTCGGCAATCGGGCTGGGCCGGCGGGCCGACGGCAAGGTGCTGGTGCAGATCCTGCTCGATACCTCACCGACGGCGGATGTGCTCGACGCCTACTTGGAGGCTCTGGGGCGCGTCCTCTACGCCTTCTCGGCTCGTCTGGAGCGCGAGTGGGCTCGGCGTCTGCTGGGACGGATTCGCACGCTGCTGCCGCAGGTGCCACGCCGCGACACGATCGGTGTCGGCATCGCTCTTTTGGCCGAGAGCCTGTACCTGCATGACCTGGCCCCCCAGCCGTTCCGCGAAGTGACCCTGCTGCAGGAGGCTCTCGCCATCTTTCAAGCCACACGCGAGCGCCGCCTGCAGCTCTGGGCGCAGCAGTGCTTGGGCGAGGCCCTGTGCAATGCCGGCGCCCGCGATCAGGGGCTGGCCACGCTGCGGCAGGCGGTGCAGCGAGCCCCGGCGCTGGGGCAGCCGCTCCTTGTCACCGAGTCGCGTGCGAGTCTGGCCGACCTGCTGGTCCACAGCCGCGAGCCCGCCTATGCCGATGAGGCCGAGGCTATCGCCAAAGAGCTGATCGATGGCGGCCCGATCGATGCGACCGCCGGCGCCGGTAACGGTCTGCGCGGCTCTGCCCTCCTCATCCTCGCGGGCGTGCTGCTGCAGCGTGGCGAGTGGGGTCCAGCCGAGGAGCAGGCCCATCAGGCCTATCACCTGCTCGAAGGCCGACCGCTGCGTCAGATAGCGGCTCAGACGCTAATGGTGCGCGCCCTGCTGGCGGCGAAGCGCTATGCCGAGGCCTCCGTCCAGGCCGACGCCCTGCAGCACGTCATGGACAGCTGGGGCGGTGCCGGGCAGCCCGAAGTCGCGGCGCGCGTCGCCATCGCCGAAGCCTTCGAAGCCGATGGGGACGTGCCAGGAGCCCGCAAGAGTCTCGACCTCGCGCTGGCTCTCATCCAGCGAGCCAGCGAGAGCTTCCCCGGCGAGGCAGAGCGGCAGCGCTTCCGGCAAGAGGTCCCCGAAAACGCCATGGCGGCCGAGTTCGCCCTGATCATCGATCTGCGTCAGGACACCCAGGCTTAGGCGACTTCGACCCAGCCCGGCAGTTCGTCGGAGCCAGCGCGCACGGCCGATTTGCTATAGTGCGCCGCAGATGGTGTCTGCTGCGCCCAACACCGGTGCCTCCCCGACGAGTCAACCGCCTCTCCTGGAAGTCCAGGGGCTGGGCTTTTCGTATGCCCGCAAGACGGTCTTGCAGGCCATGGACGTAACCGTGGCGGCCGGCGAGGCGGTGTGCATCTTGGGCGAAAATGGCGCCGGCAAGTCGACGCTGCTCAAGCTCTGTGCGGGGCTTCTGCCGCCGAACAGCGGCCGCGTGCGCATCGACGGCAGCGAGCTTACCGGGCAGAGCCGCGCCGCCATCGCTCGCCGGGTCGCCTACTTGCCGCAGGAGTGCACGCACGTCTTTCCCTTCACCGCGCTCGAAGTCGTCCTCATGGGCCGCTACGCCCGCTCGCGTGCGCCGTTCGAGAGCGCCGAAGATCTGCGTGCGGCCGAGACGGCCATGCAGGCCACCGATGTCGTCGCGCTGCGCGACCGGGCTTTCAACCAGCTCTCAGGTGGCGAGCGTCGTCGAGTGTTGTTGGCACAGGCCCTCGCCCAGGACACGCCCCTCATCCTTCTCGACGAGCCCACGGCGGGCCTCGACCCGGCGCACGCGCTGTCGCTGGGCCAGGCGATCGCGGGGATCTGCGCGCGTGGGAAGGCGCTGCTCTTTGCGACACACGATCTCAACCTCGCCAGTCGCTTTGCCAGCCGTGCGCTCCTTCTGCATGGCGGCGAGCTTCGCTTGCAGGGCAGCACGCTCTCGGTCCTCGAACAGGCCGGTCCCCTGTTGGGAGTACAGCTGCACATCGGTCACCTGCCGAGCGGTGTGCCCTACGTGATTCCGACATGAGTGGCCCCAAGCCCATTCCCCCCCTAGCGGCAGGGCGCGCTCGCTTTCGTCGGCTGGTGGTGCTGAGCGTCCTCCTCCTGCTGGGAGTCCTCGCGCTGGCGCCCCTGTTTGGCTCGTCGAGCATCGACGTCCTGAGCATCTTCCGCGCCGATGCCGCCGGCCAGAGCTGGCATCAGACGGCGGCGGCCCGCGTCCTGCTCTACGGGCGCATCCCCCGCGTACTAGCAGCCGCCCTAGCCGGCGCCGGCTTGTCGGTCGCTGGGGTCGCTTTCCAGGCCCTCTTGCGCAATCCGCTGGCCGACCCCTTCACACTCGGTGTGTCCTCGGGAAGCTCGCTCGGTGCGGTGCTCGCGATCCGCCTCGGGTTGGAGTCGCTCTCGCTGCTCGGTCACCCGCTCGGTGAGCTGGCGCTCTCCGGCTGCGCGCTTTTGGGCGCCGTGGTCGTCGTCGCCTTGGTCTATACGGTTGGCGAGCGCGGCAGCGCGGGCCCAGCGACGCTGCTCCTAGCGGGCGTGACGCTGGCGCTCTTGGCGGGGGCACTCATCACCGCAGTCCTTTACACCGCCGACTTTGCCGAGACCTATCGCATCGTCCGCTGGCAGATGGGCGATCTCGACGTCATGCGCTACGACCTCGTGCTGCGCATGGCGGTGCCGGTGCTGCTGGCGCTGGGTCTGCTATGGCCGTACGCCCGCGATCTCAATGCCCTGTCCGCGGGAAGCGATGCCGCCGCGGGACTGGGTGTCGATGTGCAACGAGCGACGCGCGTCGTCTACCTGGCAGCATCGCTGGCCGTCGCGGCCGTGGTCTCGGTCGCCGGACCCATCGGCTTTGTCGGCCTGCTGGTGCCGCACACCCTGCGGGCCTTGGTCGGGGCCGATCATCGCCTGCTCTTGCCGACGTCGGTCCTGTGCGGTGCCAGCTTCATGGTCCTGTGCGACACCCTCGCGCAGGTGCTGTTCCGTCCGGCTGTGCTGCCGGTCGGCGTCCTCACCGCCAGCATCGGCGCACCGTTTTTCGTCGCGCTGCTGCTCTCGCGCGGACTGCGTCGTCGCCTCTGGAGCTAGTTGCCGCTCTCGATGAAGCGCAGCTGTTCTTCCAGCGCGGTCACTTCCTCTAGCCAGTAGCGATAGGTCGTAAAGTCGGGGAAGGTGCGCGGAAAGATTGGATCCGCCCAGCGACGCGCGATCCACGCCGAAAAGTGCAGCATGCGCAGCGCCCGCAGCGGCTCGACAAGGCGCAGCCAGGCCGAGTCAAACTCGCGGAACTCGCGATAGCCGGCGATAAGCTCAGCGCGCTGGGCCTGCGCCTCGGCGTCGCGTCCGCGGACGATCATCCAAACATCCTGCACCGCCGGACCGCAGAGCATGTCGTCGAAGTCGAGGAAGAGCGGCGCCTCCTCGTGGAACAGCAGATTGCCGAGGTGACAGTCGCCGTGAATACGCAGGCGGGGCAAGGCCGACAGCGCCGACTCCGTCTTCGCCAAGATCGCCCGCGCCGCGCGCTCATAGCGGGATCGCACCTGGATGTCGATGGCATTGCTATCCAGCAACATGGCCAGGGCCGGTGCTGCAAACGACTCCACGGTCAGCTGCAGACGATGCGGCGCCGCCGCGCTGGCCCCTACGTTGTGGATGCGCGCCAAGAAGCGCCCAACTTGCCGCAGCAGGCTTGGTGACAGCTCCTGCAGACTGCGCCCGCGGACCTTGGGAAACAGCGCGAAGTAAATGCCGTCTGCGGTCTGCGCCAGCGTTGATCCATGGGCCAGCGGAAGCGGCGCGACGGCCGGTACTTCTGCCGCTTGCAGATCGTGCAGGAAGCGGTGCTCGTCCAGCAGCGCCGCCTGCCCCCAGCGACCCGGGCGGTAGAACTTCCCAATGACGTGTCCGCCCTCTTCAAGCTCGACGTCGTAGACGCGATTCTCCAGGCTGTTTAGGACCAGGCAGCGTCCGGTTGCACGAGCACCCGCGCCCAGCGCCGCCTCGACGGCGTCCAGCACGGCTTCAGGGGTCAGCGAATAGAAAAATTCCATGGGCGGGGCGCACGCTAACACAGCCGCCGGGAAGCGATGCGCGGTCGTGCCGGTCCGCTCTATCGCCGCGCCCTTCCCGCTTCCGCCGCGCTGGCCCGGCAGTCACCGGCAGGCGCTCATGGGTCGTGCAGCGACAGCGTCAGGCCATGCGCCTGCTTGTCCATCCTGCGCCCGCTTGGCTCGCGCACTGCTCGCGCACTGCTCGCGCCTGCCGGCCGGCCGATCCCGACGAATCGCAGGGCCGCCGCCACCGCCCACGCCTCCGACGAGCAGCGCGGATCCAGGCCCATCCCACACCATATCGCCCTCCCCCCCGCTCGCACCCCGTACCCATCTAGCCTCTGCCTTTTTAAAGGCACATCTATTGCACTCCTTAGGATGCAAGAGAACAACCGAGGACGCCTATGCAGCACTATTGGTTTCATGCCATTCCACTAAAAAAATGCGATCAAACAATCAACGCAACCTTCGAGTTCTACAAAAAGAAATTCTATCAAAAACACCAGAGCCTATGGGAGATCGAGTGGTATCCACATTGCCTCAAATCGGTTGATGGTGGAGATACGATATTCATATGCGCTCATGGGCACGAAGGGGAAGGTTTCATCAGCAGCACACCAGATCGTGACAATTCACCCCACAAACTCACGGTTGCGAAACTAGCCGATCTTCTTCAGCTAGCCAACTTGCGCAATTGGTCCAGCAGACTTCCCATCTGGATCAAATTGCTGGTTTGTTGGGCAGGTGGCCCCTCGCTAACATCGGACCAATTTAATGAATTTTTTGACCATCGGAGCGTCGCTGATATAAAAATATCCAGTATAAAACGGGAATCCAACAGCCTCCGAAATCTCGTCAGAAAACCTCGATATTCAAAAATCGACGCCAGTCCAGATATCATACTTGCCAAAGCATTGGCCATCGAACTAAAAAACCGTGGGCTAGATAATGTGTGTGTCGGAGGATATTTTGGCAAATTAAGCGCCCACCTTGATCGAATAAAAACCATTGAAGTGCTTTCAGAGCGTGGCGGCATCGGCATCGATTCTTCGGTCCAACATTCAGCCATTTATTATGATGGCGATGGCGTATTCGTACAGCGAAGGAACGACCCCTGTCTGGACAAGGTAAAGCTGCTCAGGAAGTACTGAACTCGGGCCTTGCCATCACACCAGGTCGCCGAGGCGGCTCAGGGAAGAACAGAACGGAATCGCCCTGTGCGCTCGCGGGTAGACGGGCCGTGGGGCGATTGATAGGCGCTAAGAAGGTGTTTACATATTATCTCTCCCGTCGAGGGCCCCGTAAGGCTGGGGC
>CALFYE010000011.1 GCA_937952145.1 uncultured Myxococcales bacterium
CCAGTAGCCGCCGCGCCGGCTCGCTCATCCCCCTTGCCCCCCGTCTCGCCCGCTTTCGTCCCTTGTTCTTCCGTCTCGCCGCCTTGTCCTTTCCGCCCTCTGCGGATCGGCAAGATTTCGCGTTGTCGTCCGCCCCGATTCGCGCGACCTTGCCGCCATGACGTGGTCACGGCTGGGGCTGGGTACAGGACAGCTTGGGACGGATGGACTCTCCGAACGCGAGGCCGAGCGGCTCGTCGCGGCAGCCATTGATTCGGGGATCACGCTCTTTGACACCGCTCGCGGCTACGGCGCATCGGAAGAGCGACTCGGCCGCATCCTGCGCGGTCGGCGAAACGAAGTCGTCCTGGTGACCAAGGTCGGCTATGGCATCGCCGAGACCCCCGACTGGACCTACGACTGCGTGGCGCGCGGCGTCGATGCGGCGCTGCGTCGCTTGGCCACCGACTGCATTGATGTCGTGCTGCTGCATAGCTGCGATCAGACCGTCCTCTCGCGTGGCGAATGCACCGCCGCCCTGCTCGACGCCAAAGCCGCCGGCAAGCTGCGCGCGGTCGGCTATTCCGGCGAAGGCGACCCGCTGCGCTTCGCCCTGCACAGCGACGCCTTCGCAGTCCTTGAGTGCAGCGTCAACCTCTGCGACCAGCGCAGCTACGACGACGTCCTGCCGCTTGCCGCCGCCCGCGACCGCCCCGTCCTGGCCAAGCGCCCCCTCGGAAACGCCCCCTGGCGCTACGCCGAGTGTCCCGTCGGGCAGTACGCCGAAGAGTACTATTGGCGCTACACCACCATGCTCCGCGACGACAAAAACCGCCGCGACCTCCTCGCCGACCTCCCGCCCGCCGAGCTCGCCCTGCGCTTCGCCGCATTTGCCCCCGGCGTCACCACCGCCCTCCTTGGCACCACTCGCATCGAGCACCTGCAAGCCGCCGCCCAAGCCATCGCCCAAGGCCCCCTCCCCCCCGAAACCCTACGCGCCTGGCGCCACCGCTTCACCACCTGCGACCCCGGCTGGTGGGTCGGGCAGGTATAGCGGCGAGGCAGGTCGCCGCCCCCTCCCGACTGAGCAGCAGCCCCTGCGATCGCTCCTGCGGCACGCCCTGCCTACGGTCGCCGTGCTCGCTGCGAGCTGCGCCGATGGGGGCTCGGCGGCTTCCGACGGTGAGTTTGCGAGTTTCGACGGGGAGTTTTTGGCTTCCGAGGCCGAGTTTGCGGGTTCCCAAGCGCGGTCTTGGCGTGCCGACGGGAAGTTTTTGGCTTCCGAAGCGAGGTTTGCCGATCCCTACGCAGGGGGAGGCGGTCCCTACGCGGGGGGAGGCGGTCCCTACGCGGGGGGCGAGGCGTTGGGGAGGGGGTGGTTGGGAGGTGCTAGTCGGGCGTTGTGGAAGGGAGCGAGGAGACCCAAGAGCACGGAGGCGGAGCGGGCTCACAGGTGCATCGGAGCACGTCGGTGCTGGCGGTGGCACTCAGCGCAGCAGCCGGACCATGCCCAGGACGGCGAAAAGGACGGCACAAAGGACGACAACGATCAGTGCGAGCGGCACACGAATGACAATCTTTTGCGGCGTATCGACGGCGCTCGCCGCAGGCGTTGCGGGCGATGGCGGCTCAGGCGAAAAATCTAGCTCGGCGGGTGTCGCAAGCTTGACGGGCGGGGCCACGGTTTCGACAGGCCGTAGGGCTGGCGCGGGTGGGGCGGCGGTCTCGGGGGCGGACGACTCGGCCTCGAAGATCTCGCTGGCCGCCGGGCTGTGCAGGCAGAGGTTGTCGAGGATGGTTGCGCCGTCGGCTTGGCTGAAGAGCAGGTTTACTTTCTCGACCCGCTCCATGCCGCGAGCGAATCGCGCAAAGACCGCGGGAAAATAATCGATACAGAACGCCTCGAAGTCGGCATCGGCGCGAAAGGCATGATCCATCGCGCGACGGAGCGCGGCGGTGCTGACGGCGCGCGATGCGGTCGCGCTGGGGCGGATCTGCACGCGCACGGTGAGCGTCTTGACTGGGTGACTCTTGGTCAGTCTTCGACCGTCTACGTCGACGAGATTGGTGGCCATGACGCGCAGGACCTTCTCGGGCCCGGGCTGACGCGGAGTGACCAGCCATTCCCAGCGCGTGACTTCGCTGGCCAGCACCGGCTGCTCGGCTTCCGACAAGGCGCGGATGGAAAAATCTTCTTCCGAATCTGGTACCAGCTCGACGCGCAAGAGCTTGCCGATCAGCGCGGCCTCGACCTGCGGTCGATCGTGCTCCAGCGTGGCTTGCAGAATGCGCCGATTCAGCTCCTTGCGAATCGCACCGGCGCTGATCTTGGTCGCCAAACCGACGAGCATCGCGCTCGGCGCATCCACCGAGAACCACCCCCGATCGAGAGTCGAAAAGGCTTGTTCCAGCGGATCGGGCGGCGGCGCAGCCGGCTCTCGCGACAACAGCCGAGGCAAGGATAGTGAGATCCTGATCTCGGGAGCGTGAGCAGCTGACGGCGACGCCGCGAGTCCTAAACCCGCCGGGCGCGCTGCGATGATCGGCGCCCCCATGGCGTTCTCAAGCGCCCCGAGGTCAACGCCCATGGGCTCCCCCACTGGGCTCGTCGGCAAGAGCGCTCTTAGCACCTCGATCTGCGACAGCTTGCACCAGTCATCAAGGCCAGCGCGCCAGCAGTAGGTATCGCCATCGATCTGATGGTGGGCCAGCTGTGCACGCAGCTCCGCGATGGTAAACGGCCCCACCTGCTCGCGATCAATCACGGCAAACCAGATGGGCTCTACCTGCGTCTTGCCGACTCCATCCGCCCCGATCGCTCCGTCGAGGAGATTGCCTTCCCCGCACTGGCGACAACAGATCGCGACCGTTTTCTCGCGAACCTTCTCATCAGGAATCGCATACCGCGCTGCACAGCTGGCGCACGCAAAGTTCATCGAGGAGCGTTGAGAATCTTATCATCCTCTGGGCGATTCCCGTCCGCCCGCGCTGGCCCTAGGCCGGACCCGACCTGCGCGCGACATCAAGGATGCGCGGCACCCGCTCTCAGGCTCTGCGCCGTGCGGCGGATTCCCTGGGCGGCTTCCAGTCTGGTTCGAGCCCCTTTTGCAGCGCGCTACCCCAAAACCGGGTAGCGGCGCTCGGCGTAGAGGCGGTCGAGGGCGGACTGCATGCGGTCGCGGACGAGATGAAACATCGTGTGCGATAGATCGGGGTCGTCGTCGATGTCGCTCTGCAGCAGGGGCCGGCCGAGGCGCTGCTCGGCTTCGTGGGCAACGTCGATGGGGGGGAGGACTTCGACGGTCAGCTTGGCGGGCAGGGGGAGCTGGGGGAAGGTGACGCCAAGCCAGACGCCAAACGGCAGGCCGGCGACGATGGGGAAGACGTCGGCGCGCAGGTGGCGGGTGATGCCGAGGCGATTGGCGAGCCAGGCGCCGCGCCACAGGACGAAGAAGGTCTCGTGCATGCCGACGGAGACCACGGGAGTGATCGGCACGCGATAGCGCAGGGCCTGCTTGACGAAGCCGGTGCGGTGGCCGAGCGTCACCTGCTTGCGCTCCCAGAAGGGGCGGAAGGTCTCGCGCGAGCCGCCGGGATAGATCATCGCGCTGTGGCCGGCAGCCAAGACGGCCTCCAGGTTCGGGCGATCCGCGAGCACGCCGCCCAAGCGATGAATCCAGCCGGCAAAGCGCATGACCATGTCGTGCACCATCACGGCCAGCGGTCGCTGAAAGTCAAAGCGCCGATGCCAGGCCGAGCCGATGACGATGCCGTCGAGCGGCAGCATGCCGCCGTCGTGGTTGGCGACCACCAGGGTCTGGCTTTCGGGGAAGTTCTGCGCGCCGCGGACCTCGGCGCGAAAGTAGGCGTTCATCATCGGCTCCAGCACGCCGACGACACGTCGAGTCAGCTTCGGATCGAACTCAAGCCGGGCGGCCCGCTGCCTGCCATTTGCGCTCCACATCCGTCCCCAGCATGCGAACTATCCATCCCATGTCAAGCACGCGCTGAGACGCGATATGCTGGATAGGACGCGATGTTTGTGCCGCAGATACAGAACGACTGGTACTCGCTGGCCCGCGATGACTCGCGGTGCATCGTTCGACTGCGACGCACGAGCCGTCGCCACGCCACGACAGCCGAGCTAGAGCAGTCGTTTGCCGGGCTGTTCGTGGACATGGAGCGCGTGCTGCCGATGGAACAGCGCGGTCGCTATGGCCTGCTGCAAGACATGCGTGCGGCGCCCCGCCTCGACAGCCCCGAGCTAGAAGCGCTGATGCGACGCTTGGTGACGCGGTTCGCGGCCGGCTGGCGTCGCCGGGCCATCGTGGTGCAGACGCCAATTGGCAAGCTGCAGGCCCGCCGCACCGTGTGGACGAACGCGCAGGACGGCGGCGTCGAGATCTTTTCGGACGAGATCGAAGCGCTGAACTATCTGCAGGCGGGGGGGTAACGCGCCCCGGGCGGGGGCGACTGCAGGCGGGAGGACGGAACGGCTCGTGCGGTCAGCCTGCCGGGCTGGCTGGGCGATGGGTTAGTAGATGATCTTTTGGAATCCAGTCGCGGTGTATTCGATACTGTTATTCAGACACTCTTGCTTAATATGCTCTTTGCCTTTGGCATCTAAATTATTGTAGGCCTCATTCGCAACCGATAGTTTCTTGCTCTTGCAAGCTGCCGATCCAATCAGCAGCCACGCAAAAGACGGGCTGTGTTTGGTAATCGGGCGCGCGGTCTCAATCGCAATATCGTAGTGACCTTTGACGTATTCGGCTTGGGCCTGCTGCAGGATCTTTTCGTACTTGGCCTTTTCGAGCGCCGGATCGGGACCGGCCGGCTTGACCTCGACGGGTGGCGGCGGTGCCGGCGCTTGCGTTGGCGCTGGGGCGTCATCGTCGTCGTCATCGGGGGTCGCCGGCTTGGCCGAGGAATTCAAGAGCGGCCGACGACTGAGCCCGGCGCGGGCCGTCCCCCGCGGCCCCGGCTGGCCGGTCGGTGCGGCGCTGTCCTTGCGACTGTGCGAGTCCGGCGCGGTGACGACAACCGGCGGCGGCGGATCGCGCTCGGGACCGCGGGCCAAACCGCCGGGGGGCGACCCACCTAGCGGCGGCGGATAGACTCCGGGGGGCGGCCCCCGGTTCGGCTCACGCATCGTCGCCCACAGCCCCAGCCCACCGACCAGAAGCGATGCCAAAAGCGCGCTGAGCACACTGACCAGCGGCCGATGCGTCGGCGGAAGCGGCTGCCGCTGCCCGCGGGTGTGCCGCGTCGTCGAAGGTGGCGCCGTGCTGTCCCCTTCCGGTACAGCAAACGAGACGGTCAGGCTCTCGGGCGAAGTCCCCGCCGAGCCCAGCTTTTCGATCAGCTGGGCCA
>CALFYE010000012.1 GCA_937952145.1 uncultured Myxococcales bacterium
GGCCTTCCTTCTGCCACGACCGCGGGCAGCTCGCCGACCGCCACGCCATCCCTGCTCGGCCTTCCTTCCGCGGCGACCGCGGGCACCTCACCGACCGCCGCGCCGGCGAGCGTCCCTCTGATCGCCAGCGCCAGCAGCTTGAGCTGGGGCGCCTTGCGGCTGCAGATCCTTCAGGTGCATCCGGCGCCCTCCGGCCTGCGGGTGCAGCTGCGTTTGACCAATCCCACCGCGCGGCCGCTTCAGGCCGAGCTTGCGACCCTGACCGCCGGGCCGCAGCGCGCAAGCGAGCGGCAGCCGCCGCAGCCGCTGCCGCCCCCGCTTCTAATCGGCAGCGGACGGACGATCCTTTACTCGCTGGACTATCTGCTGCCCGCTGCGGCGGAGCCCGGCCCGCTGGTGCTGCAGCTGCAGCCGTAGCCCGCCGCCTCAGCGCGGCAGCGGCGTCATCGCCGATGGCGACCGCGGCGGCAACAGCGGCAGCGAGCGCAAGGCGGCCAGGATCATGCGCGTGGCATGGCTGCGGTTGAGGGTATAAAAGTGGATGCCCGGCGCCCCGCGCTGGAGCAGCTCGATGCACTGCACCGTGGCATGGGCGACGCCGAGCTGCTGCACCGCCACCGGATCGTGCTGGTAGCGCTCCAGCTGCAGCCGCAGCCGCATCGGGATCGTCGCCCCGCATAAGCGGGTGAAGCGCTCGACCTGCTCGAAGCTCGTGATCGGCATGATGCCGGGCAGGATCGGCACGCGGATGCGCATCGCCTGCGCCCGCTGCAGGAAGTCGAAGTAGAAGGCGTTGTCGAAGAACAGCTGCGTGATCAGGAACTCGGCGCCGGCCTCGACCTTCTCCACGAGGTGCCGCAGGTCGTCGTCGCGCGAGGGGCACTCCATGTGCCCCTCGGGGTAGCAGGCGCCGCCGATGCAGAACCCCCAGCGGCGGCTCGCGCGCTGCTCCCGCACGTACTGCACAAGCTCGCTGGCGTAGCGAAAGCCCCCCTCGATCGGCACGAAGGCTGGCTGCGGCTCGCCGGGAGCCCCGCGTGGCGGGTCGCCGCGCAAGAGCAGGATGTTTTCGATGCCGACGTCGCGCAGACGATCGAGCACCGCCGCTAGCTCGTCCCGCACATGGCCGACGCAGGTCAGGTGGGCCATGGCTTCGATTCCGACCTCGCCGCGGATGCGGGCCACCAGGTCCGTGGTCACCGCTTGCGTCGAGCCCCCGGCGCCGTAGGTCACCGAGACGAAGCCCGGCGAGAGCTCGGCCAGTTCCTGCAGCGTCTGCATCAGGTTCTCGACCCCGGCCGGGGTGCGCGGCGGAAAGAACTCAAACGAGAAGCAGGGGCTGGGTTGCAGCAGGCGCTGAGCGATTCGCATGCCGGCGATTTAGCAGGTTTTGCCGTCCCAGCTAACAGGAATCGCCCGTCGATTGCGGGGGCGCGGGGAGAGCGCTCAGCAGTGGCCAAACCAGCCGGTTGGGCCGGGCTCGCCGCGCAGGCGACGACGCACACGAGCCGCCTGCTGCGCCACCAGCGGCGTGCACAACAGCCCCGCCGTCCACATCAGCAGACGGCGTCGGCTGAGCTTCGGCGGCGCTGGCTCGTCGGGCATGTAGGGCTGGCTAGCGAGGAGGGCAACCGGGGGACGCATCCCGCTATTTTAGCGCGGGGCGGGGCTTACGAGAGCTTCTTGAGCGACAGATACCAGTCCTTGCGATCCAGGCTGGCGTCGGCCAAGCGCTTTTCGACGTCGGCCATGGTCTTGGGGGCAGGCACGACGACATGGTCACCGGGGCGCCAGTTGGCTGGGCAGGCGACGCCGTGCTTGTCGGCGGTCTGCAGCGCGTCGAGCAGGCGCAGGATCTCGTCGATGTTGCGACCGGCGTTCATCGGGTAGTAGATGAGCGCGCGAATCATGCTCTTGTCATCGATGACAAACACGCTGCGCACCGTCGCGGTATCGCTGGCTCCGGGGTGGACCATGCCGTAGGCGCTGGCCACCTTCATATCGAGGTCGGCGATCAGCGGAAACGGCACGCTGACGCCCATCTTCTCTTTGATGTTCTGCACCCAGGCGAGGTGCGAAAAGATGCTGTCGATCGATACGCCCAGGATGTCGGTGTTGCGCTTCTGAAACTCCTCGTAGCGCTGAGTGAAGCCGATGAACTCGGTCGTGCAGACCGGCGTGAAGTCCGCCGGGTGCGAGAACAAGACCAGCCAGCGGCCCTTGTAGTCCGCCAGCTTCTTCTGACCGTGCGTGGTGACGGCGTTGAACTCCGGGGCAGGCTCGTTGATCCGGGGTAGGTTGCGGAGCGTATCCATAGGTGGCCTCCAAGTTGGGCAGCTAAGTTCCGTGCGGCCAGATGGTGCCACAAACCCCACGCCGGGAAGTCTGAAAACGGTGTGCTGTTCGGCTCGCTAGGCTGGGCTTTTTGGCGGCGAGCCGATCGTCGATCCGTGGCATAACCCGCTCATGATCGATCATGCGGGACTTCACGTGAGCAATCCGGGGGTGAGTCGGGCGTTCTATGAGGCGGCGCTGGCTCCGCTTGGGTACACCGTGCTGCGCGAGATTCCGACGCAGTTCACCGGGGGGATGGTGGTGTTCGGGATGGGGGTGGCACCGAAGCCGGACTTCTGGATCGCGCAGGGCTCGCCCGAGACGCCGCGCCTGCACATCGCCTTTCGCGCCGAGAGTCGGGCGGCGGTCGATGCGTTCTATGCGGCGGCGATCGCGGCGGGTGGGCGCGATAACGGGCCGCCGGGTCCGCGGCCGCACTATCACGAGCACTACTACGCCGCATTTGTCCTAGACCCCGATGGCCACAACATCGAAGCGGTGATTCACACGCCGGCCTAGCGCGTGGACTGCACCTAGGCGGGCGCTGAGCGTTCAGCGTGGGGGCAGCTTGCCTTCGACGCGGCAGTGCAGGCCGCCGTGCGAAAGCAGCAGATCCAGGGGATCACCGAGGGCTATTTTGTCGGCATCGGTGACGATGCGGCCGCCCGCGTCACGCGCCAAGGCATAGCCGCGGCCCAGCACTTTAAGCGGCGACATGACGTCGAGCTTGCCGGCCAGCGCAGCCAGGCTCTGACGTCGCTCGCCAAGTCGCAGGCGCAGGGCGTTGTGCAGCCGGCTGTCTTGTTCGCGCAGCGCGGCGCGATCGCGCAAGAGCTGAGCGCGGGGGTGACAAGCGGCCAACCGCTCACTCACCGCGGCGACGAGACGACGGCGGGCAGCAAGCTGGCGCTCGACCGCGACCTGAGCCCGACCTAGCTCGCCATCGAGCTTCTGGCGCGCGCCTTCGATGACGCGCTGGCCGGTGCGCAGCAGGCGTTCGGACAGATCGGCAGCCTCGGCTTCCAAGCGGGAAAAGTCGGGCACGCAGATCTCGGCAGCCTGCGATGGCGTGGCGGCGCGGCGATCAGCGACGAAGTCGGCGATGGTGGTATCGACCTCGTGACCAACGGCCGACACCACGGGCACCGGGCACTCGTAGATCGCGCGGGCCACGCTCTCGTCGTTGAAGCACCACAGATCGGCCAGCGAGCCGCCACCCCGGCCGACTATCAACACTTCGACGTGCGGCGCTAGGCGGCGGATGGCATCGACGATCTGCGCCGGCGCTTCGGGGCCCTGCACGGCGCAGTGGGCGACCAGGAAGCGCACGCGGCCACGGCTGCGCGCCACTCGCAAGATGTCGTACAGCGCGGCGCCCTGCTGCGAAGTTGCGACGCCAATGACGCGAGGAAAGCGGGGCAGGGGACGCTTGCGCGCGGTGTCGAACAGCCCCTCGCGCTGCAGCCGTGCTTTGAGCTCTTCGAACTGCCGCCACAGGTCGCCTTCGCCCGACAGGCGCAGCTCGCTTACGATCATCTGGAAGCGACCGCTGCCTTCGTAGATCGTCAGCTTGCCGCGGGCCTGCAGCTTCATGCCGTCGCGCAGCGCGATCTTTAAGATCTGCGCCTGGCCGCGCCAGATCACGGCATCGATGCGCCCTTTGCCGTCTTTGAGCGCGAAGTACAGGTGGCCGGCGGCAGAGCGCTTGAGGCCCTCGATCTCGCCCTCGCACCAGACGTCGGAGAACTGATCTTCAAGCGCGCGACCGGCTTGGCTGACCAGCTCGCTGACCGACAGGACCTTGGGCTCGGGGGGCGGCGGAGGTGGTGGCGGAGGTGGCGGAGGTCCGGCGGTGCCGTCACCAAAACCAAAGCCAGTCTGACGATCACCCTGGCGCTTGGGCGACAGCGAAAACGGCGGTAGCACGCGCTGGGTCATGGCGAGGGGCTCCTGGGGGCGGATGGGCGTCGATCGGGCGGGGAAGTGCGCGCGGCCTGGACGACCTCCATGACCTGCGCTCGCACAGCGGCTAGGCGCTCGGCGCTCTCGGCTTCGAAGCGCAGCACCAGCGCGGCTTGGGTGTTGCTGGCCCGCACCAGCGCCCAGGCATCTGGCCAGTGAACGCGCACTCCGTCGAGCGCATTGACTTCGATCCCTGGCCAGGTCTGCAGCACGGCAGCGATGCGAGCCACCAGCGCCCCCTTTTCCGACTCAGGAACAGCGATGCGTAGCTCGGGGGTGCGGTGCAGGCTCGGCAGGTTGTCGACGTGCGCCGACAGCGGCCGGCCATCGTGAGACAAAATCTCTAGCAGACGTGCCGCGGCGTAGATTGCATCGTCGTAGCCAAGGTAGCGATGGGCGAAGAACAGATGCCCCGACATCTCGCCGGCGAGCGCCGCTCCGACCTCGCGCATCTTGGCCAAGAGCTCCGAGTGCCCGACGCGCCACATGATGACCTGCCCACCCGCCGCGGTCAGCTCGTCGATCACGGCGCGGCTGCACTTGACCTCGCAGACGAAGCGCGCGCCGGGCTGCTCGGAAAGGATGGCTCGTCCAAGCAGGATCAGGAGCTCGTCACCCCACAGGATGCGGCCCTGCCGATCGACGACGGCCAGGCGATCTGCATCGCCATCGAAGGCCAGGCCCAGCTCGGCATCGTGCGCGGCGACGGCGGCCGACAGGGCCTGCAGGTTCTGCGGCTCGGTGGGATCCGGCGGGCGGTTGGGGAAGCGGCCATCCATCTCGCAGAACAGCGGCACCACTGGAAAGCCCAGCGACTGCAAGAGCGGCACCGCGACGGCTCCGCCCGTGCCATTGCCAGCGTCGACGACCAGCGATGGGCGGCGCGAGCCCAGCCGCAGCGCTTGGCGCACGAACTGCAAATACGGGCCCAGGATGTCGAGGCTCTGCCGTTCACCCTGGCCGTGCACAAAGTCCCGGGAGGTGAGCTGCGGCAGCAGTCCAGTCAGCTCGTCTCCGTGCAGGCGGTGTCCGTGAAGGACGATCTTAAAGCCGTTGTCGCTGGCCGGATTGTGGCTGCCAGTGATCACCACGCCCGAGCCGCAGCCCAGGTGGTGCACGGCAAAATAAAGCAGGGGCGAGGGCACGATGCCGATGTCCAAGACCCGCACCCCGGTGGCGAGCAGCCCGTCGAGCAGCGCGGCGTGCAAGCGCGGCGAGTGCAGGCGACAGTCGCGGCCGAGCGCGATCGCCTGCCCCCCTCCGCGCAGGACGCGTGTGCCCAGCGTGGCCCCGAGCGCGCGGACGAATTCATCATCGAGATCGCGATCGGCGACCCCGCGAATGTCGTAAGCGCGAAAGACCGAAGGGTTCATCGCCGCATCACAAGAGGCGTGACAGCCCGTCGCTGTTCAAGCGCGAGACGATCTCGCGGACATCTTGTGCGCGCTCGCGCGGCAGGACCAGGACGGCATCTTTGGTGACTGCGATCACCAGGTCATCCACGCCCAGCGCGGCGACGATCTGCGTGCCGCTTTGACAGACGATGTTGCGGTGGGCGCTGACGAAGATCGGCGGGTGCGCGACCTCTGGGCTCAGGCTGGCGTGGTTGCCGGCGGCGTCGGGCGGGCTCAGCGCATCCATCGCATCGAACGAACCGACATCGTTCCAGCCAAAGTCAGCCGCGAGCACGCGGATGGCCCGCGTAGCCCCGACGCGCTCGGCGCCCAGCTTCTCCATGACGGCGTAGTCGATCGAGATGGCTGGCGACTCGGGGTAGCGACTGGCGGTGCGACTGGGATGGGCGGCGATGTCGGCGAGGATCTCGCCCAGGGCGGGGAGGTTCTCGCGCAGCTCGTCGAGAATGCGGCGAGCGGGAAAGAAGAACATCCCCGAGTTCCAAAGATAGTGGCCGGCGGCCAGGTACGTGGCGGCGCGCTCGGCGGTTGGCTTTTCGACGAAGGCGCGCACCAGATGAACGGCGTCATCGCGCAGCCGGTTGCGGCTTGGCGGCGGGGGATGGCTGGGATCGTCGCCCCCGACCTCGATGTAGCCGTAGCCGGTCTCGGGGCGGCTGGGGTGGATGCCCAGCGTCACGATGTGGCCGTCGGCAGCAACGGCGAGCGCGGCCCGTAAGCTTGCGGCAAACCCGGCCTCGTCTTTGACGTAGTGATCGGCGGGCAGGACGGCCATCACCGCCTGCGGATCGCGGGCGAACACCACCTGCGCAGACAGGCCAATGCAGGGCGCGGTGTTGCGACCGATCGGCTCGACGAGGATGTTGTCGATGGGAAGCTGCGGCAGGCAGTGTCGCACCTGCGCCACTTGTTCGGCGGTGGTGACGATCAGTGTGCGGGTGATATCAACCACCGGGGCCGAGCGGCGCACCGTCGCGGCGAGCAGCGTCTCGCCCCCCGGCAGGATCGGCAGGAACTGCTTGGGGCGATTGCGTCGGCTGTGTGGCCACAAGCGAGTCCCGCCGCCGCCGGCCATGATGACCAGGTAGGGGGGGCGGGGATCGACGGAGGGTTCGGCTGGGCTGGGAGTCGGCTGCAGCATGGGATCGTGGCCTCGCTGAGGCGGCATCGGGTCGCGTGCGCGGGTCGCCAAAATAGCACCGCCCGACAAGCGGCGGGGCTTGCCGGGCGGGCAGGGTCCGAGGGGCCAAAAGCAGCGCCCCCCACGGGCCGGGAGGGCTTAGAACTTGGCCTTGATCATCGAGAAGCCAAGACCCACGGACATGCCGTTCTTGTTCTTGTTCTCCTTCGACGGCGCCCAGCGATCGGTCGAGTCAAACGCCTCGATGTCCGAGCTAAGCACGCTGCCCACCGGCGACAGCTTGATCTCGGCGTCGAGGATCTCGCAGGTCATGGGGTTGGTCTTGCAGCACTTGGCCGGCGTGTTCATGCACTTGTCCTTCGAGACCTGATTCATCTGGTTCTCGAAGAGGTTGACGATGGTCTTGGTGCTGCTGCCCATCGGATCCTTGTTGACTAGGCCGCTCACCAGCTTGGCGACCAGCGGCACGATCTTGCCGTCGATGTCCTTCTGCGAGATGACGCCGTGCAGCTGGCCATCCTTGAGCACCGGCTGGCCCTTATCCATGGCCACCGTGCCTTCGATGTGCACGCCGCGCAGCGCCAGCGGCAGGTTCATGCCCATGGCCAGCGGCAGGTTGATCTCGATGCGCTGCTCGTCTTCCGCGGCCTGATCGGCCGAGGCCGTCGTGCTCAGCTTGCCGTCGGTGATCTTGCCGTAGAGCTTGACGCCCATGACCTTGCCGACCTTGAAGGTATCGCTGCCGTCGAACACCGGCGGCTTGGCGCCCATGGCCGGCGGATCGGCCAGGCTCAGGGTCACGCCGGCGCAGTTCGTGCTGGTCAGATCGCTGGCCTTGAGCTCGCCGAGGATGACGGCTTCGCCATCGGCCACGGCCTTGCTGACCGAGTCCTGCAGGTTCAAGCCAGCGACGGTCACAGCCTGAATCAGCGTCTTGAGCTGGTTCTCGGTCTTGCCGTCCTTGTTGAAGTCGTAGGCGTAGGTCTTGCTGCCGCTGCTCTGGGGTAGGCGCAGGTCGCTCGTGGCGTACTGCGTCGAGCTGCCGCTGACCTTATCGGCCGTGCACTTTTCTTCCGACATCATGTCGTCGCCGCCACAGCCGGCGCTAGCCGCCGCCAGCAGGAATCCGCAACTCGCACTGAGCAGAAGACCGTGAAGAGTCGTGAGTCGCATCGTCTTACCTCGTCTGTTCTAAGGGGGTTGAGCTACCAGGTCATGAAGCGGGAAAACGACTGGCCGTCGCCGCAGCAGACTGCAAGACACCGGCACAGTGCGGCGTTCATAGCGCGCCTAGGTGACGAGGTGCAAGCGCCATGTGTGTCTAGGGAGCAGCTTGTCGTTTACGTCGCAAGCGGGGCTGTGATCGGGGCTGCCTAACGGCTGCGCTGGGCCCTAAGCGGGTCGCGATCGGGATCACTGCCTCGCCGCAATTGCGGCGCGCGTCCGTAGTCCGCGACAGCGATCGAGTAGGGGCCTCCGGCTGGCGCCGCCGCGTTGACTTCGGGCGACGCAACCAACTATGCTGATTTGGGGTTTTTCCGTCATGGCTGATGCGTCCAATACTCCCTTCCGCTGGTCTGGATCGCTGCAGACCACCAACATCCGTGCGCTGTATGAGCGATGTCAGCGCGTCCGGCTGACCGGCCTGATGAAGCTCATCCAGGGCAGCCAAGCGCTTGAGCTGATCTGGATTGGTGGCGAGCCCATCGAAGGCGAGAGCGATCAAGGCACGCGCTCGCTGCCGCTGTGGAACAACGGCGAATTCGTCGTCGAGCAGCGCATGCCCGATTTTCGCGGCCAGCTGACGCAGGCGATCGAAATGAGCGGCTCGCTGCGCATGGGTCTGGTGCAGGCGATCTACAAGCTCTGTGCCGACAATGTGCTGTCCGCTGACGTCGATCTGACGCGGGCGAGCGGCGAGGTCGCGCAGGTTCGCTTCAACCTCGGCAAGGCCGAGAGCGCCAACATTAACCAGCAGACCGAGAGCGCCCTCACCGCGCTGTCGAAGCTGTCGGGCTGGACCGATGGCACGTATCGCGTCGTGCTACGTCCGCTGTTTGGCGACGGCAGCGGGGGCGAGGCGCAGCCGGCCAAGGCCAAGAAGCCGAGCGACGACAAGTTCGATCTGACGGGCAGCGTGAACATCGATGTCAGCAAAGGCGTGGACTGGCCACCGAAGGGCGGCGGCGATGACTCCAGCGTCGGCGCGCCGGTGCCGATGGATGCGGCATCGAGTCCCGGCAATCAGCCGCGTCCACCTCTAACTCCGCCCAAGTCGGTCAGCAGTACGCCGAGTCCATCGAATGCGCCCGCCGTGCCACTCCCCGGAACGCCGGGCTCGGGGCCGGCCGCTGTACCGCCGCGCCTGCACTCGACGCTGGTGAGCAACCCCGGGGCCCCTCCAGGCGCTGGCCTGCCAGGCGCGGCGACTGGGGCTGGCGCGGGAGCGGCCACGGTACCGATGTCGACCGTGACCCGCGACATGCTGGCAAAGCAGGCACTACAGCCCGCGGCCCCGCCCCCCAAGGCTGTCGAAAAGAAGGGTGGCGGGGGCAAGATGGTGGCGGTCATCGCCGTCGTTGTCCTCCTGCTCTTGGCCGCAGTGGCTGCCGCGCTGTTCGTCTTGCGAGCCAAAGGTGGCGCGCACTAGCTCTCTCGCCTCTTGCCTCTCGCCTCTCGCGCACTCCCCTTCCAGATCGGAAGAGCACACGTCTGAACTCCAGTCACGCCAATGTATCTCGT
>CALFYE010000013.1 GCA_937952145.1 uncultured Myxococcales bacterium
GCGGTTGGATGTGGCTGAGCCGCAGGCGCAGGTTGTAGATCAGGCTCTTGGTCCAACGCTCGCCCTGAGGCGGTGGCGTGCCCGCAGCATTCAAGCGATGTGCCATCTCTGTGATGCCGACATCCTGCGCTGCCCACGCTTTGAGTTGAGCGATGACCGCCAGCTCGTTGTCGTCATCCACCAACACCTTCATCCGCGGGTGGTCATGTGCTGGAATTGTCTTCTTGCCATACGGCACCTTGCCGAAGTGATAGCCGCTCTGGCGAATGTGATGGATGGCCTCGCGCGTGCGCTCGCCCGTCGCCTCGCGCTCCATCTGCGCAAAGACGAGAAGGATGTTGATCAGCGCACGACCGAGCGCGGAGTCGAGCCGAATGGACTCACGGATCGCGACCAGTTCTTTCTCGCCGTCTTTGAAATACGTCTCGTACAGCTCGCAGAAGTGGCGGATCGACCGGCTCACCCTGTCGAACTTCAGCACGACGAGCACGTCCCCCGATCGCTCCAGCGTCCGCAGCGCATCCTGAAGCCCAGGTCGCTGATCCTTGCCGCCCGAGAGCACATCCTTGCAGACCGCGACGAGCTTCAGCCCATGCAGCGAACAGTACTGCTGAATCGCCGCCTGCTGCGCCTCAAGCGAAATCCCCTCATTCGCCTGCATGTCCGTCGAGACTCGGACATAACCAATCGCCCTACGAACCGCGACATTACCACTGTTGGGAATGGAACCAGTCCGCGCGGAATGCCTTCTCAATGCCGTCATGAAATCTCTCCGTGTGTCTGTGTGGGTGCTTCACGGAGAGGCTTAATTAGTTCAGGCGTCCGTGTCCAGATTTTTTTTCGCTCTGACGAAAGAATCTTAATTCACCGTCGAGAGAATTTGCACCTGGCTGAGAAATTTTCGTATTGGAATGTACAGATCTGCGGTGCGGTGTAGGACGGCGCTTGCTCGCGACATTACGCCGTGTAAGGGGCATGCGCTGTGAGGAACGATTGCTGTGTGCTGGAGTGGATATGCGCTTAGCGGCTATGCCGATAGCAAACGAGCGGCGGCGCGATTAGCGTTTCCGAAAGAGCATCAGGGCCATCGTCGGATGTCCGTCGCTGGTCTCTCCGTACGGCACGGTGAGTTCGGGCTGCCAGCCGACGGCGGCGAGGCTGTCGGCGAGTTTCTTCGGGTCGTAGCGTCGCCAGCGGGTCATGCTGAAGCGGCGGTCGGGGAGTCCACCTTGCATCTTGGCGGTGGCGATAAAATCGAGGCCGTAGCTGCCGGGGACGGGGCAGTTGGTGTCGAGTTCGATGGCGAATTCGATATCTGCGAGCCCTCGGCAATAGCGGCGCAGCGGCCCGCCGAGCCAGGCTTTGTGAGTCTCGCGAACGGGGTTGGTTAGCGCTGGGTCTTTGCGGCGGATCTCATCGGGGCGATCAGGGGAGGCGTAGGCGAACAGGACATCGAACAGGAACAGATCGCCGGGTGCAGCGCAGCTCAGGGTGTCGCGGAAAAAGCGCACCTCTTCGCGTAGGTTGACGAGTGTGAGGCCAAGCAGGGTGTAGAGCCGGCGACAGCGATCGCGAGGCTGGGTCAGCATCGCGTAACGCGGCAGCTCGTGGAAGTTGCCATGGACGGTCAGGACGGGGATGTTCGGGAGGGTTTCAACGGCGTGCTTGTTCGCGGCGTTGAGCAGCACATGGCTGATGTCGAGCAGGTACAGCTCCAGCTTGGGCGGCTTGGGTAGCAGTGGCTGCAAGTGTTCTGCGAGCATCACTTCTGCGCGAGCATCCCCACAGCCCAATGCGTTGATCTGCACCGTCTGGTTGCCGATTCGCTCGGCGATGTGCTTGGCGACGGCAGCGTGCGGCACATGCGAGCGGTACGTCGCGACATACGCCGCAGAGTTGCAGGTTGCCATCCAGTCGGCGGCACTCTGCGGGTCGAAGTACAAAAGCGTCTGCTCGACCTGACCACCTCCGCCGTTGAGGACTTCGACCATATCGCTCAGCATCGCGACGGGGTCATACTTCGGCGCAAACCACGAGGTCGGCGTCCAGGCTGCACCGTGGCTCTGCTCTGCATCGAGTTCAATGTCGCTGACGCGCAAGTCCAGCTCCGGCACAGCAAGGAGCTTGAGCATCAAGCCACGCCCCGGTCGGCGGCGCTGGCTCTCGATGTTGCGGATCGTCGTCGCGGTCACATCGACTTTTTCGGCCAGCACTTCCTGCGACATCTTCGCGGCGAGCCGACGGTCATGCAGCAGCACCGCGAATGCCGCCCAATCGACCGGGCCGACCTCCGTGCTGTCGTCGGCGTCGCCCACGAGCGTTAGCGCCTTCTGCACAAAGCGGATCGAGTCACGCAGGTTCGGCACAGGCGCTTCCGTCGCTTTCTGCATCTCGTGTAGTGCTTCGACGAGCTTGACCTGAATCTGCTCCAGACTGGTGTGCTCACGAGGGATTGCCGGACTGGATGAATGACGAGGGCTCTGCCCAGACTGAGTGCTCATGATGGACTCCACAGACGGATAGCCGCAGTTCTTAACACGGCCCTCCCGTCTGCGCCGCACGATCGCAGCGCATGCGCTGCGGCAGCCCCACAGCCTTCCAAAAGTCGGTTCGGTTCTTGTTCGGTTGCGGTTCGGTTCTTGTTCGGTTCGGGGTGCCAAAATCGCGCTTCCGACGGAGAGGATCGCGAGGGCCTACCCCGGAGTCGGTTCGGTTTTTGTTCGGTTGCGGTTCGGTCAGAGTTGTAGTTCCGAAAGCGAACTCAACCACGCAGCATGGCGTGGCTGATGAGTTTGCTTTCAACCCAGCTCTGCCTCCCGAAGTCTGCGAGGGCTCAACAGTTCGCTGCACTCCCCAGATGCGCACGGCCAACAAGCCACCGCGCACGAATCCACCAGCGACTGAGAATAGAAGCCGCATGGAACGCCGCGCTATGTGAGGACGACCATCGACTTCTGACTAACCACGAGCGCACCTGGCGAGCCGCGCACTTCGCGGGCTATCGCGCCGTCGGCGATCTGCTCTACGAGCACAGGTGCTGCCCTCGCTGCAAGGCCACGATATCGCGTCCGACTCGGTTCATCGACGCGCTGCACCTGTTGCTCGCAGAACTGCAATCGCCACAACAGCCCAGTGAGATCGTCACGCACTCCACGTCGCTGCTGCTGTCCTGGGCTGGCAGCAATCTGCCGATGTGCCTGGGTCTCGCAAGCCTGCCCGACCAGCACGCACGGGCCGGCAACCTCACCCTAGTTGACGAGCGCAGGGACTGGCGGCAGTTCGGTCTCGACCTTCGCCAGCGACGTGAAGCTGCGGGCCTGACCCGCGAACAACTCTGCACCCTCGCCGGCATCGCGCACGCCACTGTCCGCAACATCGAGACCGGACGCCACCGCCCCACCGCGAGAATCCTTCGTCGCCTGGTCGCGGTGCCGGCTCTGCGGCTGTCGGAAGCTCGCGACCTCGTGGGCAAGGACAGCCCGTCATGACACCCAGACGATCTTCGCGGCATACGGCCCGACGAATCCGAGGCTGCCCACCCGCTATGACCGGGGCCAGCCTCGGCTCACAACACGGCCCCGCCGATGCCCCGAGGTTGCCCACCTGTTGCCCACCGATGCCCCGAGGCTGCCCAATCCGGCCCCGATCTTGCCCAGCAAATCGCAGCCGGGAACGCTGCACCAGCGGCCAGTCCGCTGTCGCGGCACCCCGCAATCTTGGGTGGCACTACGGTTGCTCTTGATCTCGCCCACGCACTGCGGGGCCGCTCTGACTGTCGGAGAGCAGGGCTATGTTCTGACAACCGAACTCAGCCGTGTGGTAGGTTCCTGGCCCTTTCCTCTGCATCCATGCCGCCGCACCCAGCGACGGCCCTGTCCCATTTTTTTGCCGCACCTGGAGTTCGAGATGATCGCCGTTCTATCGTTTCTCCGTCGATGCTTCCTGTTGTGCAGCCTCATCGCCCTTTGGTTTTCGATGCGTCCTGCGAAGGCGCAGCCGATGCCCGCGCCATTGCCAGTGCTGCGCATGCCCAACCTGGCGGTCGGTACGCGCTGCTTTGGCTTGCTGCCCTGCACGCAGATCGATCGCTTTGGCCTGCGCCTGCGGGCTGCTGCGCTCGTCGCGTTTCGACCGGAGCGAGCGCACGAGCGCGACCTGTACGCCGCACGGATTCAGCTCACGCCGTCGATCACGCTGATGGAGTGGGCCGAGCTTGGCGTCGCGATCCCGATCACGCTGTACAAAAAGGACTCGGGTGTCGCGCCGATCTACGAACCGCTGGCGCCGTTTGGTCGCGTGCGTATCCCACTCGAAGGGTTGCTTGGCAACGTCGCCACGACGGCGTTTGTGCGCGTGCCCATCGCTGCGGGGCCGTTCGTCGGTGGGCTGCCGACGACCACGATCGATCTACCTTACCGGCCCGCGTCGCAGTTCGAGCTGGGCTTGGCGCTGCACAAGCGCATCGGTCCCATCAGTGCGTCCGCGGCCCTCGCCGCTGCCGTCGCACAAGACCGAGTCGAGATCTCTGGCGGCGGTGAGCTGTCCTATCGCTTCAGCCTCCTCACGCTATTCGTACAAGGGCATGGCGTGGGCATCCCCAAGTGCCCCAAGGAGGAAGCCGATCTGAACTTCTGTGCCTCGGGATTTCGCTTCGCTGCGGGCGCGCGGTTCACCTTCGACTTGGGCCAGGGCGGACTGTTCGTCGGCGCAGGCGCCGGCAACGTAGAGCCCGGCTGGATGATCGGCGGGCAGTTTGGCCTGGATTACGACGAAGGCGTGCGGCGCATGCACGGCGACGGGCATGAGGCCGCGCAAAGGTGGTGGCAAGCACGCTTTGATGCGACGGCTGCCGCCTGGGCGAAGTGGCGCAGCGCCGCCGCGGTTTGGCACGAGGACGAAGTCGTTGCTGCTCGCCGCGTGCTGCCAACACCGGGAATTTTTACGCCAGTCTTGGGCGCACAAGCGCCACCGCAGTCGCCATGGCTGGATCAGCTCCTCGATGATGCACCGCACCCGTTCCCGTCTGCGCCAGTTGCCCCCGCGCCGGCCAGCGCCAGCACCGGCAGCACGCCAAGCTCCGCGCCGACCACCATCCGCGGGAACTCGCCACCGCGCTCTCACCCTGCGAATCTGCGACGAGCCGCGCCGCGCAACCCGCTGAAGGCCGCACTCGCAGACGCTCGCCGCGGTCAAGTGCCGCCCGTTCCCGGCTTCATCGTCGGTTGGGATGACCCCAACAAGCTCCGCGATGCCGAGCTGGCGCAGCTTGCCTGGCAAGTCGAGCGCGAGCGACAAACGCAGCATGAGCAGGAACGCTGGCGACAGTCTCCCGCGCTGCCGCCGATGGAAAAGGTGATGCTGAACTGGGTGGCGACTGCGCCTGCGCGTGGCGTGCTCGGTCTGCTCGCTATGTCCGGCCCCGGTCGCCGCGCGGAAGCCGAAGAACAGATGCGCAAGCTGCGCCCGCTGCCATGCAGCCCTGCCGAAGAGGAAGCGTGCGGTGCCGTCGAAACGATGCTCGATCAGACCGTGCTGCTACTCGGCCCAGCGGCGGCAGAGACTGCGCTGGTTCGCGGCAGCACGTTGCTCGCGGCGCGTGAAGCCGCGGCGGCTGCGGGGCGCGGAGCGGAGTTTGCTGCTGCCGAGGCCAGCGCGCTCGCAGGGGCTGGCGAAGCGGGCGAGGTGGCAGCGCCGCGGTTCGCAGGCTTGCTAGATCGCTTCACAGCGAGGCTGAACCCGGCCAACTACGAAGTACAGGGGCTGGGGAGCAACTTTGGGAATTTGCGATACAGGCCCAAAGTTGCGGATTCAGCTAGGGCGGCATCGCGCGGCGTCGAGTCCACGATAGAGCACGATGCACCTGCATTTGTTCCGCATAGCGAAGGATCTTCGGTTCCGGCGCAAGAACTTGCGATCCAGCCTGGGCAGCAAGGCAAGCATATACCTGGACATCCGAACTATGTGGCGGAGAAAAACAGAAGTGTCTTGACAGCCGCTCCCGAAGAACTGCTAGAACATGCGGGTAGTGGCGAGCAGGTAGGCAAAATTCAGGTTGGCCAAGCAGGGTCGAAGGAACGTGTCGATTTTGGAAAAGTTATTGGTGAATTCATCGACGAATCCACAGGGCAACGAACCCCAACCAAAAATGGCATAATACATTATGCTAAGGATGGGAAGATTCATATCGTACCGTCGAGGCCCAATCCATGATAGATTTTAATCCGCTGGTCACTCTAAGACTATCAATTCAGACCGCGCTACTTGACGAAGTGACCGAACAACTTGTTGCCGTGACGTGCGGCATTGAAGCTGATAAGTGGATACATATAATGGCGTACTTCGATGGCCCCGCCACCGAGGAAGATGTCGAGACCATAAGCAGCATCGGGTCTGAGGTAATAGCTTCATTCCCGTCGGGTTATCGAATAGAGGAAACTTGCCTTGATGCACGGAAAATGGTACCAAAGTGTTTGGACTTTTGGGCATTCCGCCGCAAGAAACAACCTCTAGTCTCCCAATCAAAATAAGAAACAAAGAAAGTAAGATCGTCGTCGTGAGTGTACTGCGTTGTTCAAAATGTGGATTAATTAACCCACCTACCGCGATGCGTTGTGACTGCGGATATGATTTTAGATGGGGAAATCAGGCTGAGAGTTATCTGACATCTCAGCAACAACATCGTCGCCTAGAAAAGTACACAAGCGCCCGATATGTCAAAATCTACTTATTGCTCCTTGCTTGCGGGCTAGCGATTCGCGCGCTTACAGGGCTACTGCAAGCTAGCGTTCGCTGAGGGGCAGCGCCACTACGGTGCCCCGTTCACCGCAATTGACTGTATCTGCCACCCCTGCCTTCCTCCAAGGGCATTCAGCGAACTAGCTTTCAGAAAGAACTTGAAGACGCTCATCAGTGCGCCGGGTAGGTCTGCCTTGTTGACGGTCAGGGCCGTTGTTATCAGCGTAGGCACGCCGGGCCGTGACGTGGTCTGGTGGATCAAGCGCGTGGGACTGTCCAGATCCAGAAAGATCTGAGCTTGCTGTTCCGGGTCGCTGATGTCCACCCGATGAACCAGCGCGATTGTCGCGCGCTGATAGTTCGTATTCGGCGCGACCTTGAAGTCGATGGGCGGGAGCGTCAGGCCGCAGTTGCCCATGAACGTGCCGAAGTTCTGAACCTGCAAGGCACCGCCGCTGATCTGCCAGCCTGGACATGGCGTTGCCGCGTCGAACTTCCAGCCCGCCAGCGCCGGGTCGGTGAGCTGCGTCACCTTGTCGAAGTCCACGCACAGCAAGTTGTCCCCGGCCAGCCCCTTTGCCGCTGCACATTTGGGAGCAGGGGTGGCGAGATCCTGCGGCGGAGTGTGCAGGTCCACCGTGGAACACGAGCCTCCATCGTCCAGGTCACGAACCGAGATGCCCTGGCAGTTCGATGTCGCCGCCAGCAGCGATGCGCTCACAAGGAGCAGTGTCGATCTCAGCATGTCCGTTTTCCTCAACGCAATCCTACTGTGGACATTGAAAGCTTGTAGAACTTCCACTGTTTGAGCCGTGCGCACCGCCACTCCCGCGGTCCAGCAGCAGCGTTGTGGGGATGGCCACTCCAAGGGTCAGCAGTGATGCTCCGGCCATTGCCCATGCTGGCCCGTACAGCGTGTGATCCACAGCGCGGCCGTTGCTCTGGACGGTAGAAATCGACGTTTGATCCAGACCAAAGAGCAGGATGGATGTCGCTGCTGAGGCCGCAAAAGCTCCCCAGGCGAGCCCGGTCACGATGCTGTTGCGGTGCGCTTGTACTGAGGCCATTGGGTTGCCCAGATCTGCCGAAGTGACGGCGATGTTGGCACCACTGCAGACCGGGAACGGCTGGCATACTTCCGGTGGGGCGGGCAGGGTCTGGGCGCGTGAGCCGCATTGGTCGCCGCGGCAGCGGTCGAGCAGGTTGCCGGTCGCGGTGCGCAGCTTGTTGATGAGTTCCTCTTTGTCGCAGGCGGGGCAGTCGATGGCCAGGTAGTCGCTGGTCTGGTTGCGTGCGTCGTATAGGAACAGCTCGACCTTGCCGTCCTGCTGCACATCGGCGACCAGCACTTGCTCGGGCTGGCCTTTGCTGACGATGCGCGCCACTACGTCAGGGTTGTTGTAATCCCTGGCGCGGATGCTGATCTCGTCAGCGCGCATGCCGGTGGACTTGATCACGCTCTCCATCGCGCTTTGAATGGCGGCCTTGTGGCGACCTTCGCCGTAGGCGATGTAGTGGACCTTGGTGACGGGTGGCAGCGATGGCTTTTCGCGGGCCTCGCTGGGCAGCGGCGCGCAGAACGCAGGGATGGGCTTGGTGCTTGGTCCGAAAGTGGGTCGCTCGATCAGAAGCGGAACGCTGTCGGCGAGTTTGACCTGAAGATCGCAGTCGGGGCAGTAGTGATCGAGGTAGGCGGTCTTGCCGGTGGCGAGGTCGTAGAGCCAGACCGAGTAGACGGTCCAGCGACCGCGCTGCTCGCCGCGTCCGCCGACGATTGCGCCGCTGTGCATGCCGGACGGGCAGCGCTGTCGAAGCAGCTTGGCGCATGACTCCCCCTGACAGCCAGCCCAGTCTGCGGGTACACGAAGCGTGGTGACGGGATACGCAAGGCGCTTGGCGGCGACGCGCACGGCTTCTTGCAAGCGCGCATCGGGCGCGCAGCCGCGCTGGAAGTGCCACAGATAGATCTGGGGGTTGTCGGCGCTCTTGGTGTCCTCTGCGGTGGCGACGACCGGAAGCAGCAGAGCGGCGAGCGCGAGAAGTGAAGGGATGGGCCTCATGGTTGACTGGAGCCTTGAGAGAGAGAGACGAGACGAGCAACGGTGCCGGCGACGTATCCACGATGCCGCGCGACGCTGCCAATGAGCACAGAGCGCACAACGCGACGATCGTCGAGGATCAGGGTGATGGGCAGCGGCAGGCCGGTGCGGCTGAGCTGCCGCAGCAGAAACTCACCGAGCGCCGTGTTCTGGTAGATGGGGGCCTTGGGCATACGGGCGCGGTACTTAAACAGGAAGCTCTGCATCTCGGCTTGGCCCTGCGTCTGCGACAAATACAGGAACTGAACCTTGCCCGGATGCGCCCCCTCCACTTGCTCGGCCAGCTCACGCAGGATGGGGAACTCTTCGCGGCATGGCTTGCACCAGTCCGCCCACAGGTGAACGATGACTACGGACGCGCGCTCGTTGGGTGCATCCGCGCCGCGCGCTACCTGCCAGTTGGAGTCTTTCTCGTCCCACACCAGAAGGTTCTTGAGGTATCCCGCGATCGGGAGCTGTTCCAGCGCGTGCGCAGCTTCGGCATCGGTCGAGTCCGCAGACTTGATCGGCTCAGCCGCTCGTCCTGCAAACGGCCAGAGTACAAGCAGCGCAGCGCAGATACAGCGGGTCAGCCAGCGCATGGGAGTCCTTGTCAGCAATCGGTTCTAAAGATCCACACACGAAGGCGTCCCTCTTTCTCGCTGGGCTCACCAAGGCGTGGGCGGTCGTTGCGAGACATATAGCTCTTGAGCTGATCCGCCTTGAGCTTACAGGGCAGCGTCAGCGGTCCCAGGATCTTGATGTTGGCGGGGACTTTGAACTCGCTGCGCACATACTCGACCGTCTCCTTGCCGATACGCTTGGCCTCCCGCTCGCCTTCGCTGCCTTCGGCACGCGGCTGCACCAAGACCAGAAACTTCGTTGTGGGATGGAAGTTGCGAGCCTCGGTCAGAAAGCCCAGGTTGCCGAGCCGAAACGGCACCGGCTGAATCGGCCCCTGCGTGCGCAGGTACATCGTCGTGTGCGGCTGGCTATCCATAAAGGCCAGCGCATTGGCGACGCCGTCTTCAGAGCAGGTATCAGAGCCACGCTCGCACTCACTGAGGAAGCGCTTGACACGATCGTTGCCACACTCCAGCTTCCCCCAAAGGGCGTTGATCTCGATCGTCAGCGTGCTCTTGAGGCGTTCCAGTTCCTCGGCGGTGCGTGCGCCCTGCGCCTTCACTTCCGCCAGCTCGGCGCGCGTCTCATCGAGTTGCCGCTGCAGGCCCGCCGTGCAGCCGAATGTCGTCAGCACCAAGAACGTCAGTCGCAGTCGCCAGCGATGGCACGATCCTATTTGGCCGGGCATTTGATCTCGACTTGGCCTTGCAGCTTGGCGCTGCGCAGGTATCCGCGAAGCAGGTTCTGAAAGTCCTCTTGCTTGTTCTTCCGAATCCCGATCGCCACGATGTCGTAGTCAGGGCTCACGCGCAGGCTGTCACTGGGGCAGAGCTTGATCTTCGCCTCGCGCAGCGATGTCAGGATCGCGCCTCGCTGCGCTGCCGTCACTTTGCCCGTGATGCAGGAGTCCATCGGCTCGACACAGATGGGTTTGCTCTTCGCGTGGCGCGTCTCGGGCGAAGCCGACAACGCATCTTTCTCAGCAACAGGCAGGGCCGGCGGCGGTACAGGAACAGCCGGAGGCGTCGCTGCTGGAACCACTGCCGCAGGCTGGCTCGGTGCAGTGCTTGGTGCGGGCGCTACGGCTGACACGTTCGCCGCGGTTGGTTTGGAGACCGACGATGGAGTGAGCACGCGCCAGGCCACACCAGCGATGCCGCAGGAAACCAGAGCTGCGCTGCCAGCCAGCAGCCAGATTCTGCGACGACGACGATGGCGTGTCTCGGCCCCAGTAACCTGTTGTCCCGTGCCTGCTCCCACGCTCGACTGCTCCATCGCTTCGGCGGGCTGGGGCTCTGTGCTGCGCTCGCCGATGGACTTGATGGGCGGGTGCGAAGGCGGCGCGGTCGATCCTACCGTCGAGGCGGGTTCATCCGCGGTCTGCGCCAAACTCCCTTCGCTGGCTGGCGCAGGGACCAGCGCGTTGATCTCGATGGTCGAACGGACGCTGATGACTTCTGTGCCAGAGTTCAGGCGCTGCCGCACCTGATCCATAGTGGGCCGCTTCGTGGGGTCTTTCGACAGCATGTCGTGGACAAGCTGCGCGAGTTCAGCAGGCAGCGAGGGATCAAACTTGAGCAGCGGCTCGGGCTGACTGTGCAGTAGCAGTGCGATCATGCCGATACGATTTGGGCTGTATAGCGGCAGTCGTCCGACGAGCCCCTGGTAGGCCATGACGCCCAGGGCATATACGTCCATCTTGGCGGGGTCGGCATCCTTATCTAGCGTCGAGCACTGCTCTGGAGCCATGTACGACGGCGTGCCCGGCTGCTGATCTCCCACCGAGGTCTGCGTGCCGTCCTCTTCATCGCTGAACATCTTGGCGATGCCGAAGTCCACCAGCTTTACGCGCTCACCGCCCGTGACGTGCTCGTCTTGGACCAGCATGACGTTGGCAGGCTTAAGATCGCGATGAACGATCTTCTGTGCATGGCAAGCAGCCAGGACCGAGGCGAGCTGCTTGATGATGGGCAGGATCGCGAGCCCGATCGGCAGTCCTCGATCGCGTGCTGCCTTCAGGCGATCGAGGAGCACCGTACCCTCGATGAACTCCATGACGAGGATGAGGCCGTACTTCGGGTCCTCGACGAAATCGAGGATGCGGCGGCTCTCGTC
>CALFYE010000014.1 GCA_937952145.1 uncultured Myxococcales bacterium
CGAGGTGGGACTTTCCGGTTCCCGACGGGCCGCAGAGCAGGACGACCTCCTTTTTGACGCAGACGACGGCGGCGACGGGGAAGTGGCTCTCAGTGATAAAGGCTGGTTCAGGCTTCTTGGCGCGACCGTTCTTGGGAAGCCAGTCTAGGCAAAGCGAGCTTTCTTCAGCTGCGGTGAAGCGTGGCTTGGTTGACCCGCACTGGCGGAAGCTCACTATACTGAAGGGCCATGAACCCGCCATCGTCGGCCGGCGTCGAATCCGAGGGTCGAAAGATCGCGGTCCTCATCGGCATCAATGAATACCAACAGGGCGTGCCGGCGCTGCGAAATGCGGTCCATGATGCGAGGGCCGTTGCGCAGGTCCTAAGAGAGGGGCACGGCTACGAAGTTCGTCTGTTGCTCGATGCACAGGCCAGTCTGGCTGCGCTGCGCGAGCTGCTCACCTCTCTGGTCGCCGAGCTGGCCGACAAGGATCGTTTTCTCTTCTACTTTGCCGGCCACGGTCTTGCGGAGGATCTGGGCGAACAAAGCGACGGACCGCAGGGTTTTCTGCTGCCGTACGATGCGCACCGCGATGACGTCAAGACGTTCTGGCCCATGAGTGAGGTGCAAGCGCGGATCACGCAGCTGCGTTGCCGGCATCTGCTTCTGCTACTCGACTGCTGCTTTGCCGGGGCCTTTCGCTGGTCGCAGACGCGCAGTCTGCGCGTGCGTCCCAAGACGCTCTATCGCGAACGATACGAGCGCTATCTGCGTGACTCGGCGTGGCAGGTCATCACCTCGACCGGTTCCGACGAAGTGGCCTTGGACATCATCGTTGGTGGCAAGCTTGGAAGCCGCGGCGACAGCGATCAGAACTCCCCCTTTGCCGCCGCCTTGTGTAAGGGGCTAAGCGGCGCCGCCGACTTGCGCATGGATGCGCAGCCCGGTGACGGCGTCGTCCTTGCGAATGAGCTTCACCTGTACCTTGAGTCCGCCTTCAATCGCCTGGAACAGCAGACCGGCAGGCGCATGCAGAAGCCGATGCTGTGGTCGATCGGGGGTCGCGACAAGGGCCAGTTTGTCTTCTTCGCGCCCGGCCGGCCGGTGGTGCTGCCATCGGCGCTTGAACTGAACGAAAAGAACAATCCGTACCGCGGTCTGGAACCCTATGAAGAAGCCAACGCAGCGCTGTTTTTCGGCCGTGCCGAGACGGTGGCCGCGCTGAGCCAACAGGTTCTGACGCAGCCCCTCACCGTGGTCTCCGGCGTCTCGGGCAGCGGAAAGTCCAGCCTGGTGCGGGCGGGGCTCTTGCCGCGCCTGCGCAAAGAGACGGGCTGGCACTTGCTGCCCCCAATCCGGCCTGGCAATGGTCCGCTCAAGTCGCTGTCAGGCGTCCACGAAGCGCTCGGTGCGAATGAGCAGGTGGATCTCGCGTCCGCACTCCAGGCCTGGAAGGAAAAAAATCCGCAGGTCCGCGCCCTCCTGTTCGTCGATCAGCTCGAAGAGCTCGCGACACTCGGCGCCAAGGATGCGGAGCAGCGCCAGTTCCTGACGATCCTGCACGACAGCTTGTCGCGTCACGCCGATATCCTTCGCGTCGTCATGACGCTGCGCTCGGACTTCGAGCCGCACTTCACGGACCTGCTGACTAGCAAGAGCGGCGCCTCGGTTCGCTTCCTCGTGCGGCCGCTCAGCCGCTCGGAGCTACGCGAGACGATCGAGGGGCCGGCTTCCGAGCGAGTGCTGTATTTCGATCCGCCCAAGCTGGTTGATCAGCTGGTCGATGAAGTGGCGGAGGTGCCCGGAGCCTTGCCGCTTCTATCGTTCACGTTGAGCGAGATGTACCGGGCCTACGTACGGAGCGGACGCTCGGATCGAAGCCTGAGTGAGAAGGACTACGAAGCGTTGGGCGGAGTGACGGGTGCGCTGAGCCAGCGTGCGGATGAATTGCACGACAGCCTGGACGTGCCGCGGCAAGAGACGCTGCGGCGGGTGATGCTGCGCATGGTGGCGCTCGAAGCGGGTGAGGTGGCGCGTCGGCGCGTAACGCTCGATGAGCTGCGCTACGGAGAGGCGAGTCCCGAGGAGACGCGGGCGAAGTCGGTGCTGGAGGCGCTGTTGCACGCGCGCCTGCTCGTTTCGGGAACGGATGCCGAGAGCCAGCCCTATGTCGAGCCGGCGCACGACAAGCTGGTGCTGGGCTGGAAGAAGCTGTGGACGTACATCAAGCAGGAGCAAGAGACACTGCCCCTGCAGCGTCGAGTGACGCAGGCGGCGCGCGACTGGCAAAGCAATCAGCGGCAAAACCGCAGACTATGGGCGGCGGATCCGCGGCTGCCGCAGGCGGTGGCGCTGCGTCGCCAGAGCGCCGAGCGCTTCAATGCCTGGGAAGGAGAATTCATCGCTCGGAGCGAGCAGCTGCGACGGCGGCAGCGAGCCATCTCCCTGTCTGTTCTTCTGACGATCATCGTCGTCTTGTCAGGGCTCATCGTCTTTTCGTATCGCGCGGAGCGGCGCGCCAATGATCAGGCCCGCAGAGTCACGCGCCAGCTGTTCGCGACCTGGGCGGAAGAGACGCGGCGCAACTTCGTCGAGCAGGATCCCTTCAAGGCCGCAGCGTTTCTGAGCGAGTTGTCCGAGCAGGGACGCGGCAATGCACCGGCGCTCGCCGAGCTGACAGGCTCGAATCCGACACTGCCGCTGCTCGCCGGTCAGGTTGCCGCGCAGATTCAGAACCTGCGCGGCCCACTGCCTCCGCCGTGTCAGCATGTCGCGAGCGCTGCGTTTGCGCCCCGCTCGGAATCGCTAGTTGTCCTCAGCAAGGAGGGGGCGATCTGTGTGATCAACAGCAGGACCGGGCAGGTCATCCAACAGCTTCGCGAAAAGGCTCTGGAGACTGCAGAGAGACTCGACCTCTCCGAAGATGGCGAACGCGCCGTGGTTTCGCATCGTGACGGCAATCGAGCGGAGGTCTGGAACACGGTGACCGGCCAGCGCCTGCTCGATTCGCAGGAGCCTCTCTGCTTGAGCGGCAGCATCTCGGGCGATGCCGCGAACCAGCTCATCGCCACGTGCGCAGAGAGTTCCAAGCAAGCGACGGTCTGGTCGATCAAGTCGGGGGCACGGATCGCGACGTTCAAGAACACCGACGATCTGCTCATTCACCCGCGCGGCGATCTGTTTGTGACGAGCGAGAGAATTGGCGAAGACTTGGAGGACGGCTCCAGGCTGAGCATCTGGAATGCGCAGGGGAAGAAGCTCGGACGCCTTAAGCCGCCGGCCCAGCTCGATCTCGTGCGATGGAGCCCCAATGGGCAGTTCCTGGTGGTTGCCATGCACGCCGCGGGAATCGTCATTGCTGACGGCTTGACGCTAAAGACCATCCGACAGTGGGAGTTTGCCCCCCGCAAGACCGCGGAGATCCTGTGGAGTCCGAAGGGACAGGCGTTCCTGGTGCGAGGATACGACGGTGAGCTTGGACTCTACGTCCTTCCGGACGAAAGCTTCGCCGAAGGGTGGCTGCAGATGGTCAACACCCAGCGCGGCTTCCATGATCCGGTCTTTCTGACCAATGAATATCTCCTGATCAACCGCGGCTCTCGCGTCGATGTCGCGACGCTCCCGGAGCATCCAGTGGCCTTCAGTGAGCGCGACTTTGAGCTCACTTGCCCCGGCAATGCCGTCGCGGACGTGCGGCTGTTTCCGGTGCGCAACCGGCTCTTGGTGAGCTGTGCGCAGGGCTCTATCAATATTTATGATTTAACCTCGCTCACGCTCCTTGGCTCAGTATCGCATGCCGGACAGCGTCCGCTCGCCTTCAGCGAAAATAACCCGTATTTGCTAGCCACAGAGAACGACATCGGATTTCTATGGGACTTAAAAGAGAGCTTTCACAGTGCAACACTCGGCACGGCTCCATTCATCAAGCAGGTACGCGCCAACTCAAAAACATTCATCTTGGCCGATAAGCAGCTTATTCAATTGGTCGATCTGGTCACGAACGAGCGCATAAAAACCGAGAACCCAATAAAAGAAAATATTCGCGACATCAACTGCCAAGAAGATAAAAGCGAATGTCTGTTATTGACTGATAATCACGTCATCTATCTTTGGAACACAAAGGAAAATAGGATATCTCAGACGCACACGCTCGGCAGTGAAAAACCGCGCGGAGGCAGCTTCAGTGCAGACGGTCGGTATGTGTTCACAGAGTCGAGTGACGGAAAGAGCACATATGCTTGGAGCTCGAGCACCGGAAATCAGCAGGCAAAGTTCGACGTATACTCGCCCAGCGATAGTTGTCTGGCCGCCGCTACGTCGAGCCTCATTGCGTCGGGGCGTGATGGAACCGTCGCGTCGTGGTCGCTGAGCGGCGGTGCTCAGCTGCTGCCGTTCAAGGAAGCCAAGGAATGGCACAAGTGCTCTCGTGATGGTCAGCAGGTAGCCTTCTACACGCCCAAAGAAATCGTGGTGGCGCGCGTCAGTGATGGGAGTGTACTGGGCAGAGTCCCCCTATCCAACGAGAGCCGAAATTTCGAACTGAGCCCGGCGCTGGATCAGATCATTACGTACGAAAAAGATGGAGCGACGGACAGCATCGGAAACTCCGTTCTGCACATCTATAATTTATGGTCCACGTATACCTCCAAGCGAATTGCTGAGTGGTCTCAGCGCGGAGAACCGAAGTTTGTCGGATTCTCTTCCAAATTTTCCGTGATTACGGTTCTTACTTCAGCTGGACAAGTATACGACTTCGACGCAAAAACAGGAAAATTGTTTAATGGCGAACAGACCGTTTTTAGCGTTGCGAATCCTGGATCTGCATTCATGATTGAAGATCAAACACCGCAGCTGCTCATATCCATAAACGACGGATGGCTGGTCCGCGCCTTGCGCACGGAAGGATTGCCTTTCGACCTCACCAGGGGACTCACGCGCGAAATCGTATGCCGAATTCCCTATTCATTTCGCGATGGAACCTTGTTCTCGACCCGTCCTGCGTACGACCAATGCGGCCAGGCCAGCCCCTCGACCCGATAGGCTCATAAACCTACGCGTCGCTAGCGAGCGCTGAGAGGGGGAGTCCGACAGCAGCCCAAGCGGCATTCGCTGCAGGACGCTCAACGTGCGGCTGGCTGCGTCAGATTGTCGGCGGCTCGCTGCGTATGGATCGGGGCCCGCAGCCGAGCACGTCCATAGATACGGTCTGGCCTCCTGGGACCGATCGGGCCGTGCCGTTGCCAGCGTCCGCTCCACGTAGCCTCACGAACAGTACTCCTCGGGCCAGGGCTTGTGCTGATCCCCGTCGATGATTGCGATAGGATGCCCCGATGTCCGGTGCTGACGAGATCTCTTTGCTGATGTCCACCGTCGAACAGGCGCGCACGCGCCGCGACCAGAGTGCGCTCCTGCTGGTTGGTAGCGGCGTGTCGATCCAGGCCACGGACGGCGCGAAGGCGGCGTCCTGGGGCGGTCTGCTGGATCTGGACGCATAGTCGGAACAAACGTTCGAATGTGCGTCCAGCCAAGGCTGGCGTGTTCAGCG
>CALFYE010000015.1 GCA_937952145.1 uncultured Myxococcales bacterium
CTCTCTCCAATCGCTGCCGGCCTTTCCAAACCTCCCGTAGGAACGGTTGCGGCACGAGTCCGCTCTCGTTCGCTGGGGCGCCGCCGTTTTTAGATTCTGACAAAAGCTCCAGCCATACCCCACATCGACTGCCTCGGTGCGGGTCGTCCCTTTTTCGGCCCGCAACCAGCCAGTCCTCTTCCCGCTTCCCTTGGGTCAGCCGCTGTAGATCGGGTTGCATCATCTCGGACACTTCCAAATGACGCTGCGCGTTCGCGGTATTCCCGGTGTCGCGCCAAACCGAACTTGATCCGCTGGTGCCCCGACTGCGATGGGCGCAGTGATTGCCCGCGGCGAGGTCGTCGAGCGCGCCCGCTAAGGTTCCGGTGCTGCGGTCGCGAGGCCGGCGGCAGTCCGCCCGATCAGTTCCACGAACTCTGCCTCTTCCTCCTCGGAGGTGTCGTGCTCGACCCCGGCGTACTCGCGCAGCTCCGCGGTGTACCCGGCGCGCCGTAGCTCGGCGATCGAGGCGCGCGCGCTTCGGATCGGCACTGCGAGGTCGGAGGCACCGTGGAAGGCCGCGACCGGCGGGAGCGTCGCCGGGCGCGGCCGCGAGCTGAGCGCCGCCGATGGGTAGAGCGACAGCGGGAGCAGGCCACTTATAGGGAAGGCGGCTGCCAGCGCTTCGGGGTGGGTGACGGCCAGGGCGAAGGTCATAATGCCGCCCTGCGAGAAGCCGGTGACCAGGGGCTTGCCGATGGTGGGACGGGCGTCTATAAGGGCGGCGAGCGCGGTGGCGAGCCGATCGGCTTCCCGCGTGACCAGGGACGCGGCGACGTCCTCGCGGACGGAGTCGTACCAGATGTACAGGCCGCCGCTCGGGTGGCCGTATGGGAGGATGAGGCGGGCGCGGCGGCGGTAGCGCCGGAGAAGCTGCAGGAGGTCCGCGGGGTCTCCGCCCATGGGGTGAAGCACGACGATCATCGGCACCCGCTCGTCGGGTCGTGCCCCTCCCGTCATGTGCTCGAGGTAGCGCAGGCCCGCGATCTCTCCCCAGGTGGGGCTCCCCGGATCTTCTGTCAGCGGCGGCGGCGCGACCGGTCCCGCTGACGGCGTCTCCGCCGGAGGGCGCGCGGCCAAAGGCCCCGCTGGCGGCGCGGGCCCCTGCTTGCGGCTGCACCCAGTCACCACCAGGAGGACCACGCCGATCACGAGGAGCAGGCGCGAGAGACGAGGGTCGGCAGACGGATGGCGCATTCGTACAACATTTCTCGCATCGCGGGAGCGATGCCATGCAGCTCGCCGCCACCGCTTCCGTAACAGTCGTGGTGCGCCGGCGCCGCCAGCGGCTACCTTGCCATGATGCGTCCGCAGTTCCCCACTCTCCTCGTCAGCGCGCATGAAGTGCTCCATACCAGGATGAAAAGCCGGACCCGCAGATTGCCGAGAGCGAACCGCCCTGGCTCGGTTAGGGCTGAAGCACCAGCTCTGCATTGATGGTGATTTGAACATGGTCTCCCACGACGATACCGGCCCCTTCGCCTGGGAACTCCCAACGAAGCCCGAAATCCTTCCGATTGATTGACGTCGTCGCTTCGATGCCCCGGCGGATGCCCCCGGCGTGGTTGAACGGGGGCGAGGCCGTAACCGCTAAAGTCACCGGCTTGGTCACGCCGTGCATCGTCAAGTTACCCGTCACTGAATACGACGTTGTGCTCGACCGACTCACACCCGTGGAGACAAAAGCGATAGCGGGGTACTTGGCCGCATCGAAGAAGTCCGGACTCTTGAGGTGCGTGTCACGCTCCTCTACGCCCGTCGTGATAGCGTTCACGTCAAGGGTTGCCGTGATTTTGGAATTGGCTGGCGTGGCTTCATCCAGCACGACAGTTCCCGAAGGCTTGGCAAACATGCCGCGCACCTTGCTGAGCACATGCTTACAAAGAAACTCCGCTGAAGAGTTTTCCGGGTCCAGCTTCCAGGTTGAAGTCTGAGGAACGGCAGGAACGGGAATTGAAATGGACGGATTGTCAGGCTCTGGGGGCGCTACTTGTGAGGGCGCATGATCCCGCGAGTTGCACGCGCTACAACCCGCGGTAAGAAGTAAACTAATGACAACAGCATACGTTCTGCACAACATGATCGATCCTCCCTGAGATAGGGCCCGATGAGGACGTCCGCCGCCAGGAATGCCGGCGTCCACAATCAGCGAATGGTTGGTCTGCCCATCGTGGCAGCGGCTCTTTTCAGCAGCGGTCAGCTCTTGGGCCCAATCCTTTCGCTGGTCCTCCGGCACGCAAACCGGCGATTAGCAGATCGATGACGCGGGCGGCGCGGGTCTCGATGACCTGGCGCTCGCCCAGTTCGCGGAGGCTGAGGCTGTAGGGGAGCAGGGCGTTGGTCGCGGTCACCAGGGCGTCGGCGGTTGCGCGAGCCCCCAGGAACGACAGGTCGCCCCGGCGCCGTCCCTCCAGCAGAAGCTTCTCCAGTAGCCGCGCCTCACGGTGGAAGTGGCCCTCGCGGCGCTGTAGCAGCGCCGGACGCAGCGCCGCCAGCAGCTCGTCCAGGCTCGGCGTGTGCGTCTGCGCGCCATCAAAGCGCGCCAGCACCCGCATGAGCAGGCAGCGGCGCAGGCGCACGATCACGGGCTCCGGTCCGTCGGCGATGGCGCGGGCCTGCGCGAGCAGCCGTTCGGCGATGCGGTCGATCGCCGACAACACTAGCTCTTCCTTGCTGGGGAAGAACAGGTACACCGTGCCCTTGCCGATGCCCGCCTCGCGGGCCACGTCGGCGATCGACATCTTGCCGTAGCCGTAGCGCCCAAGCAGCCGATCCACGGCGTCAAGCACGTCGTCTCGGGCCGATTCATCGAGGCGGGGGCGGACCATATGCAGTTCCTTGACCTGTGACCAGTTTCAACTTTTGGTCAAATACTACGACGGCGCGGTGCTCCCGTCAAGCGTCGGAGCAAGCTCGCGAGCCGGTACAACGTCTGTCACCGGCTACGGCTGTTCGCCGTCAGCAACTAGACCCCGAGTCGACTATCAAACGATATGATAAGCGGCTTATCGAAGAATCTGGCTCGCTCCACCCAGAGCTCCGATCCACTGTTCCGCAAGCACTTCGCCGCGACACGAAACGATATTTCGGGGTTTTCCCTCGGGGGAAACATTCTCGGCAAGAGAGTCTCCGCCAAAGAGAAAGCCGTCTGATTTCGTCCGCACGGCGTCGGAGAAGGCTGCGGACAGGTTTGCGATTCGAGAAGCTTCTCGACGGCAAACCTGGCCTGGCGATGCCAGGCGACCGCGTGTGCTCTGCGCGCCGTCGGCAGGGCGCACGGCTTGGAGGCCCCATGCCCCGCTCCTCCCCTCCCCTTCTTGCTTTTGACACCCCGATCCAACCTCGCAATTTATTCGTCTCGCAGACGGAGGTGTCCCATGCCTCGTGCTAAAGCTCCTCCTCGAGTCAAAGGCCCTTACTCGGAGCGCGGCGGCTCTCGCTTTCGCATCCGGGTCTGCGAGGTCACCGGTCATCGCGACCTCTATTTTGCAACGCTGCGCGAGGCGCAGGTGGCCATCAAGCAGGCTGCTCGCGGGCTCCTCCAAGCCAGCCAGAGCCGGCAGCTCGGCTTTGTTCTGGATGAATACCATCAAGAGAAGCTCCTGCGCGGCTCCTGCTCGGACCAGAGCGCCCGCGATCAGCGCGCCACCTTGCGCTTCTGGCTGGCTGACTTCCTCGAGCAGGACATCGGCAGACCCTGCACAACACAACCGCCAGCCAGCGAGCCGGCACCACCGACCGCTCCTTCATGACCGTGTCGGCGCTCAAGCCTTCTCTCGGGCAGGGAACGATTGCTCTGGTTCTGTCGACGGACCGGCCATTCCTACCATGGTGTCCGAGCAAATCTCCGTTTGTGGAAGTGCGAAGGCGTTTTGCGGCAAAAAGAGCATTAGCACGGATATCTGGCTACAACTGCATCGCTCGGGCCCAACGTAGCGAAAGTGCTGGTAGCCTTTGCCCCCTGGCGTTCGCCTTGGGAAGTTGCGCGTTCTGAGCTTGGAACTTCAGCGCTTGCTTCTCGCGAGGGAGGTCCCCCTGACAGTCTTCAAGTACTCGATTGCCTGTCCTTTTCGTCGGAGACGCAGTGTCAATCCATCCGCACCGCATCGAGAGGAAGCACCTGAATGAAAGCGAAGTCGGATTCCGGCGTGCAAGGTCCGCTCAGGGCGTCCGCGCACCTCGCGGAACATAGCGGAGGATCGCGCCCTCGTTTCCCACGGTCCAGACGTTTACCGGGCTGCTCCCCGAGATAACGCCGAGCGCCGGCGTGGCAGGAATGGCCACCTCGCTCCATGACTTCCCGTCCCAATGGAGGATCAACCCGAGCGTGGCTGTGGCTCCCAGGGCGCTGGTAGTCTTGATGGAGCCAACGGCCCAGACATCCTGCGGGCCGCTCCCCCATACCGAGCTGAGGGCCCCTTTCGTTGCGCTCCTGAAGTACTCGAAGGCGCCTCCTTCCCACGTCTCCCCATCCCCGTGGATGATGAGAGGCTGATCGTTCTTCATGCCGACGGCCCAGATGTCATGCGGTGCGGCGCTCCAGATGGCCACGATATCGAAGGGGCGTGTGGCCCAGCCGGGCTGCACCAGATTGCGCCACTCCGCCCCGTTCCAGTGCCTGAACCACTCCAGGTCGCCGTAAGTCCAAACATCCGAAGCGCTGGTTCCAGCTACGAGCTTGGTAAAGTGCTTTTCCAGAAGGGACCAGGCCTTGCCGTCCCAGTGATAGAGGCTAGCCGACTTTGCGCACCAAAGGTCGTCCGGTCCGCTGCCCCACAAGCTACTGCAGGAACATCCACAGCTCATCCGCGGACACCACGCCGTCGCCATCTGCGTCCGCTTCGCCGCGCAGGCCCTTCGCGAGAAAATAGGTGAAGGCCCCGTGCCCCACCTCGGGCAGCTCGACCGACTTCTGTTTTCCGTTCGAGGCCGCGAAGGTGATGCGTCCGCTTCCCTTATAGGCGTCAAACAGCGCCTTGCCCGACAGGACGGAGCGGGTCGGATACTTCCGGGCGGCCGTCGCCGCAGCATAGCAGCAGTCTAGGAGCAGCAGCACTACCTCGGCGCGCAGCTTCGAGATGACCTCGGCGATACGGTCGCGATCGAGCGCGGTCTTGTACAAATCGTCGATGTCCGCATCGTGGGTCACCCAATAAACGCTGTCCTCCTCCGGAGCGGCGTGACCCGCATAGAAGATCCAGACGATGTCTGCCTCGCGGATGGCCTTCTTGCGCAAGTCCGCCAGCGCTCCCCAGATCTGCGCGGTGGTCGCTTGCTCGTTCAAGAGGAGGTGGACGTTCTCTTTTGGGAACAGGCCGCACGCAGGGTCGATCATCAGGTCGTAGATAGATCTGGCGTCGGCCGCTGCGCAGCGGAGGTTCAAGCGCTCGTCGCGGTAGACGTCGATGCCGATCACCAGACCGAAGCGCTGGCTGTTGGGCGGAACCACACGCTGGCGCGGTCTACCGAGAACGGCTCTGGTGGGATCCTGGGTCATCAATCTTCCGGCGAGCGCCGATCGTCCCTGTACACTACAAGCGGAGATTCTCTGCCATCGAGCCAGAGACGTCAATCCGCATCCCTGGCGCGCTGGCGGCTCCTTGTTCGACAGGGAAGGCCGGTTCCATCTCGGACGGGACCGGCTCATAGTTCCATAAGTTTACATAAGGGATCCCTACAGCGGTGAGCGGGTCGGGAAACCCTGTGTGTGGGCTTCTAGCGCAGCAGGACACCCACCGGGTAATTTCGGCTCGGCATTGGTCTTGGCCCATGTTTTGCCCTATCACCATCGCTAACCCGAAAAATGTCGCTTACAGATAGGAGTTCGTGCCGGGAATCAATGTACGCCAGTGATTGACTCTTGTGGAGTCGGTTCTAGGGGGCGGATCATCTTGAGGGAGAATGCCGTTTGGTCAGTACCGCTATCGATCGTAGCGTAAGGGACATCCCGGGCGAATTTCCCCAACCGCCTGTCACCTGGCAAGTGCACTAAAGGCTTCAGTGCATATGCCTCGACCCCTGCTGGGGGCACTGGCGCCAACCTGTGGATGAGAGCAACGAACGGAGCCCGCCCCGCCAGCTTGCAGCGGCGGCTCCTCCTGCAGCCACGCCTGGATCTGCGCCCGCTGTCGGAGCAAAGCCTGCCACGGCTCCGATGGCTCTACGAGCGGCGACCTTGCACCGCCTGAGCCAGTCCAGCCAGCATCGGCGAGTCGACCTCGGTCGCATCGCCGATCCCCGCGGCGTCAATCGCTTCGAGGTAGCAACGGACCGTCTTGCGGTCCACACCCACCTCGCGCGCGATCTTGCGCACTCCGTCTCCAGCCTCTTTCCGTCGTAGCACCTCTTTGATTTCCAGCCTCGATACCTCGCGATAGCTCATGGGACCTCCTGCCAGCCGTCGCGGCACCATCAGAAGGTCTGTCTACACTCGCGGTTCTCGATGTGCGGCTGGTGGCTCCGCCGGAGCTTCGGCCTGGTCCCATGACCTGGCGAATTTGCCCGAACGTGGTCCCTTGCGGGTGGCAGCTGACACTCATGCTCATGCTCATTCTCATGCTGTCCAAGCCGGACCTTCTGGCCCTCTGTGATCGGCTGCTTTGGGATGAGGCCGCGGCGGTCGAGCAGTGCGTCGCCTTCATCGAGGCAGAGACCCTGCGGCTCTGGTACGGACGGGTGGGGACGAAGATGGCGCGCTCGCTCGATTCCGCTCAGCTCGACTGACTGGTGCGGTCGATCCTGAATCGGCTCGGCAGCGGTCGCTTCTCTGAGCAGTTCAAGGACCAGCTGCGGCTGGCGCTGCACCTGGACGCCGCCCACGTCTACAAGGTCGCGCGCCACTGCAGCGCCTCCTCCCCCGCCGAGCACGTCCGCCGCTATGCCGCCTGGCTGCTGCGCCACGAGCGCGCGGAGTGATGGGATCAGACGCTGTGCCGGTGTGCGTTCAGTAGCAGCAGGTCAGCGCGTGGGCGGTGCTGCAGTCGAGCGACGTACTGATGCTGCCGCTCGCGGTGAGCGAGGTGCCGCCGTAGCCGGAGGTGTCGCGCGACCAGCTGATGCAGGCGGTCTCGTTGTTTGATCGCCCCGCTTCGGGCAGGCCGATGGTGCTCCAGCTATTCTTGCCGAAGCCGCTCGGATCGAGCCAGGCACCGCTGGTCGGCACCGGGGTCGCCGAGTTGCTGCGCAGGTACTCCGCGGCATGGCACAGGTGCGCGCCGGCAAACTCCGCCGCGCACAGCGCATGCATCTTGTGGCGGCCGCCGGCGTTGCCGGTGGTGGTGGCGGTGGTGAAGCCGGCAAAGCGGGTCTTGCTTGGGGTGTTGCAGCAGGCCAGCGGATGCGTGGTGCTGCAGTCGAGCGAGGTCGTGATCGAGCCGGCTTCGGTGATCCCGGTGCCACCGTACCCAGCGGTGTTGCGGCTCCAGCTGATGCAGGCGGTCTCGTTGGCCGAGCGACCGGCGCGTACGGTGCCCCAGGTGCTCCAGCTATGTTCCAGATCACCGGACGGATCGAGCCATGCTCCGCCCGCTGGCGGCGCCACGGCGGAGTTGGCCAGGGTGTACTCCGCGGCGTGACACAGGTGCGAGCCGGCAAACTCCGCCGCGCAAGCTGCGTGCGCACCGGCGCGCCCGCTCGGAATCTGTCCCGCATATGTCGTGCTGGTAAAACCGACGAAGCTGCCGCCATCTTCGGACATCGCCCCGGAGCTACCCGCCGCGCCGGTCGGTCCCGCCGGGCCGGCTGGCCCACGCGCGCCCGCCGGCCCCGTCGCTCCTGCTGGTCCCGCCACGCCATTGTCGCCTTTGGGGCCCATCGCCCCAGCCGCGCCTGAAGGACCGGCCGGCCCCATCGCTCCCGCCGGTCCCGCCGGTCCCGCCGGTCCCGCCGGTCCCGCCGCTCCTGTCGGTCCGGCGGCTCCGACCGGCCCCGGCTCCCCTTTACCACCTTGCGGTCCTGCCGGTCCCATCGCACCGGTCGCTCCTGCGGGCCCGGGCTCCCCCCGGTCTCCCTTGGCACCCGGCTCGCCGCGCCCGCCCGGCTCGCTCCCCTTCCCATCATTGCACCCGAGCAAAAAGATTACACCCGCGCCCATCAGCCAAGAGACAGTCCGCATCCGCAGCTCCTATCGATTTCGATTTCCCAGACTCACAGCCAGACTCACAGCCAGACTCACAGGCCGCTCGCTGCGTCCTACCACGAAGCCGTCCGCTGAGATAGCCGGAAGCGATCGCGAGCTTGGAAAGCGGGCTGAGCCCCCGCTGAGCTCGACGGCAAATTCCTCCGCGCGCGGCCACAAGGCCTGACTAAAGCCGCGGCCCATGTGGCATGATGCGCGCCCTGGAAACGCCGCCCGCTGGGCGTACGGACTGAACTACAACCCGAACCATAACTGGAGGCTCTTCCTCATGCGCATTCGTTCTATTGCATCGACCCGCACTTCGACCATCGCAGCGACCTTCGCCGCGGCCCTCGCACTCACTCTCCCGACGATCTCGCTGCTCGGCTGCGCGGGCACCCAGGCTTCGACCGCGGCCGGCGCCGGGGTGCACGCTCCGGGTCCGCTCACTGCGGCGGAGCGCGAAGCCGCGGTCAAAGATCTGAACGACAGCCGGCAGGCGTTCCTGGCCTCGCTGCAGGGCCTCTCCGAAGCGCAGTACCGCTTCAAGCCAGCCCCGGATCGCTGGTCCATCGCCGAGGTCGCCGAGCACATTACGCTGTCGGACGAGCGCATCTTCGGCCTCTTCATGGACAAGGTCATGGCGGCGCCCACCGATCCCAAGCTCCTGGCCCAGGTGCAGCACGATGACGCGCGGCTGCGCACGCTGGTCACCGATCGCAGCCACAAGGTGCAGGCCCCGGAGGTCCTCAAGCCCACCGGACGCTTCCCGACCCTGGAGGCCCTGCAGACCGCCTTTGGTCAGGGCCGCGACAAGATCGTCGTGTACGTCCAGAACACCCAGGATGACCTGCGCGGCCACGCGGCGCCGCACCCGCTGTTCAAGGCGCTCGACGGATATCAGTGGCTGCTGCTGCTCTCCGCGCACTGCGCCCGCCACACCGCGCAGATCGCCGAGGTGAAGGCGGATCCAAACTTCCCGCGCAGCTAAGGCGGTGCATGGGCCGCGACACGCAGAGTCGCCTATGGCAACGACCAGCGCGATAAGTGCAACAAGCCCCATGCAACGGCAAGTGCAACAAGTGCAACAAGCCCCGTGCAGCCCATTGTTGCACTCGTTGCGCATATAGAGTGGGCTGGGTCAGATTGCTCCGTCGTGAAGACCATCGCTGCGCAGCCTGCGTGCGCTGCGCACCATCCCCAGACCTCCGGCGCAGCGCGATCCACCCGAACGAGAGCATCAAGAGGAGCATAGGACAGCCTGCAGCATGGCATGTTGGCAGGAGCACCTCATGGAGCACCAGAGCTCGACCGAGCAGGTCGCTCGCTTGGCGCAAGGGTTGGTGCGCATCAGTCCGACCACGTAGTTAACTACAAGTAACAATAGCCCTCAGCATTGAAGAAACCCGTCCGCTGGTTTCGCTGCTCCGTCTCGTGCTCCGTCTCGCGCTCCGTCTCGCGCTCCGGGCCGCTGCTGCGTCCCATGCTCCGTCCGCTGCTCCATCCCGTGCTTCAGCCAAGACTCTCTGGTCGTTTCTTTCGGTGCTCCGTCCCATGCTCCGTCGGCTGCTCCGTCTCGTGCTCCGTCTGATGCTCCGTGCCCTGCTCCGTGTGGCGTTGCTCAATCTGCTCCGCTGGCATTCTAGAAATCCAATTACTTCCATCGGAAAAGTGATCAATGGCTGAGGTTTTCTTCGGCGGCCTACTCACTTTGGATAGAACATGGATCAAGGAGGTTGTCACTCCAAATCAAGGAGTGCATGCGGGGCACGCAGGTCGTTGCCCGTATCTATGAACAGGCCAATTTTCCGATAGGTAACCATGCATCCGACATCCCATCATCACTCCGTTAAAGCCGGCCCCTTCCTAGAGCAGATCCCACCGACCCTACCCGATGCAACCGCACTATAAGAACCCAACCGAGAGAAACTGAAAACTTAACGATCCGCAACGGGGCGAAGTGCTTGCAAAAGGCTTTCGGTGCGGATCGATTAGCGCGGGGCGGAGCCCTGCGTCCCGGCGGAGCGGCTGCGTCTCCTTGCGCAGCCGCCTGCGGGACGCCGGGTCGGTCAGCGCCCGAAGTAGCCGAGCAGCCGCTTGAACTCACCGCGGCTGCGCTTTTCCTCGATGACGGCGCGGGCGGCCGCTCGGTTGTCGTCGGCTAGGTGGATGCTCTGTTCGCCGTGGGACATCGTACCGCTCAGGTGCTCGGTGTCGGGCTGGTGGCACATCAAGCACACGCGGCTGGCGGGCTGCCGCAGCTCCGGCCTGGGCGCGCAGGTGCCGCCCTGCGGAAACGACGCGCCCGGCGCCAGGCGCAACAGCCCTGGATGCCCCGGGCCAATCGCGCGCAGCAGCTGGCGTTTGCCTTCGAACACAGTAAACGGCAGCTCGGAAAGCTGCATCACCCCCGCCTGCACGATGCGCCGGCCGGGCGCCGCGGGGACGGCCACGCGGCGCGACTCCAGCAGGGTGATAAGCGGCAACGGCAGCGGCTCACCCTCTCGGCTGATGACCAGCGGCTATTCGAAAAGGGCCATGCGCGATCCCGGGGGCAGCCGCATAAAGCTTGTCTGCTTGGCAAGCTCGCGACGCAGCCAGGCAGCACCGCCCCGGGCTGCGGGAACCGAGGCGAAGATGCGAATCACGGCGCGGTAGCCCGCCAGCATAGCGTAACGGGTCCCGTCGCGTAGAGGCGGGACGAAAGAACGCGGCAGCGTCGCCGAGCGGGTCAGCAGCTCGACCCAGACGGCCCCCGCATCTTGGCTGGCCGCAGCGGCCGGATCGGCTAAGCCGCCCAAGATATCGGGGTGGCGCTGCACGAGCAGCGGCAGGTTCGACGGAATCTTGGCGAGCGTGGCGGCGAACAGCGCCAGCTTAGTGATGAGCCCCCCGACTCCGTCACGCAGCTCGCTCAGCGCCACCCGGCTCCTGGCATCGCGTCCGAGCGCGACAGGGGCGGGCTGACGGCGACAGTAGCCAAGCCACGGAAGCGCGGTCAGGGCACCCACCGCAACCATGGCGCGCCTCAGCTGAGTCGCGGCCAGCCAGCCCTGTTGCTTGATCCTGGGGCGAACACGCGTTCCTCTCTGTTTGAAGGTTACTCCAACGAGGGATGCGTGGCCCACGGTCCGCTGCTCTGCCCATGGGCGGGGCCTTGGCCAGAAGGACCAATCCCGCGAATCAAGAGGCGGCCTGGGCGGGACAGGATTGGCTCCAACCGGCGCATCGTCACCGCCAGTTGGCCAGTTGGGACTACACGGCGCGGGTCTGGGACTCAAAGGACGGGCGGATGTTGGCCGAGCTCACCGGACCGCAGAGCACCGTCTACAGCGCGAGCTTCAGTCCTAGCAGCCGGAGCATCGTCACCGCCAGTCATAACCCAACGGCGCGGGTCTGGAACGCGAGGGGGGCTCAGGGCAGCGTCAGAAGCGCGAGCTTCAGCCCCGATGGCCAGCGCATCGTCACGGCCAGTGAAGACCATACGGGGCGAGTCTAGGATATAGAGCATTCACCCACTCCGCCAGCCAATTCGTAGCTCGTCAGGAGGCCCTTCGAATCTACATGGCGGCCCGCGGGCGGCTCGATCCGCCCCTGTCAAGCACCTGGAGGGGCAAGAAGCGATCAGGCGGCTCTGCAGAGGGAGAGAGCCGGCAGGTCCTTCAGTCGGCGGGCGAATTGATTCCGAGAATTGTTTCAGCGAAGCGGTTAGGCTGTACTTGTGCAAAGATAGCCACGCTGACCCCAGCACATCTGCGCCAGTATGCTCGAATGTAAGCTCTCCCGCCTTGCGGGGCTGTCTGTCAAGATCCTTTAAGAGGGCGCAGCGCGGCGCAGGAGAGCGCGCAGCCGAGGACGTTCGGCGCGACCGCGACGGCTCATCGTATGGCGGGCTACCCGGCGCTTCTGGTCGGCGTGCTGCCTGCCGGCTTGCAGCGTAAGAAGGGAGGCATACTCGGAAGTAGTATCAGGGTCGGCGCGATGCTGAGCATCTGTTGCCGGTCGCCGTGGTATCAGGGCGTCGGGAGCTCACTATGGAACCGAAAGCCGGCCGCCATGAGCTTATCTTTCGTGCGCTGCCAATCCTCCCTGGCGTTCTGGAACCTGGGTTTCTCATTCCGGATCTTTTCCTCAAGCTCCTCCCCTAGCGTGGCTGCGGGGGCAGCCGCGGGCGGACTTGGACTTGGGCTTACATGGGCTGCATTTGCCAGACTTCCAGCAGCCCCGACAATGCTCGCGGTCGCTGCCGGCAATTTGCCCTGGGTCCGGGCCGGGTTCGCCGCTGTACCACCGCTGGCGTTAGGAGCGGCACTGGTAGCGGCGGAGGCCGGCGGGCTGGGTCGCTGACTCGGACTAGCCGGTATCTGGGCTGCGCGAGCAATCGTGCTGCCGATCATGGTTGGCAGCGCGTGCGTGGGGGCTCCGGGGCGTGCTGCTGAGGCGGCCCATTTGTTAAATTCCATCGGCGCATGGGGCAGAATGGAGACATGTCCCTGCGCCCTGTCAAAGAGATTCTTTAGCTCAACCGCCGCGTGGGCGCTATTGCCCTTCAGGGCTTGCTGATAACTATTTTCGTCAAAGTCCTCTGTCGAGATATTAATCTGGTAGTGAGCGCCGCTTTTGATAAATAGCTCATGGAGCGTTGTGGCCATCAGGTTGGTCGCTCCTTTCTTGTACTGCTCAAACAGGGCACAGAAAACAACTTCCGGTTGAGAGTTGTCTATGCTCCAGAGGAGAAACGCTCGGCGTTTGGTGGTATTTGCAAGTAGTGTAATGATGCTGTCAGCCATGGGAGCCTCCTTGCTGCATCGCAGCGAGTCGAGGCTATGCAATCAGCGATCCAAATTTGCGATGTCGTTCTTCAGCTCTTGCACTGCAGGCGCGCTGAACGCGAGGTCCTGCGGAATCAATCGGAGGTAGAAGCGAGGGTCGCCGCCGGCTGTTTGCTGCTGTCCGGGGCATTATGCCGGACGAAGCGCTCTTCGAAGCGCACAAGGTGGGTCTTGACCGTGCTCCCGTCGCCAATGCACAGGCGGCGAGCGATGGCAGAATAGTTGACCTGGAGCAGGGAGTCCCAGCTATGCTGGGGCAGCGCAGCGTACGCGACATACATCGGCTTGAGGTACCGTTCGACCAAGAGCTGCAACTGATCCCAGCCAGCCAGGGCCTCGCCCTGATCTTGCAAAAAGGCGCTGAGGGCAGACTGGGTGATGTGCTCCCAGCCTAGGGCCGCGTTCTTCGGCAGGACGGTCACCGCGCGGGCCTTGCCGGAGGAGCGGCCCGCGGCGTCGGGAACTGCCGACGGGGCAGCCGGCGGCGCGGCGGTCGATGCACGCTCGGGACCCCGCGCAGCCGCCGAGCGGCCCGCGAAGGTCCTGGGTCGGCCTTCCTGGATCGCTGCCGCGCAGGTCGCACGGTCGATGATGCCGGGGCGCATCACTGCGGGCAAACGGTCGATAAAGTTTTCCAGATCCCGAAAGTTACCTGGCCAGGGATCGCGCATCACATCGGCCAGCGCTTCAGCGCTCAGCGCCTCAGCGACTGAGAGTTTGCCCCCGTGCAGCTTGCGGCTGCTAAGGTACGCGCGCACGTCTTCCGGCCGCTCGCACAAAGGCGGCACCAGGACCACCGAGGCGGCCAAGCGGTACCACAGGTCGTCGCGAAATCGCTGGCTGCGGTAATCCGGATCGTCGAGCGGCGCGTTTGAGGCGCCGACGATCTGCACGTCGGCGCGGCGGGCTTTCGGGTCGCCCAGCCGGTAGTATTCGCCGCGCGAGTCCAAGAAGCGCAGCAAGGCCTTCTGCACCTCCGGGCTCATCTCGCCGAGCTCGTCGAGAAATAGCGTGCCGCCGTGCGCAGCCTCGATGAGGCCGGGAACGTCGCTGACCGCGCTGGTGAACGAGCCCCGCCGCGCGCCGAACAGCTGCGCATACAGCAGGTCCTTCTCCAGCAGCGCGCAGTTTACCGTGACAAACGGCCCGTCCCGGCGTGGCGAGTAGCCGTGATAGCTGCGCGCCAGCAGCTCCTTGCCGACCCCGGTCGGACCCAGAAACAGCGTACGCCGCCCGGTCGCTGCCGAAGTTGCGGTGCGCAGCAGGATCTGGCGAATCTCGGGGGACGCTGCCACCATCTCGGACGCGCGCCGACTGAGCTGCTGGAAGCGCTCGTTCTGCCCGTGGATGTACTCGCTGATGATCGACATGAGCGTGCCGGTGGGGACCTCCAGCGTCCCCTGCACCTGCAGCTCGATCAGGCTGTCATCGACTAGCAGGAACCCTTCAGCGCGGCTGTGCGGCGGATGGAGGGTGACCCGGACCGGGAGCTCGCTTTCGTGTAGCCAACGCGTCAGCTCTTGCTCCACCGCGCGTGCGAAGTCCTCATTCTGCGACCACTCCACATCTTGCGGGCGGTGCAGAGGCGACTCGGCGTCAGGCGTGTGCGCCAGAGTGATAGAGAAGTCTTGTCCTTCCCCGAAGACGATCGGCTGAAGCGGTTCTACCTGCGCCCACGAACCGTTGCGACTGCCCAGATCGTACACCGCGGTCGCGGCGTGGTCCGCCAGTACGAGGAGGTGGTTGGCTGATACGACGCCCGCCGGCACGGCTAACGACTCGACTTGGTACGTGTTGTAATTGACTGGGTCAGAAATCGCCGGACACGTAGCCAGGGCCCCCCAGTCGATTCGGCTCTCATCTGGCTCGCGGCCGACCAGCAGAGCGCCGCCCGGCACTAAGCTCACACTCAAAGCTGACTGTAACCCCTTAACGGAAATATTGATTCTGGCCATAGGCCCTTACCTTAACACAGGTCAACTGCTGCTCAAAAGACCGCGGTGCGCGCATCGGGAGCCGCGCAAGCGAGGCTGGCACCTTGGTTGCAATCCCTTGCTGCGACCGTACGTTTCGGCAGCGGCAACGTATGAGCCGCAACTACATCAGAATTCCTTTTTCCCGCTACGCATTCTGACTCCGGATGCGCCCATCCGAGATTTTCTTGGAGGCAGCAGGAAGCTCGCAGAGGGTGGAGATGAAGCCGACCTTTGAAATTACAATCTGCCGCCGCCTGGAGCCCGACCTCTACCCAGTCGTGGCCGAGCTCAATCTCGGCGGGGCAGGCGATGTGCCTGAGCTGCCGCTGCGCAGCGAAGGCAGGCTGCGCCTCAGCGCTACCGACATCGAAGATCTCGGGGCCAAGACCAGCCCGGCGGACTACGGCACGCTGCTCTGCAAGGCGCTGTTTACCGGAGAGATCCTGCGCGCCTTCGACCGCGCCGCAGCCGACAGCGGAGGTAGCATGCGCGTCCTGTTGTCGGTCGAGCCGCTGGAACTGCGCAGTCTGCACTGGGAGTGGCTCTGCATTCCGATGGATCAAGGCTTTCGCTTCATTGCCCAGGATCAGCGCTTTCCCTACTGTCTGGTTCAGCCGAGCCTGACCGACCGCCGCTTTCCCGCCCTTGGTCGTCGTGACCTGCGCATGCTGGTGGTAGTTGCCAGCCCGAGCGGCCTTGAGTCTTACAAGCTCGATCCGTTCGACGAAGCGCGAGCCTTGCAAACCGTCTCCGAGACGCTGCGGGATGAAATCCCCTGGGACGTGCTAGCGAGCAGCGACCAGATCCCTGGTCGCATGGACGCGCCCAGCCTGTCTGCCCTCTGCGAGCATCTCACCAAAAAACGCTACACCCTGCTGCACATCATTGCACACGGCCGCCTCAACCGTGCAGGCGAGACCATCCTCTACCTCAGCAACGGTAGCGGCGGGGTGGCGACGGTTTCGGCCAGCGAAATGATCGGGCGGCTCGCCGAGCTGGCAGCGCTGCCGCACTTTATTTTTCTTGCTGTATGTGAAAGCGCCCGCCCAGAAGCGGAGGCAGTGCTCGGCGGGCTTGGTCAGAGGCTGGTGCGTGAGCTCGGGGTGCCGGTGGTGCTGGCCATGACGCGCAAGGTGTCGCACTTTCTTGCGTATGAGCTGGCCAAGCGCCTGTACCCGCAGTTGCTCGAACACGGCGAAGTGGAGCGGGCCTTGGTCCAGGCCTGCGCGGGCCTCATCGGCCAGGACGATGTGCTGGTCCCTGCCCTATATAGCCGCCTCGCTGGCCGGCCGCTGTTCAGCGATGAGCTGGAGGGCCACGAGCTGACGGCCGCCGAAGTTGTGTTCGGGCTGGATCGTCTGCTCGGGCTGTTCGCAGAGCGTGCTCCGGCGCTGATGCCGCGCCTCCTCGGGCTCGTCAACCAGGTTCGCGTCCAGCTTGGACTGGTACCGCGTGTCCTCGCTCAGGTGGAATCGAGCCGAGTCGCTGCAGGCAAGGAGCGCGCTGAAGCGCCGCGAGCGCAAACGGCAGGGCCACTGCGCGCCGGCAACGCCAGGCCGGCTGAGGCTCCGCCCGGGGGCTATGGCGCCGCGTTGAGCGAGGTGGCTTCCCGGGAGAAGCAGCAGACGCTAGCCGAGATCGAGTCGCTGTCCCTGCGCGTACTCGATATGAGCTTTGCAGCGGTCGCCCGCAATAAGCCGACCCCGATGACCGCGGGTCCCTGTCCGTTTCCTGGGCTGCTCTCGTTCGGCATCGACCACCAGATTTACTTCTTCGGCCGCGACGCCCTCATCGAGGGGCTGCTGAGCCGCCTAAAAGAGCGTCCCTTCCTCATCGTGCTTGGTGCAGCGGCAAGCGGCAAGTCGTCGCTCGTCCGCGCCGGATTGCTGCCGCGGCTCGTTGGTGAAAACGCAGCGCTGCAAGTGCTCACCCTGGTCCCCGGAGCCGACCCAGGCACGCGGCTTGAGGCGGCGCTAGTCAAGGCAGGACTGGGCCGCAGCCCTCCACCGGGCAGCCAAGCCTTGCTTTTCATCGATCAGTTTGAGGAGTTGTTTACCCTTTGTCCGCGTGACAAGAGGACACCGTTTCTGCGGCGGTTGCTAGAACTCCAGCAGGCGATTCCAGTGCTGCTCGCCATGCGTTCCGATTATTGGAGCGAGTGCGCTAGTTACCCAGAGACCCTCCAGCTGATGCAGGACCACCAGGCGCTCATCCCGCATCTGAGCGGGCACGAGCTGCGCAGCGCCATCGAGCAACAGGCTCGGGCCGGCGGCCTCCGCTTCGACCCCGGCCTGTGCGAACGGATCATCGACGAGGTTCAGAGTGAGCCGGGGGCCATGCCGCTAGTGCAGCACGTCCTGCGCAAGCTGTGGGAGCGGAGGCACGGCCCCTGGCTGAGCGCCGCTGAGTACGAGTCAATCGGCGGCATCGGGCAGGTACTGGCCGAGACCGCGGACGACATCTACGAGCGCTTGTCCCCGGCAGATCAGGCGCGCATGCGCGCGGTGTTCGTCCGACTGGCCTGCATCGACGACGACTCGGTCGCACGCGAAGTCCGCCGTCGGGTGCCGCTCAGCGAGCTGATTCCGGCCGCCGCTCAAACCGCTCCCTATGAAGCGCTCATCACCCGCCTGGTCGCTGCCCACCTGCTACTGACCAGCAACGTCTCAGCCGAACCGCCGATCGAGCTGCAGCAGGTCGAGGTCATACACGAAGCGCTGATCCGCAGCTGGCGGCGCCTGGACGGCTGGCTGGAGGAGCAGCGCGACAGCCTGGCGCTGCGCGAGTCCGTGAGGAAGGCTGCCCGGACCTGGCTCGCCCAGCAGCGCAGCCGCCAGTGGCTGGTGCACACGCGGGGCCCCCTGCGCGAGAGCGAAGCACTGGCGGTGCGATTCCCCGGCGTCTTCAACGGTGCGGAGCAGGAGTACCTTAACGCGTGTCGCACTGCTGGGCGGCTCCTGCGGGCGCTAGTGGCGATGCTGATGTTCGTATGCCTGGGCAGCATCGGCTTATCCGTAGGGCTAACGGCCGCGATGCGGCACCAGCAACTGCAGGAGGGCGACGCGCTGCGCTGGGCAGCCGGACGCCAAGCCGGCATGCTGGCGACGCTGCTTGCCCTGGAGCCGAGCGGTCGCCTGCGGCCTCTCGATCAAGGAATCCGCGCCGTGGCTCCTTTCTACCAGCAGGGGAAGTCACCGCCGGCTGAGGCGCTCTCTGGGCTACGCGATGGCCTGCGAACGGCAGTATTTGCGCGACCTCTGATTGCCGCTCACGACGGGGAGGTCACCGCGCTGGCGCTTACCGCGGACGGCGCAGTCCTGGCTAGCGCGGGGATCGATCGTCGTCTCCGGATCTTTGACGCAGACAGCGGCGCTATGCTGCACAGCGTTTTCAGCGGCTCGGCGCCAGCGACCGCCGTTTTGTTTGCCTCCGATGGCAGCCACCTCTTCGTCGCCAGCTGTGGGGGCGCGCTGCAGGTCTACGAGCGCAGCGGCGCGCTGGTGTCTCACCTGGACGATTTCGGAGAGGCGGTAACGGCTCTGACGCTGGACGCGGACGGCACGCGGCTGGCAGGGGCCTCGATCAGCGGGCAGGTGCGGCTGTACGGGCTGGCAGGCGGTGCGAAGCGGCTTGAGCTGGTGGGGGCGCGGCGCGGTGTCCTGGCACTGGCATTCACTGCCGAGGGTCCGTGGCTGGCCGGAGGGGGCGAGGACGGCACGCTGCTTCTATGGGACACCAGCGCTCCGCAGCTCCTGCCTTACGCCGTCCCGGCCCATGGTGGCAGCGTCCCTGCAGTGGCTGCGCTGCCTGGCGGAACGACGGTCGTATCAGGAGGAACAGATCGCCTCGTGCGCCTATGGAGTGCCGACAAGGGGCAACCGATTGGCGAGCCCTGGGCGGTCGACGCACCGGTGAGCGCGCTCTCAGTCGGCCCACAGCAGACAATCGCCGTGGGCGATCGAGAGGGCGGCATCACGGTGTGGTCGCTACCAGCGCGGGCCCTCTTGTGGAGCGCCCGAGACGAGCCCCAGGGACTCTTGCGAGCAGCGGTCAGCGGCCTTGCGTTCTCGCCGAGTGTCGGGCGTCTCGCAGTGGCTGCAACCGACGGCAAGGTGCGCATATGGAACGCAAAGGCGACTGGCATCGTCCGCGACCTGCCAGAGCTCAGCGCGCCGGTCACCGCGGTCGACATCAGCCCAGATCATAGCCTTTGTCTCACTGCGGGCGATCGCAGCTTGCGCATCTATCATGTGGCGAGCGGCTGGCCAGTGTCCGAGATCGCACCGCTAGATGCCCCCGTTGTCTCTGCCGCATTCGCTCCGGACGATCAAGTGACGGTGGTCACTCGCGCGGGTACGGTGACTCGCTATCTGGCGCAGACCGGCGCTCGCGTGCTGCAGCAGTCCCTGCCGGTATCTGAGCTCAGCGCGGCGCACATAGACCGCACGGCCCGGCGGGCCGTGCTCGCAGCGCGCAGTGAGGTCCAGGTCTGGGATCTGCTCACCGGCCGGCTGGTGAACCGGTTTCCGCAGCGGCTGCCAGTGCAGGCGGTGGCGGTGGCCGAAGACGGCAAGCAGATCGCGGCAGCAACGGCAGATCAGGGGGTTCGCATTTATCAACCAGACAGCGGAGCTCTGCTGCACAGCCTGAAGGCGGCGGGCGGGTCCGTGCGCGCGCTGCGATTTTCTACCGATGGGAGACGCTTGCTGAGCGGCGGTCAGGCGCAGCCGCCGCGACTATGGGAGCTTGCCGCGGAGCGCGCGATCGAGCTGCCCGTCAGCGACCCGGAGCAGGCGGCGGTTGCCATGGCTGCGGACGGCAAGCGCGCGATCGTGGGTGCCGCCCGCGGCGAAATCACGATCTGGGATCTAGAGAGCAGACAGCCGATCCTGCTGCTGCACAGCCGCCATCCGCTGCTGCGCAGCGCGACCCTGTCCGAAGACGGCAGTTATGTACTTGTAGGTGATCATGACGGAGCCGCTCGGCTCGCCTTAATCGAGCCGGAGCGCCTGTGGAAGCTGGGCTGCGAGACCCTGGCGGCCAGCATCCGCGCCGAAGACGACACGCCAGACTCGTGGGAGCAGGCGCGCGCAGCCTGTAGGACCACGCGGGTGCCGTGACAGTCCGGCCGAACACCCGGCCGATCAAGAATTCTCAGCCAGCCCCGACCGCTGATTGCTCCGGGCGGAGTCCGCCGTCGCAGCTGCCTTGCGTAGCCCGCGGTAGTCCAATCTGTAATCACGCTCGTGAATTCAGGCCGAGAACGCATCCTCCGAATTAGATCGGAGGCTGACCGGTCGAGGAGAACTGGGAAGTCCCGGTGCATTTCCAGGCGGCACACTGATTGCAATTCATCCGGATCCGAAGCGCGAACGGTCGCGTCTGCGCTGTGAGCTCAGCGCACCGCAGCGCTCAGACTTTTATCTGGAAAGCGCGCAACAAAGGAGGAGCCATGTCTACGCACAGCGAGCACGAATTCTGCGATAGGATGCTCTGGCAGTTGGTCGAGACGACCTGGAGTTTGACTCGGATGCTGGCGCAAACGCATGCCCGGTCGCCGCAACTATCCGGCGCCGCTCATGGCGACGACATCCCGATCGAGCCGACGACCAACGTCCCGGCCGTGGAAGAGGGGCAGCTCCGCGAGTCCGAGCCAATCGTACCCTCGTTCGACCCGATTCCTCCCGGCAAGCTGGGGGCCGAGGTGTTGAAGCTGGCGCTTGTCGAACTGGGGCGACCCGTCAAAGAGCAGTACAAGGGCAGCACGCCATCTAACGTAGACAGCGGGGGCCACATCAAGAAGTACTTCCTCGAAGGCCCGGGCTGGAAGGATGAGACGTGGCAGTCCTACACGGACAAGCATGGCGGCATCGGGCCGGCGTGGTGCGCCGCCTTCGCCAGCTTTTGCTGGCATACTGCGCACCGGTCCCTAGGCGTTCTGCTGCCGGTAAAGCTCAATGCGCAGTGCTCCGTCCTGTGGCAGCAGGCGCATCAGAACGGCCGCTTTGTTCCGCCCACCGACAAACCGCGGCCGGGCGACATGGTCTTCCTCGGCAGCGGCAGTTCCCCCGGCCACGTCGGTCTGGTCGAGATCGGAAGAGCACACGTCTGAAC
>CALFYE010000016.1 GCA_937952145.1 uncultured Myxococcales bacterium
CAGCAAGGAGGGAGGAGTGAGCGGCCTCCCGGCCGTGACCGACGACTGACGCAGCAGCCGGGGTCCGCAGTAGGTTTTGATAGGCGCTCTAAAGAACGCGCAGGGATCGCCGAGACTCCCAAGACCTGAGCACGCGTCGCTACGGTTCCCCCTCCGCCCGCTCGATGGCCTGAGCAAAAGCGGTCAGCGCACGCGGATAATCACCCAACGCATAGTAGATTCTTCCAGACTTGTATAAAGCATATCCGGCGTATTTCGCATTCTGGCTACGCGAGATTCTCTTATAAATTCTCAATGCGCCTTGATAATCTTTCTGTTCAGAAAGCAGATCCGCCATCGCCATTTTTCCTAAGTCTACGAATTGTGACCGCGGATAGTCGATCTGCAGACGATCCAAAATCGGATCCAAGTTTTTCGTCTTTTTTAGTAATATCAAAATAACAGCCATATGCGTCAAAGCAGTATCCATGCCGGCATAATTTTTGTATTTCGGCGCATGATACAATAGAGCATAAATTTTCAATGCCCCCATGAGCCATTCGTCTGTGCGCTGCTCCTGTTCCCGCTTACGCGTGGCCAGCTCCGCCGCCCGCGCCAACCTTCCCCGTCGCTGTTCTAAATGCAGGCGCTCATCCAGATCACTCACCCGCTGCCCATAGTCCTGCGCCAGTTGCATGTACTGCTCCGCCAGCCCCGCGAGAGACTCTGGACGCTTGAAGTCTTGCTCCCCGAGCCGAATTTCAGCCAAGGTCTTTGGGCGATAGAAGCGCCACCAGTCTGCCCCTCTTGAAGCATCCAGCGACACCAAGTCAAGCAGGGTATACCCTCGCCCCAGCTCGGGCGGGACAGGTCTCTTTTCGGTCGTAGCCGATTCCGACGTTTCCGGCCAGACCTTCACCTCGGGCTTGCTGTAACGCCCGGAAGCCCCTGCGCTGCTGATGTCGAAAAGAATTACCACACAGACCAAACAACAGAGTGCTCTTCTAGTAAAATAATTCAAAACAACCTCACTAGCGATTGGCCTCTGACTTGCCCTTCCCCTTGCTTCCGGTCTTGGCCGCTGGCTTGCGCGAGAGCTTGTTCGCGAGCTTACCGGCGAGCTTTTTGATTGGGGCAGAGATGCGCCCCAGGACCGGCTTCTTCTTGCCCGCCGGCGGTGCCCCCTTGGCGCCAGCCCGCGACGTCGTCTTGGGAGTCATCGCGACGTAGGCACGGTCATCGCCGCCCAGGTTGAGCGTGACGAAGCGATCTTTGTAGCCAGAGAGTCGCAGCGTGAGCGCTAGCGTGCCGGCCTGCGGCTCGGCCTGGCGCTGCCACGGCGTCGTGCCCAGTGGCTGCTCATCGACGTTCTCGTAGATCTCGGCTCCCGGCGGGTCTGTCTCGACGCGAATCGTCACCGGCTTGCGCTCCGGCGCGGGAGGCGGGGACGCGGCCGAAGGGACGCTGGTTGCCACCGGCTTACGCAGCAACGAAATCCCCTGGGCCACAAAGAAGCCGCCAATGAGGAGCACCAGCCCCGCCGCCGCAAGGTGCAAGGGCGTCCACCGACGCGCCGGCTGCGAGCTTGCGGCCTCGCCCAGTCCCTGCCCAAAGGTCGAGGCAGTGCCCAGCGCCGCCAGCGTCTCGGCCGTCATCGGCCCCGACGGCTCCGCGCTCTCGCGACGGCGTGGCGCGGGCAGCGTCGCCGCCAGCGCATCCAACGCCTTCTGCGCCTCGCGCATGCTCGGCCGCTCGTCCTTGGACTTGGCCAGCAAGCGCAGCACCAGATCCGATAGCGCGGGAGGGATCTGCGGCACTAGCTCAACGGGCGGCTGCGGCGCCTTGAACAGATGCTGCCCAATCACCTGCCCCGTCCCCTCGCCGAGAAACGGCGGCCGACCGGTCAAGAGTTCGTACAGGATGCAGCCAAGGGCATAGACATCGGTCTTGTGATCGACCTGCCCTGCCCCACCGCACTGCTCGGGCGACATGTAAAGCGGCGTGCCGAAGATAGCCTGCGACTGCGTCTTCACCCGCGCCGCCTCCCGCACCTCCGACAGCTTGGCCAAACCAAAATCGAGCACCTTCAGCCGCTCACCGGTCGCCATCGCCGGATCGGGCACCAGCATGGCGTTCCCTGGCTTAAGGTCGCGATGAATGATTCCTTTTTTGTGGCACGCGGAAAGCGCGGATGCGAACTGGCTGCCGATGTGCACTGCATCTTCAGGAGCGAGCTTGCCGCTGCTGTGCTTGAGCCGACTGGCCAGGCTCTCGCCCGCCAGATACTCCATCACCAGATAGCCCGATCCGTCGGCGAGGTTGCCGTAATCAGTGATCTGGACGAGGCCGGGATGCCCGATGAGGTTGGCGGCGCGGGCTTCGTTGATGAAGCGGTTGATGGCGTCGGGACTGCGCTCGCTATCGGGGTGCAGGATCTTGATGGCGACGCGACGCGAGATGACCTGATGCATCGCTTCGTAGACCGCGCCCATTCCGCCCTCGCCCAGCTTGCGAGCAATGCGGTACGGCCCGATCTCGGAGGGTAGGCTCCCCATCATTTCGACTATATCATCCTCGGCCCCTCACTCTGGCTGCCATGGTGCGGGCGCGCAGGGGGTACCATGGAGGGCACGCATGCGTCACTCCAGCCAGCCAAACAGCGAGATTCCGAAGTGGTCGCGAGCCATCCTAGGGTTCGCGTTGAGTTTTTCTCCCGCCATCGCGCTAGGACAGTCGCCCCCCAGCCCCGCCGCAGCGCCGGCCACGCTGGCGGGGGATGCGCAAGTCGAAGCGAGCTATCACGATCAGCTACTGCGCGCCCAAGAGCTTGCCCGCCAAGGACGGCGCAGCGAAGCCCTGGCGCTGTTTCAAGCGGCCTATGCGCTCAGGCAGGAGCCCGGATTGCTCTTAGAGATCGCGCGCCTGCAGCACGGGCTTGGGCTGGGGGCCGAGGCCATCGACCACTATCGTCGCTACCTCATCGCCGATCCGGCAGCGCCAGCGGCGTTTCGTGAAGAAGCAGCCCGGGCCATCGCGCAGATCAACGCGCTGCTCAGCGGTGCGCCCCTTGGCGCCGGCCCGCATGACACCGCCCTCGCACCACCGACCAGCTTGGCCACGCCGCCGCCTGGCAGCCCGCCCCCGCCCGTTGGTCTGAACGAGCCGGTAGTCCTGCGTCGCACGCACCATAACGGCATGATCGCGGCAGGCTGGAGCTTATTGTCGATCGGCTATGCCGCGGCCTTCGCAACCGGCCTCAGCATGGGACTCTTGTGGGGCGGCGATTGCTATTCGTCCGGCCCGTATGGCTGCAGCAATCCCAGCTCTGCCGCCGGCTGGACGCTCTTGATTCCCGTGGTCGGTCCCGTCATCAGCAGCATCGTCGCGCCGGCGACTACCCGGCAGGCAGTCACCTACGGCCTGGTCTGGGATCTGCCTTGGCTGCTCACCGATCTGCCGATGCAGCTTGTCGGGCTGGGTCTGATCATCCAGGGCTATAAGACGCCGCAGCACTACCTCTCGCGCAAGCGGCTAAGCCAGCTGATGGTTCGCCCCTACAGCAACCCAGGCGGCGCCGGCCTCGTCGCTAGCGGTCGTTTCTAGCTGCTGCTGCAGAAATAGGAATCAGAGAAAATAGGAATCCGAGAAAATAGGAATCAGGACAACCCGGAATTAGGACCCAGCGATGAGGCACGCCAAGTCAGGGCTCTGTCCGTTCCGTCCTATCCGTCCGATGCATCCTTCCCTTCCACTGCGGCCATGGTTCCTGTTAGGAATCCTCGGGCTGAGCAGCCTCCCCGCGATCGCGGCCGAGCATGCCGAGCTAGTCGCTGAAGCCCGGCGGGCGCCGGCGCAGCTAGAGCGCCGTCCTGATGGTCTGGAGGAAGTCGAAGCGATCATGCACGGCGCATCGGTGCCAGCCTGGCCAAGTGCGGTCGCCTTCCACCCCGACGGCACGCGCGTCGCGTTGATCGATAGCGAGGGCAGCCTCGATCTGTGGCACTGGCAGGAGGATCGACACCTGCGTCGCCCCATCGAGCCCAGCTATCTCTATCAGGTCGCTTTTTCACGCGATGGTAAGACGCTGATTGCCGCTGATGGCGAATCGGGCCATCTGTACCTGTGGAACGCGCAGAACGGAGCCCTGCGCGCGCAGCGAGTTCGCAACGTACCCCAATGGCCCGAATACCTGCCGCGCTTCTGGCTACTAGACGATTCGATCGTGGTCGCCCTGCCAACGGAAAGGAGCCTGCCTACGCCAGCGCTGAGACAGCGGGGCTCGGACGCGCCAAACTCGGGAGACGCGCCACCTCTCCCCTCGCTGCTGATCGAGCAAAGGGCCGGGGAAGTCGTGCGTAGCTGGTCGCCGCCCTACCGGCCATCCGCGATGCACTTCAACGCGGCGGGTCGCTTTGTCGCGCTGGAACCGCTGCCGGCCAAGGAGCCCTCATCGCCTGACCACCTGTACAACGGTAGCTGGGCATGGAGCGGCACGGGTCAGCTGGAGATCTTCGACTACGACTCCGGACAGCGGCGAACAGTCCTGCAGCGACCCCGGGCTACACCATTTGGCTTTTCGTCCTCGAACGACGGCAAGCTGATCATTACGTGGAGTGAAACAGGAGGCGGCACCAAGCACTCCGAAGTCTGGGACAGCCAGACTGGAAAGCGGCTCGGCAGCCTAGCGGGAGAACCCGCGACCCTGAAATGGTCGATGATGTCTCCGCCGGAGTACCCATTCCGTTCCGGAGATGGCCGCTGGTTCCTTTTTTCCCAGCGTAACCGCCACGTACTGTTCGATGCGCAGAGTTACAAGACGAACCCACTTAGGAATGTCGGTGGAACGGCGGCCTTTGCCCCCGGTACTTCGGTGGTCATCGATGCGCCCTCGGCCTGCGTCCGCGCACCGATTGTTGTCTGGAACTTAGCGGCCAACGGTGCACCTGCCAGCCCCCCCGTCGCGCTGCAGACTCCCACGAATCCTCCCTATCCAACCCCGCCTGATCATCTGCGCTGCAAGGAGCGACCGCCGGCTCCCTCTGAACAGTTTTTTATTTTTGACCACCGCCTGCATCCCCCCCGAAGCGCAGCTCACATCGGCGCCGGACTTGTGGCTGTCTGGCGCTTTGGCTATGCAACCAGCGGCACCGGCGGCTATCACGTCTACGGACCCGAGGGCGACCGCGAGATTCGCCTCTTCGATCTCGCCACCGGCGCTGTCTGGGCCACGCTGGGTCCGCACCAAGCCCCGGTGCGCTTCGTCGAATTCTCTGGCGATGGCCGCCTGGTGCTTACCGTCGATGCCGAAGCCAACATGAAGCTCTGGCGGGTCGCGCCGGCGAACCCCAGCGCTCCCCCCGCGACTGTCCTTCCTCCACCGCCTGAGATCGGCTGGCGACGGTACTAAGAAGGTGTTTACAAATTAGTTCCCCGTCGAGTTTCAGAGGCTGGGGCCGCAGCGGACTCATTTTTTCGACGCCCCGGCGAAAAAAGGAGTCTGCGTCCGCGGGGGCCCCAGCCGTGCAGCACATACGAGATGAGGGCGTTCGCAGCTTAATATGTAAACACCTTCTTAGTCGCGACGGGCCGCTGCGACCTGAGCAATCGCGGAATGTTCTCGCTCGGAATCAGCCTCACGTATCTCTTCTCTTCCAGGTGACCTCGGACCGCGCATCCTGAGTTGACGGGGTCGAGGGGCGGCGACAATTGAAAGCAAAGGGGTATCCGACGCATGCGTTCCTGATTCCTTTTTTGCGCCGGCGGAGTTGGGTGCGGTGCACCGCCCCCTGCAAGGCAAGCAAACGATCACAAATCGCCGCATCTTGTGTGACTATCGCCGGTCATGCGTAACCCGATTGAGTCCCTGAGTTCCGAATTCCCTGCCGTCCTGCGCTCGCTGCGCGCCGGTCTGGCCCTCTGGCTCTCCGTCTCTGCCCTAGGTATGGCAGGCTGCCGGAGCAGCGGGGGTGCCGACTTCCTGCCCGATGACGAGAATGACCCGAGCGAATGCAAAGTCGGACAGGTTGCGTGCGGCGGCAAGTGCATCGACCCGTACAGTGACGCCCAGCACTGCGGAGCCTCCGGAGCCTGCGTCGGAGCCACGGCCGGAGCGGCCTGCGGTCGTGATCACATCTGCGTAAACGGCTCCTGCGCGCTGGGCTGCGAGGCCGGCAAAGTCCTGTGCAGCGGACACTGCATCGATCCGCTCACCGACGCGGCGTTCTGTGGCGCCAGCGCCGACTGCACCGGTGCCAACGCCGGCGTCAACTGCCAGGCGCCGGCCGGACGCTGCGGCAGCATGACGACCGCGCAGTGCCAGGCCGGACGCTGCAGCACCGGCTGCCCCAGCGATAAAAAGGGATTCCTATTCACCGGCAAGATCGAGCTCCTCACCCTGCCGGCCTGCGTCACCGAGATCGCGGTCAAAGCCTCCGGCGCGCAAGGCGGCAACGGCAAGAGCGGCGGCATGGGCGGCAGCGGCGCCACCGTCGAGGGACGGGTCTGCGTTCCCGCCGGCGCGACACTCTCGATCCTCGTTGGCGAGATGCCGCCCACGGCCGAATATCCCGCCGGCGGCGGCGGGGGCAGCTACGTCGCCCTCGGAACTACGCCGCTCTTTGTCGCGGGGGGTGGCGGCGGTGCCTACGCCGGCGGGGGTGGCGGCGCTGCGACGACGCAGGCCAAGACCGGCAGCGGCACCGGCGGCCAAGCCCACAACAACGGCGGCGGCGGCGGCGGCTTCACCGACGACGGCCAGGGCAGCGGCGGCACCACCTCCAGCGGCGGTCACAGCTTCCTCCACGGCGGCCAGGGTGGCTCCGAATACCCCGCCGGCAATACCAACTGCACACGCGGCGGCTTTGGCGGCGGCGGCGGCGCCAGCCAGTTCAGCACCTTCAACGCCGGCGGCGGCGGTGGCTTCGACGGCGGCAGCAGCGGCAACGGCTCCACCTCCACCGGCGGCTCCAGTTACATCACCCCCAACGTCGAAAACCCCGTCTTCACACCCGCCGCCCACAACGGCCATGGCGCCATCGAGATCAGCTACTAAAGAGCGCCTAACAGCGCGTTGAAAAAGTCGCTGCTAACAGAACCTGTTGCGGCCCCCGTCAACGGCGTCGTCGGGCCACACGGCCGGTAGGCCGCTCTCCCCAGCCTGACGGCTGTGGGCCCCGTCCTCCTCCTTGCGGTCGGGGGTCCTCACATACGGTCCGGCTAGGCTCTCTAATCCTCGTCATCGTCTCGCATACCCCATTCCGATTCAGCCAAAACTGAACTGCCAATCAGTCCTGCGCTCATCAGCACCCACGATGGCTACGTCCGCCTTGACTCTATCCCTGCCTGCATCGTATCCAAACCACAGAAGTCGATAGGAAATGACGGGTTACACACCGATCATATCAGATAGTCGCAAGGTTGTACGTCGCGCCCGGAAGTCATTCAATTAGCATCCTGAAATCGAGGACCTAGATTAGAGATGGAAAACCCTAACCCACAGAGCCGAAGGTCGCGACTAGATCAAATAATTATTGATACATTCTGTCCCCGCGTCGTAATAAAATCCTATCTTTATATGTATTCAGTGCCGGTTTGCATGACTATTATCGGATGCCTCATGCTGGCGTTACTTTTTCCATATAATTACATACCAGGGCTCTTCTATGGTCTACTGTGCACTATAATGGGCCTCATATCCTTGGTTAGCATTTTTCGCTTTAGAAAACGAGCAATTTGCGTCAAGGGAGTTGTTGTCGATATCCACATGGAGAATGGAGTCTATTATCCACTTGTCCAATTTGAGCTACATGGAATAAAGCGGACCTTCCGAGGGTCCGGGGGCAGCACTTTATTTCAATATATGAAATGGCAACGAGTAGAGGTATTGGTTGATCCTTCGTTGGCTGGCCTAGAATATTCCCTAACCTTGACCTTGCTTAATTATTGCCTAAGGACCTCCATTGAAATCGACGCGTTCGTCTGTGACCATTTTGAAGACGTATATAAATCCTTCTCCCCCGACATGACACGAGAGCACAAGCTATATCTTCTCTTGGGATACCAGGAGTTAGATTTGTATTTTCTATTAATGAAACTTAAGGATTATTTCCCGGAAATTTGCGCAGCAGAACAGTTCAATTCCCTTTTTGCTGATTTGCCGTAATTCCATTATCGCAGATTGCTGACCGACTCTCCGCCCCCAGCGTGAACGGTCAGCACCAGGCAGCGCTCGGGATCGCGATAGCGGGCGGCAAGGACCAGGGGGCGCAGCACGGAAAAGGCAGGGGCAGCGTAGCGGCGCCCGTCGGAATTGAACCAGCTCTGGCTATATGGACCGGGGCGAGGCGGCAGGGGCTTAAGCTCGGCCAGCGCGGGATCGGAAAAGAAACTCTCGCAGGTGGGAGCGCCGGCCTGGGCTCGCCCGCGGCAGCGCGCATCGAGCCCAAAGACGCAGGACACGTGCGCCGCCTGCTCGGCAACGCGGTACACGATCTGTGAAGACGAGGTCGAGAAGCGGCCCTGCTGCGGCGCCAGCCCGGTCGTCTCTTCGCCGATGGTCAACGTATAGGAATCCACGGCGCGACCTTGCGTGATCTGCAAGCGATAGAGACCGGCCGGGAGCTTCCCCACGGTAGCCTCCCCGCGGGCCGGTCCCATGGCCGTCGCGCACAGCCCACCGTCGGGCTTTGCGACCGGGCCAATCTGCACCGAAATGGTCTGCCCGCTGACCTTGGCGGTGACCGGCAGCCGGTAGTTGGCACAGGAATAATGGGCCGTCGACTGAACGGAAAGCCACAGCACTGCCGGGCCGGGCGCCGTTCCGGAGTCGACAAAATAGAAGTCTATCGGCTCGGCCTTGGCATCTGCCAGAGCCGGAAGTGGGACGACGAGCAGCGGCAGGCAACGAAGGACGGTGCGAATCATGAGCCATTTGACTGCAGCCTCGGCTGGCTATTCAAGGGTCACGACCGACGCGACGGGCGCCCGCCTCAGGCTCGCGACCTCAGACTCGTTCTGCGGGTGGGATGCGCGGAACTAGCAGGTGGGCGCGGTGGCTGTCGCCAAGGTGCAGTACCGCGATGCCGGCCGGGCCCCGCTGATAGCCAACGGGAAACTGCCCGAGGAGCGGATTCTGCGGATAGAACCACTCCCCCGCGATATCCAAACGCAGGGTGGTTCCTTTTTCGAAAAAAGTAGCGGAAGGCAGGAGCTCAATGGCGACCGGCACGATCTCTCCCGCGGCCAGCGGCTGCGCCTGGCGGTGGCTGTGCACGGGCTGCCACGGCTGCGACTGTGCGGGGTCCAGTGCGCGATGCGCGGCCCGTAACCATCCCTTCGTGACCATGTCACAGCCGAAGCCATAGGAGCCTTCAAAGAAGACCTCCTTCCCCCGCCGTAGCTTGCGCACGCCGCAAAATAGGAAGAGGTCTTGCAGGCCCCGTGCCTCCACCCACAGGTGGAGTACCATCGGACCGCTGAGTTCGGTGTCCTGCAGAATGTCCCAGGTGAAGCTGGCGCGGCCGCCGCGGGTCCGGAAGCTCACCTCAGACGAGGCTGCTGGGGGATCCGGTCGCAGCGTCTGATCCGGGTGCAGATGCAGGGCAGTCCACTCTGTCTGCGGCAGCGGCCAGCCCGCTTCCTGTCGCACTTGGTGAACGGAGTCTCCACTGCTGCGGACTTCCAAGCGAACGGGAGGCAGCGCGGTGATTCCGGTGTCTTCGCCTTTTAGGAAGTGATCAAAGAAGCGGGCCTGCGCGGCGAGACCCTCTTGGGAATAGTAGGCGGCCCACTTGCCGGTGCGATGGGTGTACAGCCAGCGCTGCGCCGAGCCAATGCGCATAAAGCCATTAAACGATCCGCGGCTGTGCAGGTTGTGGTCGGAAAAACTGCCGCAGATCAGCGCCGGTACCTGAATCTGCGACAGCGCAGGACGGCGAGCCGCCCAGAACTCGTCATCCTGCGGTCGCGAACACTGCTCGGCACGGAAGTCGAAGCTCGGCCGGCCGGCGGACTTCACTCCTTTGCTCCAGACCCTGATGAAGCCGTCTTCGCGGATTCCGCCGGGGTAGGCAAAGTCGCGGTAGGCGTCGGTAAAGCCCTCCCACGGACAGATCGCAGCCAGGTGCGGCGGCTGCAGGGCCGCCACCTTCCATTGGCTCAGAGCTAGATACGAGACGCCGTTGAGCCCCACCTTTCCCGTCGACCACGGCTGCGTCGCTGCCCACTCAATCAGATCATAGTAGTCGCGGGCTTCGGCAAGAGAGAGCAGCTCACCCACTCCATCCGAGCGACCAAAACCCCGCAGATCGCAGTTCACGACCACATAGCCCCGCGGTACCCAAAACGCCGGGTCGGGAGCCTCCCAGCTTGTCCAGGCTGAGTGCTGAAATTCCGAAGTCTGGCGCAGCAGAGATCGGAAGAGCGTCGTGTAGGGAAAGAGTGTCTTCGCCTGTGTAG
>CALFYE010000017.1 GCA_937952145.1 uncultured Myxococcales bacterium
GAGTTCGGGATCACCGCCGAGCGCGTGGTGTCGGAGGGCAAGCGGGTGCTCGGGCGGTAGGCGCTGCGCCGGGCCTTTGGCTACGACCACGGGCGGGGAACATCACCTGACCATTCCTAATCACGATCCCCTGCGGCCCGGCACGCTGCGCGCCATGGACGCCGGCCGCGGCACCACCCTCTGCCAAGTGATCAGCTACCCCCGGGAGGGCGCATGTACGAGTTGACCGTCCGCGACCACGTGATGATTGCGCACAGCCTGCCGGACGCGTTCTTCGGCCCCGCCGCGCGACTGCACGGCGCGACGTTCGTGGTCGAGGTGACCTGGAGCCGTCCGGACCTGGACGAGCACGGTGTGGTGATCGACATCGGCGAGGCGTCAGCCCGGCTGCAGGAGGTCCTGGCAGACCTCGACTACCGCAACCTGGACGAGCATCCGGCGTTCGCCGGCCGGTTCAGCACCACCGAGGTCGTCGCCCGACACATCGGTGAGCGGCTGCGGTCAGCCATGGACCCAGCGGCCCGTGCAGGAGCGCCGTAGCAGGTCATGGGCGGCGCGCTCCCCTGGCTGCGACAGATCCAGCGTGGCGGCGATGGGTGGCGGCGGCGGGGACGGACGTGGGCGGATCTTTGGCGTGGGCATCGGGCACTCCTTTGCATTGCGAGGGCGGAGGCCCATGAGTAGGCTGGAGCCGTCCCACGGGCACTCCATGGGGCACGGTCCCCGTCGTGTTTGCACCACGGCGGGGACCACCAAAGAACGCTATACGTTCTTGCTATGCAAAGCGCATAGCATCATGGATTGTGTCTTTGCAATCTCAAAATGCTACATGCCTCGCTATGCCGTTCGCCCCACGAGGCAGCCGAGAGAAGCGCTCCCGCATCCTGCCGCCCGTTCGCGTCGACGAGGAGGAGTTCAAAATCGTCGAATGGCTCGTCGCGCAGCTCTCCGAGCGGGACGGTCGTCAGTACACGCTGACCGATATCGTGCGCCTCGGACTGGGCCAACTCTACGAGACGCAGGCCGCAGCGGCGGAACCGCATCGGGCGCAGCGCACACGGACGCAGAGCAAGACCTCAGCGCTCGCCCCCAAGGCCGCCGACTGACAGCTCGCGTCTAGACGCTGTCGGAGAACCGCACGAAGCCCGCGAAGCGCTGGAAGTCGTCGTGGTTGTAGGTCAGTAGCTGCGGAATGTCGTACGCGAGCATGGTGGCGACGATGTTCGCGTCGTGGATCTGCTTGCCGCCCGACGGCACTTTGTCCAAAAGAAGAAAGAGCTGCTGCGTGACCAGCCCATGGTCTTCGGCCACGAAGTACTGCTGTTCCAACTGCCCCGCCGCTGCCAAAAGTTCCGGCGTCGAGAACCGCCGCGGTGTCGTGTAGTGGCGCGACATGCTGGACAAGAACTCTCGCAAGACCTGTCGGCTGATCCACGTTTCAAAGTCCGACGCAGCGACGCGCTCCAATACACCTTGTGCATGGAAGTAGCGGGGGGATTCGGGAACGATGGCGCTGACGAGGATGTTGGTGTCGATAAACAGGCGGTTAGCGGCCATCGTCATCGTAGAGGTCGCTCCGTCGGAGAGGAAAGTCTTCCGGCCAGCTTTCAAAGTGCAGCTCGGGCAGCTTCAGGGTGCGCGGCTGGCTCGGCGTGGCCTGCCCGCTGCCCTCGTGGATGAACAAGCTCAGGCGCACTTCACCAGGAGGAATATCGTCGGGGAACTGCACCACGACTCGCCGATCGTCGGGGACTTTTACCAGTAAGCTCAAGTTCTTCAAGGCCACCTCGCTCTCTCGGCTGCTTATAGACCGAGCGTACTCGGATAGCAACGCGCCGACTTGGAGCCACGCCCCGTCGTCGCTCGTGATGGCTGGGGCGAGCCGCCGTAGTGCGAGTCAAAACGCCCCTCAAGCAGTTGCTGCACCTGTGCCGGCCACCAGTGCGCGTGTCCTCTCGGCGTCGTGTACCCCGCCTCCGCCAGCACCTTCGCCATGCTGGGCAACCCCGGCCGCTGAAACGGCTCGTCAGGATTCTCCCGCTCGTGCTCTCGCTCCAGCCGCTCGATCATGTTTTCCAAGAACCGCCTTGGTGTGAGCAGCTTCGCCTCGTCTGAACTCGCCAGCAACCCGCGCACGTTTCTCTCGGTGAACTGCCGCCCCTTCAGCGGTATCCAGCCCTGTTCGTTCAGGATGGACGCGATCTGCTTCTGTGTATGCCCACGGCCCCGTAGCTCGACGATGCGTATCCTGACTTCCTCGTCCGTGTGAGGTCGTTCATTGAACGGTCGAGGGCTGATCTGACTCAAGCGCAGACGAAGGTTGTAGATGAGGCTCTTGGTCCAGCGTTCGCCCTGCGGTGGCTTCTTCTCTTCGGCATTGAGCCGCTGGGCCATCTCGGTGATGCCGACACCTTCTGCTGCCCATGTCTTGAGCTGCGCGATAACAGCTTGCTCATCGTCATCATCGACAAGCACTTTCATGCGCGGATTGTCCGGCGCAGGAATCGTCTTCTTGCCGTACGGCACTTTGCCAAAATGATATCCACTGCGGCGAATGTGCTGAATCGCCTCGCGCGTGCGCTCTCCGACAGCGCCGCCTAAGCCGAAAGGTCACCCCTCCGGCTCGGCTTCAAAACCGTGCTTGAGGCTTTCGCCTCACACGGCTCCTCGATGGCATGGCGCTTTTCATGCGGACCTCGTTGTCACGAGCCGTCTTGCGGTCGTGGCAGTGGCGATGCAGGAGCTGTCGATTGCTACGAGCGTCGGTTCCTCCTTCCGTTTTGGGACGCACGTGATCGATCTCCATCCGATCGCCGACGCGAAAGTACAGGCCACATTCCCGACACCGTCCACGCTGGTCGCGTAGCAGCCTCGCCACGCGATCCGGTGTAGTCGGTTCCCTTCCCATTCGGGTGCTCCAGTAGACCCAGTCTCCGTCGTACGGGCTGCGGCGGCCAGCCACCTTGGCGTGGATCTTTACCGCCGTGTCGGGGTGGATTGGCAGTCGTTGCCGGCTTTCGCGGGGGCCAAATCTCCAGCCCTCTCCGTCGCCGACTCGCCAGTACTTGCCCAGGACTTCGTGTTTCCCTTGCTTCGGGTGACGGCGAAGAGCCCAGGCCCGCAGCATGCAAAACAGCACGCCGGAGAGTTTTCGGAAGGTCTCTGCGCAGGCGTAGATGGCGAAGTAATTGCACCAGCCTACGATGATCGGAGCCAGAAGCGTGATCAGCAGTGCCTGATCGACGCTGCGGTTCTTGCGCAAGGTTTCCCGAAGCTTCTCGACGTGCTTCTTTACCGCCGCTGAGCTGGGTTTGATGCGGGTCTTAAAACCGAGCAGGCTTCCATTCTTCCTTTTTCCACTCCGGGTCTTCCCAATTGGGAATTGCTGAATGTGGAATCCCAGGAAGTCGAAGCCGGGTTCGTGCTCCCCTCGTTCCAGGGTATGCGTCACCCGCGTCTTGCTCGGCTTCGGTGAAAGTCCCATTTGCTTGAGCCACCCCGTGGTGAACCGTTGGCATTCCTCGACGACTGCCTTGTCTTTGTGAAGCACGACGAAGTCATCCGCATAGCGGATCAGCCGCGGCTCTCGGTCCGACAGCGTCCGGCAGTGGGTGCGCAAGTCGTCTTCCATTCCGTGCAGCGCGATGTTGGCCAAAAGCGGCGAGATGCATCCTCCCTGCGGGGTTCCCGCTTCGGTCGGGAATAGCTCGCCGTGATCCATCACTCCAGCCAGAAGCCACGCGCGAAGCTGGCGGCGGAGGGTTGGACTCGTCTGCACCTTCGCAAGCAACGGCTCGTGCGCAATCCGATCAAAACACTTGGCGATGTCCGCGTCGTAACACCACTTGGCTTGCTGGTTCACCGACGCGCAGATCGCATTGATCGCATCGTGACACGAGCGGCCGGGACGAAATCCGTAGCTGTTGGCTTCAAACCGCGCTTCCCATTCGGGTTCGAGCGCCTGTTTGACCAGAGCTTGGAGCGCGCGGTCGTGCATCGTAGGAATTCCCAACTTTCTGGTCTCGCTCGTGCCGGGTTTCGGAATCTCGACCCGGCGGAGCGGACTGGCCTTCCCATCGACTTTCAGGGACGTACTCAGGTGCAACCGCTGTTTCGGGGTGAGCGACTTGACACCGTCGATGCCCGCCGTCTTCTTCCCCTGGTTGTCCTGCGTGACCCTGCGCACCGCGAGCAGTCGTCCCGACCGGGACTTCATCAGAAGTTTCTGGAGTCTGTGTACCTTCTTTCGGTCGTTCTTCAGCGAGGCTTGATAGATGCGCTTTTGGAGCTTGAAGACATTCCGTTCAATCGGCTTCCACGGAATGTGCTTCCATTCATCCATCGGTGTCGTTCCCGTGGTCATGACGTCTTCACTCCGACTCGTTCCTCTATCGTCCATGTCATCGTGTCTCCGTCGGCATATCCCACGGCTTTCCCGCGGGCCTTGGCTTCTGAGACAATCCCTCTCCCCGTCCACATCCGGTTGACACCTACTCCGCCGATTCCGCAGAGAGTGGGCGGTTCGTTGCTCCGTTCCTGGGCATCGTTTGCCGTTGAATTTAGGACCTTCCTGTTCGCCGGGTTACTTTTGGGGTGCAGTCTGGATCTGCGCGAGAGTTGTCCAGCCAGCCAGAGTGTCTCTGGGGGTTTCACCGTGCCCGTTTTGGGCCAAGCCCATAGCCTGCGTAGGCTTGTTAATGGTTACGACGATTCCGACGGAAGTTCGTATTCCTATCCTTGCTCAACTGTGCTCGATGGGATTCCCGGTCAGGCTCCGAGTAACCACCTTCCTTCCCCGCTTCATCCGCTTGAGAATCAGTCGCCCAGATGGGGGAAGTGCTTCACCCTTGCACCAAGGGGGCAGGAATTGCACCTGCACGATGCCCAAGTTATCCAAGATCGATCTCTGACCTCCTTTCTGCGTCTTGGTCCCCCTCCCAGGCCGAGCCTTTTCGGGGGAACGGGTCGCAGCTCGCGCTCCATCTGCGCGAAGACGAGCAGGATGTTGATCAGCGCGCGACCCAGCGCAGAGTCGAGCCGGATCGACTCGCGGATCGCGACCAACTCCTTCTCGCCGTCTTTGAAATAGGTTTCATACAACTCGCAGAAGTGGCGAATCGACCGGCTCAGGCGATCAAACTTGAGCACGACGAGTACGTCGCCGGATTGCTCAAGCGTCCGCAGCGCATCCTGAAGCCCCGGTCGCTGGTCCTTGCCTCCCGACAGCACGTCCTTACAAACCGTGACCAGCTTCAGCCCATGCAGCGCGCAGTACTGCTCGATCGCCGCGTGCTGCGCTTCCAACGAGATCCCTTCGTTGGCCTGCATGTCCGTCGAGACTCGGATATAACCAACCGCCCTGCGAATCGCGACAGTACCAGCTTGGGGAACAGAACCAGTCCGCGCGGAATACCTCTTCAATGCCGTCATGAAATCTCTCCGTGTGCCTGTGTGGGTGCTTCACGGAGGGGTTTAATTGGGTCAGGCGTCCGTGTCAAGGACTTTTTGTGCTCAGACGAGGCATGCTTAATTCACGCTCGGGCGCGAGTGGCTGTGGGGCGTGATGTTTTGTGCGGTAAGATGCATAATTCTGTGTAGTTGTCGCAGCCTTGCGGATCGTGACATTACAACACTGCACTGTCGTGTCCTGCTCTCTTCCGTCGGGAAAGCTAGTGCGATAGGCGCTTAGTTTTATTTTGATATCAGCGACTCGATACTGCCTTTAGCGTTTGCGAAACAGCATGAGCGCCATCGTGGGTTGTCCGTCTGGGCCTTGGCTGTAAGGCACGGTCATCTCGGGTTGCCAGCCGACGGCGGCGAGGCTTTCGGCAAGCTTCTTGGGGTCGTAGCGTCGCCAGCGGGTCATGCTAAAGCGGCGGTCGGGAAGTCCGCCCTGCATCTTGGCGGTGGCGATGAAGTCGAGGCCGTAGCTGCCGGGGACGGGGCAGTTGGTGTCGAGTTCAATGGAGAAGTCGATGTCGGCGAGTCCTCGGCAGTAGCGGCGTAGCGGCCCGCCGAGCCAGGCTTTGTGTGTATCGCGCACGGGATTGATCAGCGCGGGATCTTTGCGGCGGATCTCATCGGGGCGCTCGGGGGATGCATGGGCGAACAAGACGTCGCACAGGAATAGGTCACCGCGGGCGCAACAACTCAGCGTGTCGCGAAAAAAACGGACCTCTTCGCGCAGGTTGACGAGGGTGAGGCCGAGCAACGTATAGAGTCGGCGACAACGATCGCGCGGCTGAGTCAGCATGGTGTAGCGCGGCAGCTCGTGAAAATTTCCGTGGACCGTTAAGACGGGGATGTGCGGCAGTTTCTCGACGGCGTGCTTGTTCGCTGCGTTGAGCAGCACATGGCTGATGTCGAGCAGGTATAGCTCCAAACGCGAGGGCGATGGCAGCACTTGTTGCAACTGCTCCACGAGCATGACTTCAGCGCGGGCGTCGCCGCAGCCCAGGGCATTGACGTGCAAGGCATAGCTGCCGACGCGCTCGGCGATGTGTTTGGCGATGGTGGTATACGGCACATTGGTGCGGTACAGAGCGATGTATGCCGCAGAGTTGCAGGTCGCCATCCAGTCGGCGGCGCTCTGCGGGTCAAAGTAGAGCAGCGTCTGCTCGACCTGTCCTCCCTCGCCGTTCAACACTTCTACGATGTCGGTCAGCATGGCGACGGGGTCGTACTTCGGCGCAAACCACGAGGTCGGCGTCCACATCGCGCCGTGGCTCTGCTCTGCATCGAGTTCAATGTCGCTGACACGCAAGTCCAGCTCAGGCACAGCAAGGAGCTTGAGCATCAGGCCGCGCCCCGGTCGTCGGCGCTGGCTCTCGATGTTGCGGATGGTCGTCGCGGTCACATCGACCTTTTCGGCGAGGACTTCCTGCGACATCTTTGCTGCCAAACGTCGGTCGCGCAGCCGTGCGGCGAATGTCGGCCAGTCCACCGGCCCTGCTTCTGTGCCGTCGTCGGCGTCACCGACCAACGTCAGCGCCTTCTGCACGAAGCGGATCGAGTGCGAGAGGTTTGGAATGTCTGCCTCGCAGTCCTTCTGCATCTCGTGCAAGGCTTCAATGAGCTTGACCTGAATCTGCTCCAGACTGGTGTGCTCGCGAGGGATGGCCGGACTGGATGAGTGACGAGGGCTCTGTCCAGAATGGGTGCTCATGACGGACTCCAGAGACGGATAACCGCAGTTCTTAACACGGCCATTCCGCCTGCGCGGCACGATCGCAGAACATGCGCTGCGGCTGGCCCGTCGTGTTCCCAAAGACGGTTCGGTTTTTGTTCGGTTACGGTTCGGTTCTTGTTCTGTTCGGGGGACCGAAATCGCGCCTCCGACTGAGAGAGCGCAGTGTGCCTGCGCCCGAGTCGGTTCGGTTTTTGTTCGGTTGCGGTTCGGTCGGAGTTGTAGTTCCACAAGCGAACTCAACCGCTCAGCATGGCGTGAACGATGCGTTCGTGCATGACCACTACGTCCATCGAACTCCACGATGGCTCAGAATTTCGCTGCACCGTTGACCTGAAGATGTGGGGCTGACCGGCACATAGATGGACCATGCCGGCTGTCGGAGAGAGGGGCCATGCTCTGCAAACCGAACTCATCCTTGTGGTAGCGTGCGTCCTCTTTCCTCTGCCCCCCCTGCCGCCGCGGCGACCGGCTGCCCTGTCGCCATTTTTTTGCAGTACCCGGAGTACGAGATGATTGCGGCCCTATCGTTTCTCTGTCGATGCTTCCTGCTGTACAACCTCATCGTTGTCTGGCTTCTGGCCCGTCCTGCGCAAGCCCAGCCGATAGCGGCGACACCTACCGTGCCGTTGCCCTTGCCAGCGCTGCGCATGCCCAACCTTGCCGTCGGTACGCGCTGCTTCGGCTTTCTGCCCTGCACGCAGATCGATCCTTTCGGACTCCGCCTGCGTGCGGCGACGCTCATCGCATTTCGGCCCGAGCGTGCGCATGAGCGCGATCTGTATGCGGCCCGCGTGCAGCTCACGCCGTCGATCACGCTGATGGAGTGGGCAGAGATCGGCGTCACGATTCCGATCACCCTGTACAAAAAGGAATCGGGCGTATCGCCGATCTACGAACCGCTGGCCCCATTCGGTCGTGTGCGCGTTCCACTCGAAGGGCTGCTCGGCGGCATCACCACGACGGCGTTTGTGCGTGTGCCTATCGTGGCGGGGCCGTTTACAGGCGGACTGCCCGCGGCGATGACCAACACTCCGTACACGCCACCGACGCAGTTCGAGCTGGGCCTGGCTCTGCACAAGCGCATCGGCCCGGTCAGCGCATCGGCTGCCGTTGCCAGCGCGATCGCATCGAGTCGCGTCGAAGTATCGGGCGGCGCTGAGCTTTCGTATCGCTTCAGCATTCTGACTCTGTTCGTGCAGGGGCACGGACTTGGGATTCCTAAGTGTCCGAAGCAGGAGTCCGATCTGAACTTTTGCGCCGCCGGATTCCGCTTCGCCGCGGGCGTACGATTCTCGTTTGACTTGGGACAAGGCGGACTGTTTTTCGGTGCAGGCGGCGGCAGCGTGGAGCCGGGCTGGATGATCGGCGGACAGCTTGGCCTGGACTATGACGAAGGCGTACGGCGCATGCACGGCGACGGCCACGAGGCCGCGCAGAGGTGGTGGCAAGCGCGCTTCGATGCCGCCGCTGCCGCGTGGGCGAAGTGGCGCAGCTCCGCTGCGATCTGGCATGAAGACGAAGCGGTGGCCGTCCGGCGTGTGCAGCCGACACCTGGGATCTTCACACCGCTCCTCGGCACACAAGCGCCGCCGCCGTCGCCCCTCCTCGACCAGCTTCTCGACGATTCGGCTCCCTCCTTCCCTTCGGGGCCGATCGCGCCTGCTCCACCCAGCCACAACACGGGCAGCACGCCGGCTGCGGCTGCGGGATCATCGCCGCGACCTGTCAGCCCCGCGCACAAGGCTTCCGCGCCGCACGCTCGCCGCGCCACGCCACTGAGCCCGCTGAAGTCTGCGCTGGCCGACGCACGCCGCGCGAACTTGCCGCCCGTTCCTGGCTTCATCGTTGGCTGGGATGACCCCAACCGCCTGCGCGACGCCGAACTGGCGCAGCTTGCCTGGCAAGTCGAGCGCGAACGACAGCAGCAGGAGGAACAGACTCGCTGGCGACAATCTCCCGCGCTGCCGCCGATGGAAAAAGTGATGCTGAACTGGGTGGCGACCGCTCCAGCTCGCGGCGTGCTTGGTCTGCTGGCGATGAGCGGCCCCGGTCGTCGCGCCGAGGCCGAAGAACAGATGCGCAAGCTGCGCCCGCTGCCGTGCAGCCCCGCCGAAGAGGAAGCCTGTGGCGCGGTCGAGACGATGCTGGATCAGACCGTGCTGCTGCTCGGCCCGGCGGCGGCCGAGACCGCGATAGCCCGCGGTGCCGCACTGCTCACGGCGCGCGAAGCGGCGACGGCTGCGGGGCGCGGCGCGGAGTTTGCTGCTGCGGAGGCGCGGGCGCTTGCCGGGGCGGGCGAGGCGACCGAGGCGGCTGCGCCGCGCTTCGCTGGCCTGCTCGACCGCTTCACTGCGCGGCTGAACCCGGTCAACTACGAAGTACAGGGGCTAGGGAGCAACTTTGGGAATGTGCGGTATCGAGGGCTAAGCGCAGCGGCGACACCAGCAGACGGCAGCATCGCGACAGATTCAGTGGCAACCCACAGCCAACTTCCTCTGGAGATGAAAGACGCGATGCTCGAGCGTGCCGCGACGGCAGGACGAGGAGGCGTGAGCCCGGTTGGGCGAGCGCTGCAAAAGCACGCAGCCCGACGGGAATCTGCATTCGCCGGTGCATCTGGCAGCGCAGCCGAGAACACTGAGCGGGGGGCCGCTTACCTACAAGAGATCTTAGAGTCGCCCGAGCAGACAACGTCCGTTTCGACGCACAAGGTTTTTGGTGACGTGATAAAGGTTCGTCTCCCAGATGGCTCTGGTGCATGGTTCAAAGCAGATGGTGAATTTATTGGATTTCTTGAACGGTACACGCCCAAGCCCTAGGCACAGGATCTTCCCATGAGTAAATGGAGCGCAGATATTTCCAACGATCCTAATGCAGATTTCCGTCTGTACATTGAACTCTGTGAAGATCAAGAAGCCAGGGCATGCGTGCGTCGCGACCCCATGGGTCAACTGGAACTCTGTGTTTATGAACACCAAGCACCCATTCGCATCCCCGCAGATTTCCTGCGGACGATTCTGATTAGCGCAGAACGTGACTTGGAATAGACGTTCCCAATCGATAGGTGCTGTTCATGTTTCTCCTGCGAACGACTTCATTCGCTCTATCCTGTCTGCCCCTCGTTATGGCACTGAGCTTTGGCTCTGGCTGTTTCGCGCATTCGCCTGCTACGAGCGAACAGGTGGCTGAACGAAGCTGGCGGCGGAGGGTTGGACTCGTCTGCACCTTCGCAAGCAACGGCTCGT
>CALFYE010000018.1 GCA_937952145.1 uncultured Myxococcales bacterium
GGATTTTGCTTCTTCTTCGTCTCTCCCTTCCCCTTCTATTCAGTTTTCAGAGACCAACTTCAGCTGAACACGCATAGCGTGACAACGCAATTTACTCCCGGTTTCTTGTCCGGGTTGCGTTGCCACACCGGCGCTTCAGGTGACAAGGGATCTAATTAGGCCGGGCTTTAGAGTCAACAAGTTTTGTTTCGTTTTTTTGTTTTTTCTGAAATCCCCGTCGGAGATTGGGAAAAAGAATTCTCAAGCTGCGTTTTGCGAAAAGTCCTTTTGGGGTTCGTTTTTGGGCCGAATGGCCATTTTGGACTGAAAAAAGGGGCGGAAGGTCTTGTCGCAAGCCGATCAGGCGATCGGTTTTTTCGATCGGACTGGCGATCGAACTAGCCTTTGCGACCGTGGTGCCGGCTAGACGTCTTTTTGCCCCCCTCGCCGGCCGGAGGGGGTTCCTCGTCGAGGTTGGTGGGCATCTCTGGGGGCTTGATGTTCTCCCAGGTAGGAGGCGAAGGTGGGCTGAAGCCCTCCTCGAAACGAACCGCGGTGCCACGCAGCTCGTAGTTCGGTGACCAGCCCCCCGGGGCGCGCCAGAAATAGATATCCACAACAGCAGGGAGCTTCTGGCCGTCAACCTCGCGACAGAGCGCCTCCAACGCGGTGGCGAAGCTGACACCCCGCCCCGCCAAGGACTGCACCCGCACGAGGCGCCAGTCGGAGCCGGCCGTCGGATATACCGCCGCTTTGCACAAGTGCTGCTCAAGCGGGGCCTGGAGGTGACGCTGAGCCAGCTCCTGTTCGGAGATTGGCTTTCCAGAGGGGGCCTCACTCACCCGCGGTCCAGCACAGCCAACCGCGGTAGCGAATAAAGCAATTGAGGCGACAGATGCACGCATAGAGGAAATCTGTGACATCGCGTCTGTCTCAGCCTATCAGGAGGGCTCTTGTCAGGTAAAGCGCGACGCAGACGGCGACTGTGGACCGAGGAGCAAGCGCTGCGTTATGGTGCCGCCCGTGACCAAGCGCTGCCGATCTGCCGATCTTTGTTCGCTTCTCTGCTGGCTGGTTGTGGCGGCCGGCTCGGTGCTCTTGGTTCACTGCACTCGCGATGATCGGGGACTACGCTGCCCACCAGGTTCTCTGCTAACGGCCTGTCTACTGCACTGCACCAGCGATGGGGACTGTTTGGCACCCAATCGCTGCAATGCTCTGACCAATGCCTGCCAGCGACCGGCCATTCTGTGTGATCCACTGGGTCGTCTCGGCGATGGAACCGATCGTGGAAATGGGTCGGAGGGATGCCCGAGTGGCCAAGACTGTGACCTCGTATCGAGAGTCTGCACCCCGCTGCCAGGCGCGATCTGTGGCCAAGATAACGACTGTCGGGTCGGTGAGCTCTGCGCTGGAGGAACGTGCACTCCGGCTGGAGATGCTCGCGGCTGCCAGCGCGACTCCGACTGCCCTGCCCCAAGCGTTTGTCGTCTGAGCTTGCGGGGAGGAGAGCTGATCGCGGTCTGCGCCGGACCGCTGGGTCCGTCAGATGGTGGCGCCCGCTGCCGCAGCAACACCGATTGCCAAAGTGGGCTGTGCCTCCGCAGTGGCGTCTGTTATTCCGGCTGTGCGGTCGCGACTGTGAAGACGGACTGCCGCGGGCACGAAGGGGTAAGCTGCGGGCCGGTGGCGCTGACCGTGCCGAATCCCACCGGGGAAGCCGAGGCTCCGCCGCTCATCATCCAGAGCTGTACCGTGCAGCCGCCTCCCTGCGCGAACGATCGCGACTGCGCTGCGATGGCTGGGTCGTGTCAGGTGTTCGTAGACCCGCAGCAGCCGATGAGCTTGCGGACCGGTTGTGGTCTGACAACGGGTAGCGCGCGACCAGGCGGCCCTTGTAAGCAAGACGCAGACTGCGCCACCGGGCTCTGTCAAGGCAGCTACTGCTTCACGTCATGTCGTAGCTCGGCAGATTGTCCCTCAGACTTTGTCTGTCGGTCAGCGACTTACCGGCTGAACGGCATCCGCAGCCGTATCCCAAGCTGCGTACCGGCCAAGCCCTGCCTGTCCGAGGGCAACTGCAGCGCCTCCGATGACAGCTGCGCACCACAACCCAATGCCGCGGAAGATGGGCTGGAACTCATCTGTACCCCTGGACGCGGACGGAGCGCAGGACAGAGCTGCACTCTCGATGCTGACTGTGCCAGCGGACTGTGTGGTGAGCGGGGCTTGTGCATCGGCGGCTGCAATGTCGATAGCGATTGTCCCCCAGGCCCAGCTAGCGCACCGGAGCTATGCCAGCCGCTGGCTACAACGGTGCGCGGGGTCTCAGGAACCATCAAGGCGTGCCAGACTCGCGCCCCCATGTGCCGCCGTGATGCGGACTGTAGTGCAGGAACGATCTGCAAAGCCTACTCCTCCCTGGATGACAGCACGCGCATCGCTCCTGGCTGTGGACCAGCGCCCTATCCCGCCAAGGCCGCGCCGGGTGTCGCGTGTTTCAGCAACGCGGACTGCCGCAGTGGTTCATGCCTGATGACGGCTCAGCCGCCGGTCTGCTACGGGATGTGCAGCCAGGACAGCGATTGTGCGAGTGGCCGCCGCTGCTATTCCGACTCGACCTGGTTTTTGACGAGCGGCAGCTCAGGTCAGCCCAGTGCCACTTATGACGCGACAGCGTCCTGCCTGCCCGACGTCGGGAGTCGCCGGCCCTGCGTGGGCGATGGCAGCCCAAGCGACTGCCCAGCCGGCGAGCTCTGCGTGCTCCTGCCTGATGCCCGTCAGCTCGCCTTCGTCAGGCGCTGCCAGCGGCCCATGGGCAGCAAACCTCCCGGTGCGATCTGCTTTGAGAACAAAGACTGCCAAAGTGCTCGCTGCGCTGTACCGAGCCCTTCGGGTGCAAGCGACAGTCGCTGCATCGCCCCGTGTTCGCTGACCGGCCCGAACCTGTGCGGCGCGGGAACGGCAACCACCTGCAAGCTAGGAACGCAAGAGGTCCGGCCAGGCAAGACCGCCTCCCTGGCCTACTGTCAGCCTTAGCGCGCAATAGGATCTTGACATCACAAATCCATTCCGATACCTAAGTCGTCTCTTTACCTGCACTCTCTAGCGGAATACCGGCATGTCCACACCGATCAAACGCACTCCCCAAACCACCTCCGAGCGTGCCCAAGACGAGCGTCGCTGGCACATCGTGGATGTGGCCGGCCTGAACCTCGGGCGGGCTGCGACGCAGATCGCACACATCCTGCGTGGTAAGCACAAGCCAACGTTCACCCCGAACGTTGACTGTGGTGATTTTGTTGTCGTCCTCAATGCCAAGAAGGTTGGCCTGACTGGCAACAAGCTCGAAGACAAGATCTATTACGACCACAGCCTGTATCTGGGCGGTATGAAGAAGCGCCCGGCGAAGGAGATGCTGGACAAGCATCCCGACGAGGTGATTCGCCGCGCAGTCTGGGGGATGCTGCCCAAGGGGCCTCTCGGACGCCGCATCATCAAGAAACTGAAGGTCTATCCCGGTGCTGAGCATCCGCACTCGGCTCAGCAGCCTGCTGCGCAGAAGCTTCAGACGATGCGCGGCTAAGGACCGCGTCGATCGCTTCGGCGGTCGCCATTCCTGTCTCCAGATAGAGAGAATTCAAAATGGCCAAGGTCGAACGAAACTCCACCTATGCCACTGGGCGCCGTAAGCATGCGGTTGCTCGTGTGTGGCTGATGCCCGGTTCGGGCAAAGTGACCATCAACCAGCGCACGATCGACAACTACTTCGGCCGTGCGACGTCGAAGATGGTCCTGCGGCAGCCACTTGAGCTGACGGGTCAGACGGCAAACTACGACGTCTATGCCAACGTGCAGGGCGGTGGACTGTCGGGGCAAGCGGATGCGATCAAGCTGGGCATCACGCGCGCGCTGATGAAGATCAACGCCGCTCATCGCCCGCCGCTGAAGTCTGCTGGCTATGTCACCCGCGACCCGCGCGTCAAAGAGCGCAAGAAGTACGGTCAGCGCGGCGCCCGAGCTCGCTTCCAGTTCAGCAAGCGCTAATCGGGAACCCCACACCGCCCACCGGCACCGCGGGCACCGAACGACCCCAACGCTCGGTCGGCTGCCCACTGCCGCTGGCAAGGTCAGCCGTACTCCATGCTCGCGCTCGAATATCGCATCAAGGATCTGGAAGGCCGAGACAAGGACATCGATCTGTCCTTGTCATCGGCATTTCTTGCCGACGCGCTGGTCGGATTCGAGGCTAAGTTGGATGGCTCGTCGCTGGCGCTCTCGGTTCGTCTGAGCCAGTGCAAGTCGACGGTCCTCTGTGATGGCTGGCTGCGAGGCCGCCTGGCACTTTCCTGCCAGCGCTGTTTAGAGCCGGCGATCGTCGATCTTGCGCAGCGCGTGCACAGCATCTACTTGCCGGTGAGTGACCCCGTTATTGAAAACAGCGAAGGCAGCGACGAAGAGATCGATGAGGATGACCTCGACTACGCCCACCACAACGGCGAAGTGGTCGATCTTTGGCCACTGCTGCGCGAGCAGATCATCCTGGCAATTCCGATTGCCGTCCTCTGTCAGGAAGACTGTCGTGGCTTGTGTCCGTCCTGTGGCATCGATCGCAACCGCGCCCGCTGCGAGTGTCAGCAGGCCGCGGTGCTGTCGCCATTTGCCGCGCTTCGCGACGTGAAGCTGCCTAGCTGAACCGAACCCCTGTAACCGCTGCGGCGCGATGGCCGCGCCGATCCCTTGAGGAGCATTAGAAAATGGCCGTTCAAAAACGCAGACAGTCGAGCGCTCGTCGTGACAGCCGACGCGCGCAGTGGATGAAGATGGCCCCGCCGGCCCGCAGCAACTGCCCGAACTGCGAGGCGCCGCGCATTCCGCACCGCGCCTGCGACGCCTGTGGCTGGTATGGCCCGGCCAAGACGGGGCGCGTCGTCGTGCCGCCGAAGGCCGAAGCCGCCGAGACCGAGGAACAAAGCGCCTAACGCGCCATCCGTGGCTTCGGTAACCATCGCGCTCGATGCAATGGGCGGAGACCTTGCCCCCGGTCCCGAAGTGGCTGGGGCGGTCGCCGCTGCCCGCGCGCGGGGTACCCAGATTGTCCTTCTGGGCGACGAGACACGGATTCGGGGGGAATTACGCCGCCTAGGTGCTGCTGAGCACGAGGTGGCCGTGCGCCACTGCTCGCAGGTCATCACGATGGATGACCACCCCGGGCAAGCGGTGCGCAAGAAGCGAGATGCTTCGATGCGCGTGGCCTTTGACATGGTCAAGCGAGGGGAAGCGCAGGCCGTTGTCTCAGCCGGCAACTCGGGGGCCATGTTGGCCTGCGGCCTGTTTATCCTTGGCCGCATCCGCGGTCTCGATCGGCCTGGCATCGCAGTCACGCTGCCGACGCTAGAACCCACGGGCCACGCCAGTGCCCCGCGCATCGGTGAGTGCGTGGTCCTCGATACCGGGGCCAACGTCGACTGCAAGCCGATTACGCTGGCCCAGTTCGCCCTCCTCGGCGCTACCTACGCCAAGGTTCGGATGCTGACCCCTCGCAGCCGGCCGCGGGTTGGGCTCTTGGCGAACGGCGAGGAAGCCAGCAAGGGCACCCCGCTCCTGCGCGATACCCATCAGATCCTCGGCGGCACCGAGTCCTCCCTGTTTGAGTACGCCGGTTTCGTCGAGGGACGCGACATCTTCCAGGGACTCAAGCGCCCGCCCGCCGTCTCTACGAGCCCATCCACCGGGCTCTCGCCCGATGCGGAGCTAGCCCGGGGGCTCGACGTGGTGGTCACCGATGGCTTTACGGGCAACGTGCTTCTCAAGACGGCGGAAGGCGCTGGGCGCTTTATCGCCGATCTGCTCAAGGCCCAGGTGATGCGCTCATGGCTGGTCAAGCTGGGCGCCCTCCTGATGCGGCCAGCGCTCATGCAGCTAAAGCGCATCGTCGATGTCGAAGCGCGCGGCGGCGCCCCGCTCCTGGGGGTAAACGGCGTCGCGATCATCTGCCATGGACGCTCCGGTCCGCGCGCCATCACCCGCGCTATCGAGGTCGCCGAAGAGCAGGTGGCGACGGGCCTGCTGCCGGCTCTGACGCAAGCGATCGCCGACCATCGCAGCCGCTTCGAGCCGCTCGCTGCTGCCGCGGCAGCGCAAACGGCATCCAACCTCACCGACACGGCCCCACAAGGCGCCGCCTCCTCGATACAGGACGGAACCGACCCGAAATGAACACGTCCGCAAGTCCGACGCCCCTCCGTCGAGCCAAGATCCTCGGCACCGGTCGCGCAGTACCTGAGCGCATCCTGACCAATGACGACCTAAGCCGCATCGTCGACACCTCGGACGAGTGGATTCGCGAGCGCACCGGCATCCGCGCCCGTCACGTCGTCAAACCAGGCGAGGCCGCCTCAGACCTGGCTGCCCAGGCCGGCCGTCGAGCCTGTGAAGCGGCCGGCATCGATCCCGCCACCATCGACTGCGTCATCTGCGCGACGATCAGCGCCGACATGCCCCTGCCTTCAGCCGCCGTCTACGTCCAGCGCAAAGTCGGGGCGGCTGCCGGCTGCCCGGCGTTTGATCTCAGCGCCGCCTGCGGTGGATTTCTGTACGGTATGGCCGTCGCTGAAGGCCTGCTGCGCAGCGGGCTATACAAGCGCATCCTGCTGTGCGGGGTCGAGGTGCTTTCAGGCTATGTGAACTGGCAAGATCGCGGCACCTGCGTGCTGTTCGGCGATGGGGCTGGCGCCGCGGTTCTCGGCCTAGCCAGCGACGAAGAGATGGCCGAAGGCCGAGGGGTTCTATCGGTGCACCTGTTTGCTGACGGCACGCAGGCCGAAGCGCTGTCTATCCCCGGCGGCGGCTCGCTGCATCCCACCAGCCCGCAGACCTTGGCCGACGGCAAGCACTTCATTCATATGCAGGGCAAGGTGATCTTCACCCATGCTGTGCGCAACCTGGCCTCGGCCTGCTTGGCCGCCCTGGGTAGCCAGGGGCTCAAGGCCAGCGACATCGATCTGATCGTCGCGCACCAGGCGAACCTACGCATCCTAGAAGGCGTGGCGCAGCGCCTCGGAGTGACCATGGAGCGCTTCTACATCAACATCGATCGCTACGGGAACACCTCGTCGGCGTCGGTGCCGATCGCGCTCGATGAAGCGGTGCGCGATGGTCACATCAAAAAAGGCGATCGCCTGCTGTTTTGTGCGCTGGGTGCGGGTCTGGCCTGGGGCGCAGCCGTCGTGCGCTGGTAACGCCCAATCCTCGACCGAGTGGAGCACTGACAACGATGCTTGCCTTTGTTTTTCCCGGCCAGGGCTCGCAGCAGGTAGGGATGGGACGCGCGCTCTACGACGCCTACCCCTACGTGCACGCGCTCTACGACGAGGCTGATGCTGCGCTCTCGCACTCGCTGAGCCGTCTGTGTTTCGAAGGGCCCGAGGATGAGCTCATGCGGACGCAGTGGACGCAGCCGGCCCTCCTCCTCACCTCGGTCGCTGCTGCGACGGTGCTCGCGCGCGAGCTAGGCTTACGCCCAGCGCTGGCGGCCGGCCATTCACTGGGCGAGTACTCGGCACTAGTGACAGCCGGTGCGCTGCGCTTCGCGGATGCCGTCCGCCTGGTGCACCTGCGCGGCCAGTTCATGCAGGAAGCGGTACCCGAAGGCCAAGGCGCGATGGCGGCGATGGTCGGCCTCGCGTCCGACGTGGTCGTGCAGATCTGCGCGCAGGCCAGCACCGATGGCGAGCTCTGTCAGCCGGCGAATGAAAACGGCGCGGGACAGATCGTCGTCTCGGGCCATCGTCCCGCCATCGAGCGCGCTGTCGCCTTGGCCAAGGCGGCAGGCAGTCGCCTGGTCAAACTTCTACCGGTGAGCGCCCCCTTCCACTCGGCGCTGATGGGACCGGCGGCGAACCGTCTGGCCCGCGAGCTAGGCAGCGTGACGATCGCCCGCCTGCAGTGCACCGTGCTCGCCAACATCGATGCCGAACCGTATCCCGATTTTTCAGACGATGGCGAAGCGGTGCGCAGCCGCCTGGTCCGCCAAGTCGCCGGCACGGTGCGCTGGGAGCAATGCGTGCAAAAGCTGGCGGCCCTCGGAGCCCACGCGATTGTCGAGGTGGGTCACGGGCGCGTGCTCAGCGGCATGATCAAGCGCATCCTGCCTGCGGTCCCCCTGCACGCCTTTGGCAGCCCCACCGATCTAGATGCGCTGCGACCGCTAGCCGCGGACAAGTCGGCGTAAAGAAATCCCCGAATCCCCCCGCTTTCCCTTCGGAGAACATCATGACAGCCCAAGAGAGCTCGGCTCCGGTCCGCCGTGTCGCATTGGTCACGGGTGCCTCGCGCGGCATCGGTCGCGCCATCGCCGAAGCGCTGGCCCGAGACGGCCTGTTCGTCATCCTGAATTATCAGAGCAACCAGACTGCCGCCGAAGAGACCCTGGCCGCGATCGGTGGCCCCGAGCACGGCCGGCTGGCCCAGTTTGACGTCGCTGATGAAGCCGCAGTTGAGGCAGCCATCAAGAGCATCGGCGAGCGTGAAGGCCGCCTGGACGTGCTGGTCAATAATGCCGCCATCGCCATCGACGGACTGCTACTACGCACCAAGACCGCGGACTTCATGCGCGTCCTCAACACCAACCTGACGTCGGTGTTCTTCCTTTGCCGCGCGGCGTCGCGGCTCCTGCTCAAAGCCAAAGAGAGCGGGCGGATCATCAACCTTACGTCGGTGGTTGGCGAGACTGGAAACGCCGGTCAGGTCAGTTATACCAGCGCCAAGGCGGGCATCCTCGGCCTCACCCGAACGCTGGCTCGGGAGCTCGCCTCGCGCGGCATTACCGTAAACGCGGTCTCGCCCGGCTATATCGACACCGACATGACGCGGGCCACGCTCAGCGACGAGATGCGCAAGCAGCTCAGCGCGCAGATCCCGCTGGGTCGCACCGGCAAGCCGGAAGATGTCGCGGCGGCGGTTGCCTTCCTGGCCTCTCTGTCGGCCGGCTACATCACGGGCCAAGTCCTGCGCGTCAACGGCGGCCTGATGATCGGCTGATAGGCCCGTCGACCACCGACTCCCCCGACCATCCGTACACAGCCTCGGAAACTCCAGCAAGAACCTAGTGCCGCGCCAGCGAATCCCGCTTTACCAAACGCGCGGGCTCTTGTTACATGCTCTAAGTTCTTTCGTCACTCGAACAACCCTGGCAACGGGAGACAGCAATGTCCGTCGAAGATATCGAGAAAAAGGTCAAAGAGATCATCTGCCAACAGCTGGAAGTGAACGCCGAAAAGGTCAAGCGCGAGGCCAGCTTTATCGACGACCTGAAGGCCGACTCGCTGGCCGTCGTCGAGCTTGTGCTCGCGCTAGAAGAAGCCTTCGATATGCAAATCCCCGACGAGGATACCGAGCAGATCAAGACTGTCGGCGATGCCATCGACTACATCAAGAAGCACAAGACCAAGTAGCCGATCCCCCGCTTCGATCTTAGGCGGCCAGCCCGCGCCGCCTCACTTCCCCGCTTACTCTGACAGCCCGTATCCTTCGCCCGCTTCGTCGGCGTAGGACAGAGCCCCCGGCACAATGCGCTGCTCGGGCGGCACTTGTAGCTCAAGCTTGGGCGCGTCGAACCACATCCCTTCCAGATCGTAGAACTCGCGTAGCGGATGATCGAAGACGTGGACGACGAGGTCGCCGTAGTCGAGCAGCGCCCAGCGCCCCTCGCGCACGCCTTCGACGCCGATGGCGCGATAGCCGTGCTCCGCCATCGTCTCCTGCACACTCTCGGCCACCGCCTTAGTCGCACGCGGACCGGGTCCGGAAACGACCAGCAGATAGTCGGTGTAGCTCTTCTGTTCCCGCAGATCCAAGAGGACCGGCCCAAGACCCTTCTTGTCGATCGCGGCCTGCGCCGCGCACAGCGCCTTCTCCCGCGAGCGAGCATCGGCCTGGGCTTTCGCCGGATCCACCGACGCGGCAGCCTCTGGGCGTTCAGACCCAGGGCGTTCAGACCCGGTACTGGCCAACGACATTTTGGGGGAGGACTTCGCCGGCGGCTTGCTCGACCGCGCCGCTTTCGACTTGGGAGGAGAGGAGGACGACTTCTTGGGGACGGGAGTTTCGTCTGACAATGGGACCTCTTGGGGGGTATTTGGCGTCTGTTTTAGGGCGTGGCCTCGCGCCATTTCTTGTCGAAGCTATTTAGCACATTCGCAAAGTAGCGCCGTGCCGATAGGTCACGGAATAGCGAGCGCGCGCTCTGCGTGACCTCGGGAATCGGCGCGGGGGGTTCCATCGGGGCACGGCCGACCTTGGCCAGCGCCCACGAGGGCACAGCCTGCAAGAGCCGCAACCCCTGCTCGACGGCGTTCTGGACGAACGTGGCGGCGACCTGCTGCTGCGCCGCAGCCACGGCGGCATCGGCGATCTCGCGCAGTCGCTTGAGATCGGAAGAGCGTCGTGTAGGGA
>CALFYE010000019.1 GCA_937952145.1 uncultured Myxococcales bacterium
TTGAGCCCTTTTGCGACGCTCTGGCCTCACGCACCGCACAAGTGCACAACCAGCCCGAGAGGTCACCGCGCCCCGAGTATCCCCGGCGAACGACAGCGGCGTCCTGCCGTTCTATCAAGCGGGTGCACAGGCCCTGCTTGATGTCGGCGATCAGCGACTCCGGTGTGTTCAGGCGGAGCAATACCTCTTGCACCTTGGGCATGTACTCGGTCTCGACTATTAGCTGGGCAACGGGATGCCGCAGCTCGAATGCGCACACAAGGTATAGATCGCGCGTTCGCAGCTCCTCCAGCTGTCGCGGACCCGCGGCCTCCGGTGGCAGGTTCCTAGCGAGGAACGCCACAAACTGCTCCGGTGCGAGCTGAATCTGCGGCCAGCCGGCTTGTCCGCCACGAACCAGCTGTTCAAGGGCTTCCGATAGTCCGGGATAGGTGCCAAAGGTAGCCCACACTTGAGGAGCAGCGTGCCGTTCGAACACTCGGGCCAGGGTAATCGATTGAAGTTCCATCGCCATCACATCTCACCGCTATCTTACCATGAAGAATTCCAGTATGCGTTCACGCCCCGGACATGACTGAGGCTGATGGCCAGACAGCGCGGCGCATTCCTGTCTGAGTCGGTGGCTCGCTAACTTAGCCAGTGTGGCCGTTGGTGTAGGTATAGTCCTTCGGCCGCCCGCCCATGCACCTATTGTGCCCTCGCGCTGCATATATCTGAGGTATGCATATGGGGCGCGAGAACGTTGGCCAGGCCCCTGCTAACTTGGTCGTCGAGCGGCGTCGGGGTCCGCTCCGGGCTGGTCGGACCGGCCTTTGGTCGACAAGAGCGGATTTGCCGCCTGTGCCAAGCGGGCCTAGGCGGCGCGCTGCAGCGCTTCCACTGGCCCCTTGGAAAAGCCTGGGGCGGAATCTCCTCCGCCACGAACTGAATGGGCAACACGGCATCGAGGTATGGAACAGTTCTGAATGAACCAGCCGTTCCCCTTGCAAATAGACACCGCTGCACGCATACCTCTGCGATCAAGTGCACCCCTGAACAAGGCAATGAGGCACCAAATCAGTCTCCCCACCTGCCCAGTGCGCCGCTGCGTCGGTTCCGGCATTCGCAGGTGTCTCTATTGCTCGTCAGACTCCTGCGTACCTCTTCACGGTCACGTGGGGAATGCCTCTGTCCTATCGCCCCGTCAGCTTCGCGAACGCCTCCGGGTAGCGGGCGCCCTGGACCTCGATCTTCGCGACGGTGTCTTGGATGCGCTGCAGTTCCTCCGCGCTCAGCGAGACGCTGACAGCCCCGAGGTTCTCCTTCAGACGGTGGCTCTTCGTGGTGCCGGGGATGGGGACGATCCACGGCTTCTGCGCCAGGAGCCAGGCGAGAGCAACCTGCGCTGAGGTCACGCCCTTGGCCGTCGCGATCGCGCCGATGGCAGCGACCAGCTCCTGGTTTGCCTTGCGCGCGTCGGCAGTGAAGCGCGGGACGATGTTGCGGAAGTCGCCCTCGACGAACTTCGTGGTCTCATCGATGGTGCCGGTCAAGAAGCCCTTGCCGAGTGGGCTGAACGGTACGAAGCCGATGCCGAGCTCCTCAAGGGTCGGGAGGATCTCCTTCTCGGGCTCGCGCCACCACAGCGAATACTCGCTCTGCAGCGCCGCGACGGGCTGCACCGCGTGGGCGCGGCGGATGCTCTGCGCCCCCGCTTCGGAGAGACCGAAGTGGCGGACCTTCCCCTCGGCGATGAGATCCTTCACGGTACCCGCGACGTCCTCCATCGGCACGCTCGTATCGACGCGGTGCTGGTACAAGAGGTCGATGTGGTCGGTCCGCAGGCGCTTGAGCGACGCCTCCGCGACCGCGCGAATCCGCTCGGGCCGGCTGTCCGTGCCTTCGGCGGTCCTGCCGTTCTTCCACCCGAACTTCGTCGCCAGGACGACCTTGTCGCGAAACGGCGCGACTGCCTCGCCAAGGAGCTCTTCGTTGGTGAACGGCCCGTAGGCCTCGGCGGTGTCGAAGAACGTGACGCCTGCGTCGAACGCCTCGCGGATGAGCGCGATGGCCGTGGCCTTGTCAACGCCGGCGCCGAGGCCGAAGTTGAGGCCCATGCAGCCGAAGCCGACGGCCGATACCTCGAGTCCCTGCCCGAGCTTGCGTATAGGAATCATGGAGTCTCCTTCTTTGAGAATAACGTGAGCGCGCGATTTGCAGCACTGAACGCGGTCGGCCAGCCCGAGTAGAACGCGAGGTGGGTGATGAGCTCGACGAGCTCCTCCTGCGTAACGCCGTTCTCGATGGCCTTGGGAAAGTGGAAGTCCATCTGCTCCGTCCGGCCGAGGGCGACGAGCGCCGCGCACGTGATGAGGCTGCGGTCACGCTTGCTGAGCTGCGGACGCTCCCAGACGTCGCCGAACAAAATGTTGCTCGTCAGCTCAACGAGCTTCGGGGCAAGGTCCGCGACCCTTTGCGGTTTGTCATTGGTGCTCATGGCGTCTTCCTTTCACGGGCGCAGCAGCGCCTTAATGGCACGGCGCTCGTCCATCGCGCGGTAGCCCTCCGCGACCTGCGAAAGGGGCAGCGTGAGGTCGAAGACCTTGCCGGGGTCCACCTTGCGCTGGAGCACCAGGTCGATGAGCTTCGGCAGGTAGCTGCGCACCGGCGCCGGCCCGCCGTGCAGATGCACATGCGAGAAGAATAGCCCCGCGCCGTCGAGCTGTACGCCGTGTGGTACGCCGACGTAGCTGACGAAGCCGCCGGGTCGCGCCGCGCCGATCGCCTGCTGCATCGACTCCTGCGTGCCTACGCACTCCAGCACTGAGTCCGCGCCGACACCCTTGGTCAGTTCTTTGATACGCGCCATGCCCGCAGCACCCCGCTCGGTGACGATGTCGGTTGCGCCGTACTCACGCGCGAGCTTTTGCCGCGAGGTGTGGCGGCTCATGGCGATGATGCGCTCCGCCCCCATCTGCTTGGCCGAGAGCACCGCGAGCAGGCCCACCGCGCCATCGCCCACCACCGCGACCGTCGCGCCGGTCTTCACGTTGGCCGCATCGGCGGCGAACCAGCCCGTGCCGAACACGTCGGAGACCGCCAGCAGGCTCGGGACGAGGTCGTCTGACGGCACCTCGGGCGTGGCCACCAGCGTCCCGTCCGCGAGCGGCACGCGGAGCCTGGGCGCCTGCGCACCAGTCATCCACTCGCGGTGCGCGCACGAGCTCTGGTAACCCGCTCGGCAGTGCGAGCAGGTGTTATCGGAGGCGGCGAACGAGCCCACGACGAACTGCCCCGGCTTCACGGTCTTCACCGCGCCGCCGACCTCCTCGACGATGCCGCAGTACTCGTGGCCCATCGGCGTCGGCTGCGTGACCGCCTGGATGCCGCGATAGCTCCACAGGTCGGAGCCGCACACGCACGTGGCCGCGAGCCGGAGGATGGCATCGGTGGGCGCGAGGATCTTCGGGTCTTGCCGTTCTTCGAACCGGACGTCGCCGGGGCCATATAAGACAGTTCCGCGCATCGGCTTTCCTTTCGTTTCGTTTTGTTCTGATTAAACCCTGCGCCTCTCCAGCACGATTTTAAAGAGCGCGATTCTGCATGGGCTGGTTAGCTCAACTTGACAATGCCCTCACGGTTCTGGCGTAGGATGAAGTCCTGCCATGGACACCGTCCCTTTCGTTCAGCTTCAGGCGCTGCTCGCGGTCGCGCGGACCCGGAGCTTCACCAGCGCGGCGCGCGAGCTTGGCGTCTCGCGGTCCGCGGTGAGCCAGTCGATTCGGCAGCTCGAAGAGCAGCTCCATGTGGTGCTCGTCCAGCGCACGACGCGCAGCGTGGCGCTCACCGAGGCAGGGCGGCAGCTCGTCGACCACGTCGGTCCCGCATTCGCCCAGACCGCGGCGGCGCTCCTGGCCGTCTCCGCCAAGCCCGGTGAGGCCGTGGGGCGACTGCGGCTCTCCGTTCCCCATGGGGCGATACCGCTCATCATCGAGCCGGTGCTGCCGGAGTTTCGCGCCCGGCACCCGCGCGTCGAGGTCGAGATCGTCGCCGACGACCGCTTCGTAGACATCGTCGCGGGCGGCTTCGACGCCGGCGTTCGCCTGAGCGAGGCCATCGAGCGCGACATGGTTCAGCTGCGCCTGACCGAGCCCCACCGCTTCGTCATCGTGGGCGCGCCCCAGTACTTCGCCAAGCGCGGTCGCCCCCAGCGGCCCGAGGATCTGCTCGACCACGAGTGCATCACCTTCCGCCGCACGAACGGGGCGCTTTACGCGTGGGAGCTCGAGCGCGGCCGCAAGACGTGGGAGATCCCCGTGCGTGGCGGCGTAGTCGTGAACGAAGGACTTCTGTGCGTGGCGATGGCCCGACTCGGCCTCGGCCTCGCGTACACGGCGGAGCCCGCCGTGCGCGATGAGCTTCGACGAGGCACGCTTGAAACCGTGCTCGCGGCCTACGCGCCCACGGTGCCGGGTTTCTTCCTCTACTACCCGAGCCACGCGCAGCGCTCGCTGCCGCTCAAGCTGTTCGCCGACACGGCCAAGGAGGTCCTCCGACAACGCGAGCGCACACGTTAGCGAGGCTCCGCCATCAAGGACGAGCGCTTGCGGTCGCAGAGGGCGCCGCCGCTCGATTGCGTCTCGGCTCGCGCAGCCGAACCGAGTTGCTCAGAGCGGATTTCCCAAAGTCTGCCGCAGGATGTCGGCCAGCTCTTGTGGCTCAAGGTGCTGGTGAGCCGCCTCGAGCATCTCCTCGGCGGCATCCCCTGCGTCTTCGAGGTACATTCCGGTTCCGAAGGCGGCGAACCATCGATTGTTGAGCGCCACCGGATCGCCAGCTCCGGAAGCGATTTGCTCGGCCGCTTCAGTAGCCAGCGCCAGGGTGTAGTGCGTACGTGCGCAAAACGCGCGCCCAAGGACTGCGACCAATTTCCACAGGGCTTCCTTCGTAACGCAATTGCACGCCGCCGCCAGCATCTGACGTGCATCCGCTGAGCATTCCCACTCCAGGCTGGTCATCGGCGATTGCCTCTTTTCGTAGACCGTTGAGGCGTGCTGCGCTGGGTGTCCCTCGGACTACAGATTCCAGACTAAGTATATCAGGTCCCGAGATAGGCGCCTAGGGGGTACCTATCAACTCAATTTCGGCAATTCCTTTCTTGAGACGTAACTTAGAGCGAAGACGGCGGCGTGCTTGTGCACTGCGCGGGAGCAGATGCAGGAATGCGGCGTGCTACCTGCCCGAGTTCCCCATCCGTTTCCCCTAGCCATTCCCAGCATGGCTCAGGACTACAAGTTCTCGACGGAGGCGTGGCGGGCGTCCATCGTGAAATAGCGGTCCGGCGATGCGGGCTGAGGCGGGTCTGCGGGTACCGCTGGGTTGCGGCACCTCATCCTATAGTACAGAACACGGCAAAGAAGAGTTTATCCGGGACAGCGCTGCCGCCGACTGCGACTTGCACATTTCCAGGGACGCTACCATCCGGCTAACGCACTTTCTCTGCGACGTGCTCGCTGGCATATCGCGAAAGGAAGTTGTTGACGGCCCGCTCTAGCGCAGAGCGAAGGCAGATGCCGATATCCGTTCCTGCCGTGCTCTCCGTGCTCTCTGCGAACGAGAACGCGTAGTCCTGCGACTCCGGCAGCCGAAGGCCGAGCCCCCACGTGAAGATGAACTTGCCCTCGTTCTTGGTGACTTTCCCAAAGGAGACGGGCCCGGCGCTGAGATCTTCCTCCCGCTGCCCCAAGACGTGGACCTCCATGCGATCGACCTTTACATCTACCAGGACCGCGGGCGCTTCACCGGTCGCCTGGCCCGGCGCAATCACCTGGACCTTGTCGAAGTACTGCGAGAGCGCTTGCGCGAGGTCACGCGTCACGAACGTACGTACCTCGGTGATCGTGCCACCGCGGTTCTCGCCGTCCACGGTAACGGGGATCTGATCGGGAACCTTGGTGGGGTCAAGGACGATGAACGCCGTGCGCGGGCTCTTGTGCGCGACCATCGGCGCCGCCGGGGCTACGGGGACGGAGGTCACCGACCAGGTCGTGGGGCCTCTGAAGAGGGCACACCCCGTGTTTGCAGTGCCGAGGAGGACGACTGCACAGAGGGCAGGCCAAAAGGACCGGACGATGTGAAAGTAGCTGCGGTTCACGGAGGGAGTTCCTTTTTTCATTTCACAGTTGTGCATATGTTTTTCCATGGGGTCCTCTCTTCCTCTTTTCTATTCTTCCCAGCGGCTGCAGCTTGGCCTGACAGACAGCAAGCTCCATGCCGCTGAGATACAGCTCGGGTTCTCGTCGTCGCCAGCTGCACCCCTTCCGGCGCAATAAGCTCCCTGGTGAGTCGCCCGCTCCTCTTGTGCCCAGAGCGCCCGCGGGCGCCCACGGGCCTCGACGGAGTATCAGCGGGATCGACGACGCCGACGCAGGGGGCGGCGACTTCGTCTTGTGAAGGATGTTTCCAGCGAATCCGTCGATGGCAGCGCGAATTCAAAGATGGGAAGGGGAGCGGGGGGGAGGGCGCGCCGAAGCTGAACGGTTTCATGGTCCGGCGCCACGGGCGGTTCCGGGCGGATGAGGTTAGCAAGCCGCTGGTTACTCGATGGGCGGGAGCTGAACCGCGACCGTCGCCCTTTCCTTGGCAAAGGGCGGGGTGCTTAGAGAGTTCAGCACACGCTTCAGGCAGACCGCCAAGCTGGTACCCTCTCCGGCGACTTGGACGTCCGTTATGGAGCCTATCTCATCAAGGGTCACCCGCGCGGTGACAGTGCCGTCCTGCTCGCCGTAGGTACGACGGCAGGAGGTGATCAGGCCCTGCTGGGAGGCGATGCCCTGCTCCAGTTGGGTCTGAATAAGCTTGAGCGGCTCCGTCTGCTTCGGCACCTTGGGCGACTTTGTCTGCGTAGGCACCTTGGATGACTCCGTCTGCGTCGGCACCTTGGGCGGCGGATCTCCTGAGGGCTGCTCCAGTGCGATGGCCCCAGCGCCGATGACTGAGAAGCGAATGCTGCCATTACGGCCTTTGGCGCCGTGAAGACCCGGGCTGCCGTTGCTACCCGAAGCACCGTTCCCAAATCCTGCGGCGCAGCCATCATCATCGTACACTGTGTACCCGCTCGAATCGTAGTGCCACTGCGGCCAGCGGCCCTGGCCATGGCTGCCGCCGACGCCGCCCGTGCCGCCGCGACCGCCGGCGCCACCCGGAGCTCCCACGCTATGCAACGTTGTCTTGAGCAGCGCGGTCAGGTCGTCGCACGTCCCGCCATCGCAGCTCACCTGGACCGCGATATCTCCGCCATTGCCGCCGGCGCCGCCGTCGCCACCGGGGGTTCCATCAGTGCCATCTTCCCCGTTGCCACCGCACTCGGCTCCGTTTGCGCCATTGTAACCATCCGCGCCGTCCTCGCCGTCGGCCCCCTTCATACCGCGGCTCTCAACCTTGAATGACGATGCGTCCTGACCCTCGACGACAGCCCAGTAGTTCTCTGGCCCATTCACAGTGAAGACGAGCCGGGTCTGCTTGGCCGGACGCTCGACTCGGACACTGAGGTTGGGCCCCGAGGCTCCCCGATCCAGCGCAGTGAAGATGAGATCAACGGGCTTCTCGAAGGACAGCGGCCAGCTCAAGGAGAGCAGCTGCTTCCCGGCGACGCTCACCGGCAGGGTGAAGGGGCCGCTGTGCCGCGCCAGGTCCACCGCATCCTGCATCCGGATGTTGTCGATGAAGCGGAAGCGGCCTCCAGGGTCCAGGTACGCGGTTGAGTTCTCGATCTTGACATAGCCGGCAGCGACGCAAGGGGTCGGGTCGAGCGACTTGGCAGGACCGCACAGCGTCACGGGGCGTGAGATCCCCGCGACATCCATCAAGAGGACCCGGCGCAGCTTCACCTCGGGCAGCGCCGACAGACGCGGGCGAGCACCACTGTAGGCGAGTAGCTGGGCCGTCCGGTTCCAGACATCTTGGCGGACGAGCACGCCGCGCACCGGCATCTGGTAGGCGTCCAGCCAGCCGCGCACCGGCGGGTGCACAGCCAGGTCGAGCGGATAGATGCCCTGCTTCATGACGATTTCCTCCGCTTGGGCGGCGTGCTTACGCACCTCGGGGTAGGGAGAGGCCGCGATGTGCAGACGGATGACGCGCCGCCGCGCCTCCTCGCGCAGGGCGGAGCTCGGCAGGCGGTCGGCGAATTGCTTCAGGGTCTTTTCGTCCTTGGCGCCAAAGAGTGAGTCGAGCATCGTCACGTCTACCCGACGTCCAGTCCACACCCCATGCTCCAGGTCGAAGATCTCCAAGAGCTGCTGGCCCAAGCGCGTGGCGACGGGGCCAAGGCGGTGGCTGGCGAGCGCGTGGCGCAAATCGTTGAACAGCGCTTGCTGCACCTTGGGGGTGCCGGTGGCGGAATGGTCGCGCTCGATGTAGAGCCGCTGCATCGTCCCTATCCGCTCCTGCAGCGCGGTCGATTTCTCAAAATTGGAGCGGACAAGGAGCGCGCGATACTCGCGGGCGATGGCGTCGATCAGCGCGGCAGCGCCCGGCCCGCGCTCGCTGTGTAG
>CALFYE010000020.1 GCA_937952145.1 uncultured Myxococcales bacterium
CGGCGCGCCCAACATGGCGCAACAGATAACCCACTGCCCCAATGTGGTCCTCGTGACCGTGCGTCAGAAACAGTGCCGTTGGTTCGCCGTAGCGTGACACCACCGCGTCGAAGTCGGGAAGCGCGTGCTCTAGTCCCGGCATCAGATCGTCGGGCATCTGGATGCCGCAGTCCGCGAGCAGCAGCACGCCGCGCGCGACATAGGCCGTCATGTTCTTGCCGAACTCACCACAACCACCGACCGGAATGACAAGCATCGCGCGCACCCTAGCACCCGCAGCGTTTGCGTAGAAGGTCGGGTGGACACGGAGTCTAGGTCCCCGTGCGGCGTCACGGCGTGCCGTCAAGCAATTGAGCGCAGGCGCAGATCTGACCTATCCTGAGTGCCCTAGGAGGCAGGATGAGCAACTATCTGACGCAGGGCGAGGCCGATCACCAGGCGTGGTCGGGCTACTGGTGGCCGATGATGTCGAGTCGCGATCGTCCCGACTATCGCAACCTCTACAACGAGAACGGCCCTCTCGATAAGTACGACCGCTACTGCATGGCGCTCGGGCTGCCCAATCCGCGCTCCCGCGACTTCGAGAACTGGCGCAACTTCGCCGACTCGCGCCTGGAGCAGGCCAGCGGTTACAAAGCCTTCTGGTGGGGCCACTGCAACGGCTGGGCCGCCGCCTCTGTACTGGAGCTAGAGCCGAACGCGGCTCGCGAGGTGCGCGGTATCCGCTTTGGCGTCGGGGATCAGAAGGGTCTGCTGACCGTCTGCCACAACGGCGATCCCGTCGACTTGATTCGTCGGCTTGGCTCCGACGATGCACACGTCTTCCACTCTGCGGTGCTGCAATCAATCGGCAAGGATCGGCGCGGGTTGATCTTCGACACCAAGCTGGATCCCATCGATCCCGAGACGAAAAAGCCCGTGCGCGAGGTCTGGAACTATCCGGCCTACCGCTATGAGTGCAGCTACACCCCGCTTGGCGGCGACCAGTACGACGTCACCATGCAGATCTGGTTTGCTGACGACGGTGTCCAGCCTGACTTCGTCGGTACGCGCAACTGGCCCGAAGAGGGCAAGCCGAAGGTCTACACCTATCGCATCCGCGGCGACAAAGCGAACCCGCGCAGCGGTGCGTGGACGGGACGCTCGACGGGCGATCATCCCGACTTGGTCTGGCGACCGCAGCCGCTGTCGGTGCAGAACGCTGCCGAGGAGCGCGATCCTGGATCCAGCCAAGAGAACCACGCACAGTACTTCCATCCGACGCTGCGCAGCATCGTGTACACCGTGACCAAGGACGAGACGATCAGCGACTTCAGCAAGCTAAAGAGCAAGCTCGCCAGCCTTGACCTGCACTGGGTCATCACCCAGGCTGAAGCCGCCGGCTATCCGCCGCCGATCAGCGTCGGAGATTTCTGGCGATATCGCGTGGTGCACAAGGACACCATCGGCTACACCACGCGCCCGTTCATCCTCCACGTCGAGGTCGTCGGCTACAAAGGCGACGACTGGGTGTTCGAGGTCGGTGCCGTTCATCAAGGCGACATCATCCCGGAACGGCACGTCATCTATGTCGACAAGAAGACGCGCCTGATCTCGGCGAATGCACCCTGCGAAAATGGCTACGCCTACACCTTGCGGCAGGACATCAAGACCGGCGCCTTCAATCGCAGCGACGATCCCGCTCTGTGGGAGAACAGCCCACTGCGTCCCCTGCTGACCCAGATGCCGTACGCCTGGGATCGCGCCGGACTAGAGCCGGTGACCACCATCGGCCTGCCTGGCCTGGGCAGTGAGCCCGTCCCCAGCCGCGTCCTATCGACCGGCAACGGCCTGCAGTACTGGGCGGATCACACGGTCAGCCACAGTCGCGGCAACCTGCGCGGCATGTTCCTGACAGCCCAGCTCGATCGCGTCAGCGCTGAGCTCATCGACTTCGGGCAAAAAGTAACCTAGCCCGCCTGCCGAGCCGCGCTCTCTCTGCGGCGCTTCCCCCCACTTCAACTTCCGCTAGTACTCCCCCCACTGATTCTGATCAGTTGCCGTTCAGCGGAGTGTGGGTGTCGCGTTCGGCTGCTACGCGTCACTTCAGCTCTATGTCGCGATGAGTGCATTTCAGGCCTTTGGTCCCGCGGCTGGAGGGCCGTTTTGGGGGGGCCTCCTATTCACAGCTGCGGGCGCAGTGTTGGAGGGAATCGCTCACTACGCCTTCCAGGCCGGCCCTCCGGCGGCGCCTGCGCAACTGACCGCGACGTGGTCACGGGCGAAGTTCGCCGGAACTGGGCTGTACTTTGTGCTTATGTTTGGCTGCTATTTTCTGCTGTGCGAAGTGATCACTGTAATGGGGTATCGTCCCCCTCTGCGCGCTCAGTACTTGAAGACCTCGGAGGCCTATAAAGAGGGACATGACCTCTTTGTCGCCGCCCACGCCGCCCACCAGAAGGGAAGTCCAACTCTCACGTAAGAAGAGGACCCCACCCGAGGACACGGCCGACGCGGGGGGTGATTCCTGGACAAAGACGCGACCGCTGCATCGCGACCCACAAGGACCTCTAGACCTTCAAGTGTCGCTGAGCGCGAGCGCTGTTTAAGGTTGCGACCAGCACATCGCGAAACGCGGTGACTTTCCGCGCGACCGGACCGCTGGACGGGTAGAGCATCACCAGGCCGCCCGCGTTCAGTCGCACACGCGGGAGCACGAGCACGAGATCGCCGTTGGCCAGGAGGGGTTCTGCGGTAATGGTCGGCAAGAGCCCCACGCCAGCACCTGCGCGTGTGGCCTCGCGGAGGAACAGGAAGTCGTTGCCGATGATCCGGGGTTGAAAGTCTGGTGGCAGCTTGAGCTGCTTGCGAACGGCGCCAAAGAGGATCCACTCGTGGTCGCTCGCACCGACGACCCGAGGGCTACCGCGTCGAGCGATGTAGCTGGGTGACGCGTAGAAGCGCAGGTCCGTGGTGATCAAGCGGCGCACGGTCAACGACGAATCGCGCTGCTTGCCGGTTTCGCCGCGGAGGGCGAGGTCGAAACCCTCCGCCACGATGTCGACGTTGCGGTTGGTCAGGTCCGCATCCACGCGCACCTGCGGATAGCGGGCGATGAAACGCGCGATGACGTCGCCGAGGAGCGTGACGCCAAGATCGTATGGTGCGGTCAATCGGAGCGTACCGGCCGGCTCCTCGTGGCGTTCGGGCAGGTTCTCCAGCGCAGCCTGCACCGCCCTTATGTGCGAGGCCGCCCGCTCGAACAATGCCTGTCCCGCCGTGCTCAGCGACACCCGTCGAGTCGTGCGATGAACGAGCTGGGTGTCGATGAGCTCTTCGAGCTTCACGATGTTGCGGCTGATGGTAGCGGTCGTGACGCCGAGCCGCTTTGCTGCGATGGAGAAGCTCGAAGTCTCGCCAACTGCGACGAAGGATGAGACCAACGCCAGATCGATTGTTGCATTCATGCAAAAGTAATTTACATCGATGCTTGTTGATACGCATTCGCAAAGGTAGCGATACTTACTATCTATCCAGCCCACAGCGATTCAACCAGGAGCGATGGTCATGAAAATCGGAGTCAGCGGAGCAAGCGGCAACCTTGGCACATCGGTGGTGAAACAACTCGCGGCTCGCGCCCCCGGGGCGCAGATCGTCGGAATATCGCGCAGTCGCGACAAGGTCGGCCCCCTCGGCGTCGAGGCGCGGTTCGGCGACTTCGACCACCCCGAGTCTCTGGCGTCCGCGTACGCGGGGCTCGACAAACTGCTCATCATCCCATCGAGCGATATGACCCCCGGGAAGCGCGCCACGCAGCACACGGCTGCCGTCGAGGCCGCTGTCAAGGTGGGGGTGGGACACATCATCTTCGTCTCTGCTACGGGCATTCGCGCGGGCAAGCCTTTGGGCATCCAAGAGTCGTACTTCAAACCCGAGCAGGTGCTCATGCGCCTGGCAAAGCAGTGGACGGTTCTGCGGATGGCGTATTACTCGGAGTCGTTCGCCGATGAAGCGAAGATGGTCCTGCCAGGCGGTGTGCACGCGGCGCTCTCGGCGACGCCGGTGAACTTCGTGTCTCGAGACGACGTCGCCGCTGCGGCTGCGGGCATCCTCGCGACAGACGGGCATCACGGCGCGCTCTACCAGGCGACCGGTCCTTTTGCCCTGAACGGCCAAGAGCGAGCGGCTGCGATCGCGAAGGCTTCGGGCAAGCCGATGGCTTTCGTGGAGGTGCCGCTCGTGCAGTACCGTCAGGGGTTGGAGGGAGCGGGTCTGCCCGCCGCCGTCGTCGAGGCGATTGCCGAGATCCAGGAAATGTGGGCGACTGGTGCCTTCGATGTGACCACCGGCGACGTCGAACGACTTTCGGGAAGACGTCCGCGAAGCCTGGTCGAGGTTCTGTCTGGCCGATTGGCGTAGCTCGCTACCAGAAACAGGAGAGTGATCATGAGTGCTGCAAACGAGAAGTCGCCGAGCAAGGCCATCCAGATCGCGATATGGATGGCTCAGGTGCTGCTGTTCCTGGCCTTCGGGATGGCCGGCGTGATGAAGTCGACGATGCCGATTGCCGAGCTGTCCAAGACAATGGCGTGGGTCGGGCGATTGCCGCCCGGCCTCGTGCGCTTCATCGGCGGGGCAGAGCTGAGTGGCGCGCTGGGGCTGCTCCTTCCATCGCTGACGCGGATCAGGCCTGGCCTGACCCCCCTCGCCGCGGCGGGGCTGTTGACGATTCAGGTGCTGGCCGCGGGGCATCACCTCATGAACGGCGAGGCTAGCTTGGTCCCGATCAACCTCGTGTTCGGCAGCATGGCCGCGTTCATCGTCTGGGGCCGTTGGAAGAGAGCGCCGATCACGCCGAGGACCTAGCGTCGAGCCCGCGCTCTTGGTGAAGGAATTAGGAATTAGGAATTAGAATGACGATCATTCTCTGTCGGTCTGAACAGTGCTCGTGCTTCATGCCCGCGCCTGGGTCAAGGGGGGAGTTCCTCGGCGGTTTCCATTGCCTGGTGGCTTTCGCGCACATCGGCGCTGAAGGGTAAAAACCTGTGACACCTCTGCCGTGAAGCGTGGTCGCCGCACCGGACAGCTCTTGTGCGGCAGTGCCTGCAGCAGCTGGCGAGAACACTCAGCCGTAGCCGCTGGCGCGGCGTCAGCCACCATGGTCACCTTCATGACGCAGCCAGCGGTAGACCGTGACGGTGTCCATCAAGCCCTGAGCCCCGCGGACGCGAGAGGTATCCCGAATCCGCCCTCCCATACATCAGCGGGCCATCGGCGTTCAGCCGTGCTGATGCAGCAGCCAGCCTCGTCTCTTACTTCTTGCCGCGCGTGGTATCGATAACAACCTTCACTGGCCTGCCGCTCGTCCAGCGTCGTGCCTCGAAGGGGTCGATGTAGACGCGTTTGGTCTGCGTGTTGCCAGGGCCGAAGCGCTGGCGGCGCATGTGGGCGCGGACTTCGACCTTGGCCAGTTGGCGGTCGGTGGTGTCGATCGGTTCGCGGGTTCCGGCGGTCGCGCTGGCAAGGCTGGGACGACTCGGTTCGTCGAGATAGACGTGCCGGACGACCCATCGCAGATCGGGCGGTGACTTCCGACCTCCGGTCTGCCGACTGGATGAACTGCCCGCATCGCGCAGCGCATCGAATTTCACTACACCCCCAAGCACGCAAGCTGGCTC
>CALFYE010000021.1 GCA_937952145.1 uncultured Myxococcales bacterium
GCCCCGCGATCCTTGGCGTGAAGAACCCCGACGGCAGCAACACCACCAAGTCGGTCACGCTGTACAGCATCGCCTTCGCCCCACGCGACCGCAACAGCTACACCCTTGCCGCAAATCTGGAGCCGGTGGCGATTGCGATAGGGGACATCGATGGGGACGGGCTGCCGGATGTGGTGTTGGCGGGGCTGCGAAACAGCACGGCGGGGTTTGTGGCGGTGTTTCGCAATCAGGGGGCGGGGCGCTTGCCGGGGCTGCCAACGATTCTCGAGCTGCCGGACACGATGGACGATCTCCAGCTGGCGGATCTCGATCTCGACGGCAAGCTCGATGTCGTCGGAATTAGCGCCAATGCGGGTCTCTTGATCGTCGTGCTCAACGACGGTCAGGGCAACTTCACGTTCGACAATACCTTTCCGTTTAGTACGCCGGCAGGGACTGCGCCGCGGACCCTGGCGGTGGGCAATGTGCTGGGAAATAGCGATCCCGAGGTCGTCGTGGCGTCGGATGCGAACACGTCGCTGCCGGGTCTGCTCTTGGTGTACCAGTCCAATGCGAGCGGTATCAACCTGGCTCTCGGCATCAACTGTGGGTTTACGCTTTTCGGCAACGTTCAGATTCGTGATCTCGACAAGGACGGCCGCGATGACATCGCCTATGTCCAGACGACGACGGGCGCGGTGGCGACCCAGCTGGTGAGCAACCTGGGCATCTTCTTGTCAGATGGCGCTGGCAACTTCACGGCTCGCCCGACGCTATCAACGGGGGCAGGGGCCTATGCACAAGTGCAAGCGGTTGACCTAGACGGTGATCAGCTCCTCGATCTGGTGGGCAGCGGTGTGTTTACCCCCACTTCGCAGAGCGGCACGGCGATCAGCGTCTTTTCCAACCAGGGCATGGCCAACTATCCCACTGCCCGCACGTCCTACACCACGCTGGCCCAGCCCTTTGCGATGTCGGTTGGTGATTTCAACCGCGATGGCCGGCCGGATCTGGTGGTGTCGCACCTGCTGAAAGAAGGCCAGGGGCACGTCAGCACCTTGTTAAACTTGGGGGCGGGCCAGGGCTTCGCAGATGTCTCACTACAGCCCTCGTACCTCCTCGGGTACGGCGACAGCAACGTAGCGGCGGCCGATCTGAACAGCGACGGCAAGAGTGACTTCGCGGTAGTGAGCCGCGGCTACCCCAAGATCAAGCAGCCGGGGCAGCTACAGGTATTTCTCAACACCACACCGTAGAAAGGTGTCCATGGTCCTGCGAGCACAATTGCGATTGGGTGGGCGGACGAAAACAACTTGGCTCGCTGGGGCGGGATTGTCGCTGCTTCTCTTCGGCAGCACGCCGATCCTGTGGGCGAAGAAGCCGGCGGGAGAGACCGCGCTCGACTTTGACAAGCTGGCCAAGAGCTTTGCCAGCAAACTCAAACCCACCAAGATCGAGTCAGAGACACTGCCCGTTACGTCAAGTGACTTGACCTATTCGCATCCCAAGGCGCAGCGACTTCCTGGCAAGCGAGGAATCATCCAGCTGTTCTTGCAGTGTGATGGTGGGCGCTGCACGCCGCGCATCAATCACGCGGTGGATGGCGACGCGGGCATCGAGGTGCAAGGTCGGGCTGAGCTGCCTGCGATCCGCAAAGACTGTACCCAGTTTGAGTTCTTGCCCCTGGCCCTGCTGGACGTCGATCAGGACGGCAAGGAAGAGCTCTTGGTTCGCTACGTCATCACGGCGCCGGCTCGCGAGGGCAAGGGCACGGTGTTTTCGCACATGCTGGCGATTGTCACCCTGCCTGAGCTATCGCTGGCGCTGCTACACGAGCTGAAGAGCGGGGGGCGGGCTGGCGTCGACGACCTCTGCATCCACCGCGCGAGCGTGCTGCCGATCGATGGCGACAAGCGTCTGGATCTGCGCTGGGTGCGGACCTGTGAATGCGCGACACCGACGGGCTGCTTCTCTGGCCCAGCTCCCGCCGAGGACTTTCTTTCGACGGACGATCGGCGCTTTGTCCGCAAGCCGTAGCGGTCGGGCATTTGTCGCCGCAGCGGCCGTGTGAAGCGTGCGATAATGAGCAATCCCTGTGTCCGTCGATAGCAAGAAAGAGCCGTCTCTTGAAGGTACTGAGCTGGACCACTTCGTGGTCGGGCGGCGGCTGGCGGCTGGCGGCATGGGGGTTGTGCACGAAGGCCGCGACAAGAACACCGGCGAGCGCGTCGCCATCAAGTTTCTGCATCCCGAGATCGCCAAGCATCGTGAAGTCACCCTGCGCTTCATCAACGAGGCGCGAGCGGTAGAGATCATTGGCCATCCCAGCCTCGTGCGCATCGTTCATCTGGGGCGGCAAGAGAGTGGCCTGCCATACCTGGTGATGGAGTACCTGGACGGCGTGCCGTTGCATGTCCGTCTGCGCGAGAGCGGTGGTCGTCTTCCCCTGACGCAAGCGATCGAGGTGTGCCTGCAGGTCGCGGATGCCCTGAGTGCATCGCACGAAAAGAGCATCGTGCACCGCGACCTGAAGCCCGAGAACATCATGCTGCTGGCTGACCCGCAGGGGCGGCTCTTGGTCAAGGTGTTCGACTTTGGCATTGCCAAGCTGCCCCCCGAGCACATGGCCAAAGAGCTGACGATGCTGCGGACGCAGAACGGTCAGCTGCTGGGCACGCCGCACTACATGGCGCCGGAGCAGTGCCGCAGCGACCGAGTCGTCACCGACAAGAGCGATGTTTACGCATTAGCATGCGTGCTATTTCGTTGTCTGGCCGGCCGCACGCCGTTTGTTACCGAGGCCCGGGGCGATGCCGCGCTGATGCACATCTGTGCTCAGCAGATTGGCGAGCCACCACCTGCGCTTAGCCAGTTCGTGAGCGATGCGCCGCAGGCTCTGGTCCGTTTGATCGCCCGCGCGTTGGAAAAAGAGCCGAGCGCTCGACCCACGATGCGCGAGCTCGCATCGGAGCTCGCGTCGATCCTGCGGGCACTATCTGATGGCGACTCCACCGACAACCTGTCGACCCGCGTACTAGATAGGGCCACCGACGCTACGGCCCCGATGCGCCGTGACCAGGTCCCGACGGCCCCAGCGAAGCTAGTGAGCAAGCCGAAACCATCCGCGCCAGCTAGCAAGCGTCGCATCGCCTATGTCTTGGCTGGTCTTTTCGCCGCGGTGTGGCTGATCGTCTTGGCTCTGTGGGCGCTGGGGTAGCCTCGGCATCCGTCGCGTCCTTGCGCCGGCGTAGCGCTGGGGGAAGGCGGCTAGCCAGCTACTTCTTGCTGCCGTGGCCAAGCAGCGCGTTACCGCGATCGAGTGCGGGCTGGGCTTCCGCCTGCAGCAGCGGATTGGCGCGCAACGCATTCTGGATCGCGGCAATCGCAGGCTGAGCAGCCCCCACTCGATCGGCGGGGCGGACCCGCTCGGCTTGCGCAAGCAAGAGTGCTCCCTGCAGCAGCAGAGCCTGCGCCGTCCCGGGTGAAAGATCGAGCGCCCGGCCACTGGCCTCAAGCCCGCGTTGCAGCGCGTGGGCTGCGGCGCTGGGGGGGCCGACCTCGACGGAAAATAGGTGATAGCGAGCCAAGAGCACATAGCTCTCGGTGCGCTGTGGATTGCTGTTGAGCGAGGCTTGCAGTGCAGTGTGGACCCGTCGCAGTTCGGCTTCCACTGGTCGATGCTGCTGATGCAGGTGTCGCGCGGTAAGCAGCCGTAGCTCGGCTTCGTGCGCCAGCAGATCGGCGTCGTTGGCGCGCAGCTTGAGGCCGCGCTCGATGGCTTGCATGGCCTCGTTGGTGTAGGTGGCGGGATCTTCGCTGCGGCTTAAGGCGAGGCGCGCGTGGATCATCAGCGTGCGCGCAAGGCCGTCCTGTGCGTCGACATCCAGCTTGTGCACGCTGCTCAGGCGTCGAGCAAGCAGCAGGCCTTCGTTGAGTGCGAGAAGCGCCTCCTGGCCAGTGAGTAGGCGATACTCGACTTCCAGCACGTAGGTCTCGCGCAGGCCAGCGCCAGCCTCGACATCTTCGGCATGTCCAGTGGCAGCGAGCACCGTGCCGAACAGCTCGCGCGCTTGCGATAGCGCCGCCTGCGGATTGTCCCCGCGGGCAAAGGCGCGCTGGGCCAAACGCAGATGCACTTGGCCAAGCGTCGTCCGTGCTGAGTAGCTCTGCATCTGCAAGTCGAGCACATGACGCAGGCTGGCTGAAGCGTGCTCGAGATCCGGCTTGGGCTCCTGCCCACGCTCGGCTTGATGGTCGGCGCGCATCATGTAGAGCCGAGCTTGGTGCTCAAATAGCGCAGTCCAGTTCGGGAAAAGCTTGGTTGCCTGCTGAGCCCAGTCGAGAGCGGTGAGGAGCGACGGAATAATGTCCTGCCCTTGGCGGGCCAGGTGGCGTAGCCGCACGAGGTTCAGCTGGTTGGCGATCAAAAACAGCGGCGCATCCTTGGCCGACAGACGCGAGGATTCGGTGAGCGCGATCTCGCCGCGCTCCAGCGCTGGGCGTGGATCTTCTCCGCGATCCGCGAGTCGAGCCGCTAGCGTCACCTCGGCGGCGGCGATGAGGCTGTAGGCGAGCGCCAGCTCAGGCTGAGCCACCAGCGCCTTCTGGCAGGAGTCGAGGATCTGTTCATAGGTCTGCTGCAGCTGCTGCTTCGGCTCACTGGGCTCGGGGCGCTGCATCAGCAGCAGACCGACCCGCGCGTGCTCGATGTACAGCGCAGGGTTACTGCGGGCCATGTCGATCGCGCGCTTTAGCGCCTCGGCGGCTCGTCGCAGATCATAGGCTGCGTACAGCGCAGCATCCTTGCGTGTGGGCTGGGTGGCACGCTCGCGCAGCAGTCGCGCCTCCAGCTCCGCGATGGCGGGCAGCCACGGAGCTTCGGCGGCCGCGCGCGCGACGCTGGCCAGCGCGTTGTCGAACTGCGATCGATAGTACTGCGATAGTGCGGTGGCGTAGGAGGGCGCCTCTAGCTCGGACGCGGCGGTGCTCCCGCTCAAGGCCAGATCGAGGTGTTTCTGGGCCGGGAGAAGAAACTCTTGCTCGTGCTGGCGAAGTCGCTGCGTCACCCAGCCTTCGTCTGGGTTCTGGCGACTTTCGTCGGCCGCGCGTTCGAAGCGAGCACCGTAGACCAGCCCGAGGGCAAAGTGCAGCTCCGGCGTCTCAAAGCCTGTGGCCAGCGCTTGCTCTAGCTGCTTCTGCGCGGCCTCCCAGTCGCGCAACAGCATCAGTCCACGGCCGATCGCATAGTGCGCGGGCCCGATGTTTTCGGCCGGTAACGTCGGCAGCTGCGCCTCGACGCGTCCGATTCGCTGACGGATGTGCTCCTGCTCGCGACGGATATTGTGCAAGGGCAGGGCATAGGCTGCGCGCATGAACAGCTCGAATTCGCGCACGTCCTTGGCAAAGAGCTGTGCCGCGCGTTGGGTTTCGGTGGCCGTGCGCTGGGCCGATGCTCGCTGTACGCGGTAACGCACCACCAGCACCACCAGCACTGCCAGAGTGACCAGCAGGCCGAGGGCCAAGATCGAGCCCATCCCGACGTGTAGTCGCCGCTGCGTGATCGCCGCTGCTGGCTGGCTGGCGGGGGTCGGTGTCATGGCCGGTCGCAGCGAACCTGGGCGCGACTGAGACTGCGATGGGCGGCGGGCGTGGATCGGCTCGCCAGCCAGGAAGCGACCCAGATCTTCGGCCAGTGCTCGCGCCGTTGGATATCTGCCTTCTGGCTCTTTGCTGAGGCAGTTCATGACGATCGTATCCAACGGATCGGGGATGGCGGGATTTCTGGCGCGTATTGGCACCACCTCGTCGTTGATGACCGAGATCAGCACCTGCACCGAGGTACTTCCTTCAAATGGCGGCTGCCCGCAGAGCAGCTCGTAGAGCATGGCGCCAAGGCTGTAGACGTCGGTGCGCGCGTCGATGCGCTGATCGCCGCTGTTGCCACGTGCTTGCTCAGGCGACATGTACTCGGGCGTGCCCAGCACTACACCCGACTCAGTGAGGTTGAGCCGGCTGCGCACATCGCGCGCCAGTCCGAAGTCCATGACCACCGGCCGCAGCCGCCCGTCCGCTTTCTGCTCGACGAGCACGTTCTGTGGCTTCATGTCGCGATGGATGATGCCGATGCGGTGGGCGGCGTGCAGCGCCTCGGCGATGTCCTGCATCAACTTGACTTTGTTCACCAAGGACAGCTGCGAGCTGATTGCCAGGACGGACTGACCGTCGACAAACTCCATGGCGATGTAGGGCTGGCCGGCGACCTCATCGACCTCATACACCTTGCAGATGTTGTCGTGAGTGATGCGCGCTTGGGCCCGCGCTTCATTTAGGAAGCGCTGCGCCATCTTGGGATCGGTCAAGCGGATGAACTTGAGCGCGACCATGCGCCCCAGTCGCCGATCGCGGGCCTTATAGACCACGCCCATCCCGCCTTGGCCCAAGACGTCGAGTAACTCGTAGCGCGTCCACCGACGCAGAGGCTCCGGCAGGGGAAGCTGAACGCGCACCGCCGCGGAGCCAGCGCTCGGCGGCTGCTCGCCGCTCTTGAGCGCCGCTGTCTCTGTGGTCATCTCGGAAGAGCGGAGCTCGGAGTTGAGCTCTTGGATGGTTGCGTCGTCCAAGAGGCCCAGCTTGCGCAGGCGATCGACGCGCGGACCATACGTCGGAAAGCCGCGCTTGCTCGTCGTGGCGGGCGGCGGCGTGGGGGCCGAGATCCGACGGACATCTGCCGTCGCTGCAGGCGGACGGCTCTCCGGGGCGTGAAGCTCGACCTGCTCAGGGGTGACCAGGCGCCGCCTCAGCGCTAGATCGATGATCGCCTGCTCTTGCTCCGGGGTGAGCATGGACACTGATCTGCCGATTATACGGCGACCGCGGGCCTGCTCCGGCGACCCACATGGGCTGAGGGCAAAAAAAATGCCCCGACGGGCAGCCGAGCGCTTGGGGGGCGAACGCTTTGGCTGAACGGCGGGGCGAGGGGGAATCTAGCACGGTCGCTCTGGGAGGCCAGAAAAAAATGCTGCGATCTCAAAGATTTATGCGAATTGCCCGGGCTCCTTTGCCGGAGCCACGATTTCCGTCGGAGATCCGGCTAGCGGTCGGGGCCTAGGGAGGAGGGGGGGAGCTTGGAATTGTGGGCTGGAACATGAACCAGTTCTAGAATAAGTGTTCTAGGTTACGATATTATTTGACTGCCAATGCTCGTTGAAGGCCAAACCATTGGGAATTACCGCATCCTGCGCAAGCTAGGCGAGGGCGGTATGGGCGCAGTATTTGAAGCGCAGCACGTGGAGATCGGTCGCAAGGCGGCGATCAAGGTGCTGCATCCTCAGTTTGCCCAGAATGCGCAAGTGGCGATGCGCTTTCTCAACGAGGCCAAGGCCGCGAATCTCATCGAGCATCCGGGCGTCGTCGAGATCTTTGAGTTCAGCCGCCTGCCTGACGGCACGACGTACATCGTCATGGAGTACCTAAAGGGCGAGTCGCTAGGCAAGCGGCTGGAGCGGGGCCCGATTGGACTCGATGCATTGCGGATCTCACGCCAGATTGCGTCGGTGCTGGCGGCGGCGCATGAGCACGGCATCATCCACCGTGACCTCAAGCCCGACAACGTCATCATGGTCAAAGACCCCGAGGCACCGGGGGGCGAGCGGGCCAAGGTCCTCGACTTTGGCATCGCGAAGATCGCAGAAGAGCAGGTCTTAAAGACGCAGGCCGGCAGCATCCTAGGCACGCCGGCCTATATGGCTCCTGAGCAGTGCCGCGGTGCGACGGAAGTCACTGATCGCTCGGATGTATACGCGCTAGGCATCATGCTCTACGAGATGCTGTGCGGCCGGCCGCCGTTCACCAACGCCGGCGTCGGCGAGATCATGATCATGCAGATGTCGAAGCAGCCACCACCGCTGCGCGAGCTATCGCCCGCGGTGCCGCCTGAGCTGGCTGAATTCGTACATCGCACCCTGGCGAAAGATCCCAAGGCGCGTCCAACCATGCGTCAGGTGATCGACTCGCTTGAGCACTTGGGTGCGATGCGGACGGGACCGCTGCCGGTCGTCACCTCCGAGCCCTCGGGGCGCAACTTTGTGGCCCCGCGCCCTGTGTCGCATGCCAACTCAGAGGCCAAGACCATCATGGCCACGGACGCAGCCTCGGTGCCGAGTGGCACCCCGGCGGCTCCACCGCGCACGCTGGCCCTGCCCGATGCACCGGCGGCGGGAATGTCAGTACAGCGGACCCTGGCCCTACCCGATCCGGGCCAGGCTGGGCGACCGATCACGGCCGTGATCGGTGATCAGCCACGCGCGCCGCAGCCTCCCGATCCTCGTCAGCGCATCGCCATCCTGGCGGCGGCCGCGGTGGCCGGTCTACTGGTCGTGGGCTTGATCGTATTTGTCGCCAAGCGCAGCGGCAAAGGCGGCAAGCGACGCGGCAACGTCGACATGGGCGCACAAGTCGACGGTGGCAGCAAGACGCCCACGCCGCGTCGTCGTCCCGAGGCCAGGCGGCCCAAGGTGCCGATGCCCGAGGGCATGGTGTTCATCCCCGGCGGCCGCTTCGAGATGGGGAGCTCGCCGGCTGAGATCGATGCCGCGATGAAGCTCTGCAAAGAGCGCGGAACGGCCTGCAAGCGCGCTCTGTACGAGCGGGAACAGCCCAAGCGCACGGTGACGGTCACCGACCTGTTTATGGATCAGACCGAGATCACCAACTCAGCCTTCGCGAACTGGTTGAACGATCTAGAGGGGCTGAAGCTGCAGAAGAAGCGCTTTGTGCAGGATGACAAAGGTTTGCTGCTCGACCTCAGCGAGACGTGGAGTGGCATCACTACGGTCCCCGGTCCGAGCAAGGCCAAGCCGGTCACCTTCCGCACCAAGGATGGCTATGGCGAGAAGCCTGTAGTGCTGGTGAGCTGGCGCGCCGCGCAGCTCTTCTGTCAGGCGCAGGAGAAGCGCTTGCCGACGGAAGCGGAGTGGGAACTGGCAGCCCGTGGGCTCGAACGCTCGACCTTCCCCTGGGGGGAAGAGCCGGCGCGCTGCGATCAGATGACCTTCGCCCGCAGCACCGAGATCCCCGAGGAGCGTCGCTGTGCTGGGCTGGCTCGCGGGCCATCCAACGTCGGAACTTCGCTGCAGGATCGCACGATCCAGCACGCGCTCGATCTGGGCGGCAATGTGTCAGAGTGGGTGCACGATCGCTTCGTCGAAAGTTACCCAGCCTGCCGCGCGCCCTGCAAAGATCCACTGAACGACAGCGCGGATAGCGAGGCGGCAGCCAGCGATGGCAAGTCGGAGAGCAAAGCAGAGCCCAAGAGCAGCAAGGGTAGCAAGAGCAAGGGGGGCAAGGCAGGCAAGGGCAAGGCCAAGCCCGACAAGGCTGACAAGGTCAGCAAGGCCGCGGCCGTTGCGGCTGTGATGCGTGTCGTACGCGGCGGTAACTTCGATCTCGCCGCCGACGCCTGCCGCGGTGCTGGGCGTAGTCGTCTGTCGCAGGATGAAGTGTCGATCAATATCGGCTTCCGCTGCGTCCGCTCGCTTAGTCAGTAGCCCCGTCTCGCGCTGCTCTGCTCCCGTTCTTCGTTCCTTCCTGAAGTCGCACATCACGGCCCAGCGGGGTGTGCGCGGGGGATGACCCATGCGGGAATTTCAGCAAGTAAACAGGCTGCGACGCCCGGCCTGGTGGGGGATGGCGCTCCTCGTCACGCTGCTCGGCGGCACGCAGGAGAGCTGTGCGGTCTTGTCGTCGATCGCTGGCACGGCAGGGGTGCCAAGCAGCGTCACCTCGACGATGAGCCGTCTGCCCCAGCCACCAAGCGGCGTCCCTAGCCCAAGCCCGCGATCGCCAAGGGGAATCGGGCTCCCTGCGCTGCTTTCGGCGGCGCCTCCCGAGCTGCGCGCAGTGGCGCAGCGCATCGATGTGCCGGCGGTCTTGCTGCTGGCCAAGACGACGGGCCAGTTTGTCGCTCGTCACATCGAACAGCGGATGGCCGAGCGCAAGCGGCAGCAGCAGGCCAACCAGCTATTCTATGCCGGGCGTTGTCAGTTGTCGGGTGACGGTGCCGCTGGGCAGGCACCGGCTGACCCGAATGATCCCGAAGTGCAGGCCGAAGCGGCGTTTCGGCAGGGTGATTACAACAAGAGCGATGAGCTCTTGGCGCAGGCCGAGGTTCGCTTCCAAGGGATGGGAGATGCGGGGCGACAAGGTCTGGCTCGCGTCCTTCTTCGGCGCAGTGGCTTGCTGCTGCTGACCGGCCAGTTAGACAAGGCCGAGGCCCCGGCGCAGCGCAGCTTGGAGCTCCGCGAAAAGGCGCTGGGCAAGGGGCATCCCGAGGTTGCGGAGTCGCTGTCTGGTCTGGCCGCGGTGTATCAGCTGCGCAGCGATTTTCCGCGCGCCGAGCCCGCCCTGCAGCGCGCGCTGCAAGTCCGCGAATCGGCGCTGGGCGCCGCGCATCTCTGCGTCGCGCAGACGCAACATCAGCTGGCAGAGCTCTATCAGGGGATGGCGGCGTACACCAAGGCCGAAGGGCTGTATCAGCGCGCGCTGGCGACGCGGACGGCGAAGCTGGGCGAAGGCAGCTTGGATGTCGCAGAGTCCAAAGAGTCGCTCGGCAGTCTCGCTGTGGCGATGGGCAACTACGCCGAGGCCGAGCCGCTTTACGTGACGGCTCTGTCGATCCGCCGGAATCGGCTGGGGGCTGAAGATCCGGCGGTGGCCGAGTCGCTGCTCGATCTGGGTGTGCTGCAGCGCCGACGCGGTGCTTATCCGCAAGCCGAAGCAAGCCTGCGTCAGTCACTTGCGATTCGGGAAAAAAAGCTCGCTGCTCTGGATCCACGGCGGGCCGAGAGTCTGTTCGAGCTGGCGACACTCTACGAAGATCTGGGTGATTACTCGCGGGCTGAGCCGCTTCTCGTGCGCGCCTTGGCTCTGCAAGAGCAGAGCTTGGGCGCGGATCACCCCGATGTGGCAGCTACGCTGACTCGCTTGGCTGCGCTCCTGCGGGCCGCCGAAAACCTGCCTGCAGCCGAGGAGAAACTGCAGCGTGCGCTCAAGATCCGCGAGAGCAAGCTGGGTCTACAGCACCCAGCGGTCGCCGAGACGGCATCGGATCTGGGTGACCTGGCGCTGGCCCGTGGTGATGTCAGCCGCGCCAACGGCTTTTACGAGCGCGCGCTGCAAATCCGTACGCGCACGCTAGGTGCCGATCATCCGCAAGTTGCCGCCACACTGCACCGGCAAGCCGTGGTGCTGCAGGCGCGCGGCGAGCTTCGCTCTGCGGCGACGCTGTTCGAGCGAGCTCTGACCTTGCGCAAAAAGGCCCTGGGCGCTGGGCATCCCGATGTCGCGCAGACGCTGCTGGGGCTGGCGGCGGTCAAGGTCTCGCTTGGGGAAGTCACGCCCGCGCTGCAGCTTCTGGCGGCGGCTCGCGATGCCAATGAAGCGCTGCTGCAGAGCATCGCCGGCAGCGGTGCGGGGGAAGAGCGCCTCGATCGCTTCCTGCGCAGCCTGCGGGCCGAAGAGGATCTCACCTACTCGCTGCTTGCAGAGCCGAATCTCGTCGGCAAAGACGAGGTAGCGGCCCACGTCGCGACCACCGCGCTGTTGCGCAAGGGTCGATCGGTCGACGAAGCCGCCGATACTTCGCGAGCGCTGTACCAAGGTCTTGGCCCGGAAGAACGGCAGAAGCTGGCCCGTCTGCGTGAGGTGCGCAGTCGGCGAGCCGATCTGGCGCTCTCGGGCTCGGGCATCTACAGCGCCGAGGAGTATCAGAAGCTGCTGGCTCAGCTTCAGAGCGAAGAAGAGCAGCAGGAAGAAGCGCTGTTGCGCGATGCCAGCGGTCTGCGCACACGGCTCTCGCGCTATCGCCCGGGCACAGTGCTCGCGGATGTGCAGGCTCGTCTGCCCAGCGGTGCGGCGCTTATCGAGATCGTGGCCTATCACCAGTACGCGTTTGCGGCCAAAGCGGCGCGCGGCCTGCAGCTACCCGGAAGCGGCCCGGTGCGCTATGGCGCAGTGGTTGTCACCGAGCGCGGCAAGCCCCGCGCCTTCGATCTCGGGCCGGCGCGTGCCGTCGATGCCGCGGTGGCCGCACTGCTGTCGGCACTGACCCAGACCGATGCGAAGTGGCAGCCGCCAGCCAGCAAGCTTTCTGAGCTCTTGCTAAGCCCCATGCAGGATGCGCTGGAGGGACCCAAGCGATGGTATCTGGCCGCCGATGGTCAGCTGAACCTTGTGCCCTTTGCCGTGCTGCCGCTGCCGAGCGATCGCGGACACAGCAAGCCGGTGCCGCTGCTTGAGAAGATTGATCTGTCATACCTAACGTCCGGGCGCGATCTGCTGCGCGAGCCGGAGCGCCAGGTGCGGACCAATGTTGCGCTCTTGGCTGATCCGCAGTTCGCGGTGCTCAGCGATGGCTCGACGCCCGAAGAACAGCGACGGACGGTGGTGGCACAGCGCAGCACCGGCCTGTTCCGCGGGCTGCGTTTGGGCAAGGTCGCGCCGCTGCCCGGCACGCGGGAGGAAGCCCAGTCGCTTGAAAAGCTGCTTCGCCGCGCTGAAGTGCGGGCTCTCTACGGCGCAGATGCTCGCAAGAGCGCGCTGCTTTCGATTGATCAGCCCGGCATCTTGCACATCGCGACCCACGGGCTCTTCGTCGGAGAAACCAGCCGATCGGGCGATACCGCGCGCGGTCTGATGCTCGACTCCGATGATGTTCCGACGACGGCAGGGGCAGGGGGCGCAGCTCCAAACACCAGTCCACCCGAGTCGCAGAGCGGACCGATCGCGACGCTAGCGCCCGCCGCACCGACTGCAACCACGCCAGCAACGGTACCCACGGGCGGTGCCGCGAGCGGAGGCTCTACCGCGGGTTCTGCGGCAGGATCGAAGAGCGCCTATGCGGGCAATCCGCTCCTCGGATCGATGCTGGTCCTGGCGGGCGCCGAGACGGCGGCCTGGCTGCCGGCAGAACAGCGCGATCCTGCGCTGGGCAATGGCTTGGTGACGGCACTTGAGGTCGCTGGCATGAACCTGTGGGGCACGCAGCTAGTCGTGCTGTCGGCCTGCGATACCGGGCGCGGCGATGTCAGCAATCTGGGCCAGGGAGTCTACGGCCTGCGGCGTGCCGTGATGGTTGCCGGAGCCGAGACGCTCTTGACCAGCCTGTGGAAAGTCGATGACAAAGCGACGCGCGATCTGATGGAGCGCTACTACAAAAATCTGCTCAAGGGACGCGGCCGCAGCGACGCCATGCGCGAGGCCGCACTGCAGCTACGCAAGAGTCATCCACATCCGTACTACTGGGCGCCGTTTATCCCCATCGGTCGGGCGGCTCCGCTTGCGGGCGTTGGCAAAGCGCAAGCCAGCCGAGGCCAGGCGCAAGAGGACAGTGAGCCCTAGACGTCGGACGTGGCAAGGAGGGAGTCATCATGCACCATCGCAAAACCTACCCGCTTGGCATCCCGCAGCGGACCATCAAACCGAGCCGCGGCACTTTCTGCGACAGCCGAGGCGCCTTCTGCCTAAGTCTGCTTTTGGGCGGGCTGCTTTTGGGCTGTGCCGGGCCACAGAAGGGGGGCAGCTCTGCCAATCCGCCTCCCGCGACGACCGAGCCGTCGGCGGCCAGCGCCACCCCGGCCCCCAGCCCCGTCCGTGACAAGCCCGTCGAGCTTTCGCTGCGCATCGACGCCTTAAGCGCAAGCAAGGGCGCCTTGTCGTTGCAGCCGGGCGATAGTCTGCGCAGCGGCGATCAGATCGCGATCAGCGTGACCGTCGATCAGCCCGCCTATGTCTATATCGCCGTCGCCTCCTCATCGGAGCCGGCCAAGCTGGTGTTCCCCAAGAGCGGCGATCAGCAGGTGCAGCCCGGCCAGGTCCTGCGCATCCCGAGCAACGCCGAAAAGTGGATCCCGCTCGATTTCAAGCTCGGCGAGGACGACATCTTCGCCTACGCCGCCGTGCGGCCGATTCCCAGTAGCGAGCTCCTGAACCTGATCAGCGCCGATGCCGAGGCGGCGAAAAAAGCCTTCACCAAGCGAGCCGCCAAGAGTGCGAGCAAGCCCGTCGCCAAGCCAGCACCAAAGCCCGCCAAGGCCGGAAAGCCCGGGCCGAGTCCCGCTGCGGAAGAGCCGGGCGGACTCTCCGCGGGCAGCCGGGGACTGACCATTTCCGACGAGGATACCGAGACAGAAGCCGCCCCCACACCGCCCGCGCACATCAGCGCCAAGCGCTTCTTCTTGATTCACAAGTAGCCGGCTCGCCCCCGCGATTCGCGCCCTCTTCACCGCCGCTCAGCCGTCGCTTTGGCAGTGACCTCAGCCCCGAGTCTTTGCCTTTGTGCTGTCCCTAGGACTCGTGGTATGCCGCCGTCATGAAGTCTCGTTCTCTGACGTCTTGTCGTGTGTCCGACGGGTCCTCGTCTGCGTCGCGCATCCTGGGCTGGTCGCTGCCCCTGCTTTTCGCAACGTCAGCGGCGTTGGCTGGGAACAAGCCCGCTGAGCCACAGCCCGCCAAGGCCCCGGCGAAGGCCGCTCCCGCGGTGGCAGGCAAGGGCGCCAAGGCGGCCCCGGCCCCGGCAGCTGCGCCCCCGGCCGCCCCGACGGTGCAGAGCTTCGACGAGCTCGTGAAAGCTGCTGTCCCGGCCAAGGATCTGACGACGCTCCTCGAACCGCTGTACGCGCGGTGTGACGAAAAAGAAGGCCTGCAGAAGCGGCAGTGCGAGGGCGAGAAAACCTATCTGCTCGACTACCTGCGCGGCCACTCGTTCGTGGCCGAAGCGGACGTGCAACCCGACACCACGCCGTATGACGCGACGGCCAAGCAGGTCGACCTGGAAGTCCCGGGCTGTCTGGCGTGCAGTGAGCCGCTGCAGATCGGCGGTGAGTCGCGCTTCGTTGTCCTGCGCCCGCTGCAGCGCGTGGTGAATGGCAAGGCAGTGACCACGCCGATGGCCACGCACGAGATCCCGCTTGAGGATCGCGTGAAGGCCGATCGCTTCGTCGAGCGCGTCGCGCCCCGCCTGCGCATTCAGCACGTGTTTCGCGTGGCCTCGGTGTTTGGCGAACCGGTGACGCCGGCGCCGGGTCAGCCTGCTCCCACAGCAGCACCGGCGAAGGGTCCCGCTCCCGCGGTCGCGGCCGGCCCGGCGCTCAAGGGCATCATGCTGACTGGCCTGGGTCATCGCGTCTACGACCGCTGCACGGGTGAGATCCACGCTGCGGCTCCGACCTCGACGGGGCGCGTCGCGGTGACCCCCGATCCGCGCGACCCGGCGTGTCCCAAGAAGGGCGCTTTTGATCTCTCCGCTGCCGAGCTCAAGAAAGCCGCCGAGCACGCCGCCCTGCCAGAGCGCCTGACGCCGCGCCAGATCGACTCGGTCCTGGCCCCAGTGCAGAGCCGCATCCACGAGTGCTACATGGAGTTTGGTGAGCCCTCGGGCGTGGCCAAGGTGGCGGTGACGATCGGTGGCGAGGGCAAGCTGACGACGATCTCGCTGCCGTCGCCCTTTGATAAGGCCGACATCGGTGTCTGCATTCGCTCGCAGCTAAAGCAGACGGCGTTCCCGCGCTTCCGCGGCCAGCCGATGAGCATCGACTACGTCTATCAGGTGCAGTAGGGCGCGGTGGCGGGGGGCATGTGGGGAAGCGGCCCCGCGCAGTCGCTGTGGCTATCGCTGTGGGTGGCCACGACAGCGACGCTGTTGTCGCTGATCTTGGGGGTAGCCGGCGGTGCGCTGCTAGCCCGGCGACGCTTCCCCGGGCGCGAGCTTGTCGACGCACTGTTCTGTCTGCCGCTGACCTTGCCACCGACGGTGCTGGGCTATTATCTGCTGGTGCTGCTCGGCCGTCACAGTCCGCTGGGTCGGCTGTTCGAAGCCCTATTTGGGGCCCCACTGACCTTCACCCCGAAGGCGGCCGTCGTGGCGGCGATGGTGCATGGTGTACCGTCGCTGATCAAAGCTTGCCGGGCGGCGCTACAAGAGGTCGATCCGCTGCTCTTGCGGGCGGCGGCCTCGCTGGGGGCTTCCGAGCTGCGGCGCTTGTGGACCGTAGCCCTGCCGGTAGCGCGGCGACCGATCTTGGCGGCGACGATGCTGGCCTTTGCCCGCGCGCTTGGCGACTTTGGCGTCACGTTGATGATTGCCGGCGACATCCCCGGCTACACGCAGACTGCCGCGCTGTCGATTTACGATGCAGTGCAGGGCGGACACGACGCGCAGGCGCTGCGCTTGGCGCTTGTGCTGTCGGGGATCGCCCTGTCGCTGCTCTACCTCACTAACCGCTTGAGCGAGCGTCCGCCCGCCGGCTCATCGGTCGCGCCGCCCCCCCCTCCGACCCATGGCGAGGACGCATGAGCCAGGCCCCTTCTGGCCCCGCGCCTGAGCTAGTCGCCTCGCTGCGCTTGCGGCGTCCCGGGGGCTACACCCTGCGCGTCGAGCTTGCGCTGCCCGTCGGCGTGAGCGTGCTCCTTGGCCCCTCAGGCGCGGGCAAGAGCACGACGCTCGATCTCTTGGCCGGCCACCTGCGACCCGACGAGGGCCAGATTCAGCTGGGGGCGCGCCCGCTGCTGCGTCAGCGTCCCGGGGAACCGCGCCTGTGGGTGCCCCCCGAGCAGCGGCAGATTGGCTACGTCATGCAGGCGGTGTCGCTATTCCCCCACCAGAACGTCGCCGCCAACCTGGCCTACGGCTTGTTTGCGCAGCCGCGTGCCGCGCGGAAGTCGCGCGTGTCCGAGCTGGCCGTGCTGCTCGACATCGAGCCGCTGCTGCCGCGATCCGTGCAGTCGCTGTCCGGCGGTGAACGGCAGCGCGTAGCCTTGGCGCGGGCCCTGGCGCCGCAGCCGCGGGCCCTCTTGCTTGATGAGCCACTCTCCGCCGTCGATCTCGCCGCGCGCGAGCCGCTCTTGCAGCGCCTGCAGGGGGTCCTAAGCCAGCTGGCGATCCCGGTGCTGTGGGTGACGCACAGCTTGGAAGAACAGCAGCTTTTTTCCGGCGCTGGATCGCCCGTCTATGCCCTGGGTCCTGGTGAGCAGCCAGGCGTGGTGACGATTACGCGCCGCTAGGGGCCGCTGCTGCTGCCTGCACTCGCCTTCGCCACACGATAAAGACGCACAGCCCAAAGTGCAGCGGCAGAAAGATCAGCGACCCGAGGCGCGCCGTGTAGCCGCAGTCACCGCGCAGCGTGCCGAAGATCAACGCCGGATGCAGCAGCGTGCAAGCGAAGAGCACCGCCACGCCGCCCCAACCAAACCGTCGCCGCAGCGCTGGCACCAGCAGCGCCGACAGGAAGACCAGGAAGACCAGCGCCCACGACAGGAGCGCGATCTGACCAGAAACCGCAATCGCTTCCGCCGCGCCCGGACCTGAACAAGCAAGCAGGCTGATGTGCATAGCGCATTATAACCCGTCGCAGTTCACCGTCGCTGGCCAGGCAGGCCAGGGGGCGACAATAGTTGCAGCAGGTGAAACGATGAGTTGACCTAGATTGCATTGCACACAAGGGTCAGGCGACCGATTCTAGGTTCACTGTCACCTGCCATTTGTCACGGTTACCTGGAGGTCGATCATGAGCCTGCGCGATCCCAACATCGTTCACCCAAGTCGCAAGAAGCGTGTCGCGATTGTCATCGCCAACCCTGCCGTCTCGACGACAACGGGCTGGCCCGTGGGGTTCTGGTGGTCCGAACTGACCCACCCCTACTACGCCTTTGTCGAGGCGGGTTATGAGGTCGAGGTCTTCAGTCCGACCGGTGGTGCCTGCCAGGCCGACGGTATGAGCGACCCACGCGACGCCAGCGGCTACTCGGCGACCGACCTGATCAGCATGGGTTTTATCGCTACGCCGCGGCTCCTCGCCTTGGTCGAGAACACGCAGCCGGTCGCGGCCATCGATGTCGCGCGCTTTGACGCCATCGTCGTTGCGGGCGGGCAGGCGCCGATGTTCAGCTTCGAGAGCGCCACCGACCTGCACCACAAGTTCGTCGAGTTCTACACCGCCGGCAAGATCGCCGCGGCGCTGTGTCACGGCGTGGCGATCCTCAAGTACGCCAAGCTGCCGAGCGGCGAGCCCTTGGCCCGCGGCAAGACCGTCACTGGCTTCGCCAACGTCGAGGAAGACTTCGCCGACGAAGCAGTGTGGGGCATGGGCTTCCTGCCGCGCGACAAGCACATCATGCCCTGGCGCATCGAAGACGAACTGAAGGGACTAGGGGCCAACTACGTGCAGGCCGGGCTGTGGCGCAGCTTCGCCATTCGCGACGGCAACCTGATCACCGGGCAGCAGAACTTTTCGGGCGCTGAGACGGCAGAGCTGGTCATCGCTGCGCTCGGCCGCTAGCAACCTGTAAATCTGACTGAGGGAGCTGAGCATGAAGATCGCATTCATTGGCTATGGACAGGTTGGCTCGGCGCTGGCCGATCAGCTGCAGCGGCGTGGGCATACGGTCACGCTGGCCGCGCACCGACCCGAATCGGACAGCGTCAAGGCGGCGCTTGCCCGCAACGGTCAGCTACAGGTGGCGGCGCCGGCCCAGGCAGTTGCCGAAGCCGAGGTCGTGTTCGTTGCGACGCCATTTGCCGCGGCGGCTGAGGCTCTGGCCGCAGTGTCGGGTGAGCTCAGCGGCAAGATCCTCGTCGATTGCACCAATCCCGTCGGGCCTGGTCTGAGTCACGGGCTGGCCAGCGCGGCGTCCGGGTCAGAGCGCCTGCAAGCACAGCTTCCGAACACGCAGGTGGTCAAGGCGTTCACGATCTATGGCTTCGAAAACTTCGAGAACAACGTCTTCCCGGGCCATGACGTGAAGCCGGTGATGATGTTCTGCGGTCGCGATGGCGCGGCCAAGGCGAAGGTGGGCGGTCTGATCGCAGAGCTTGGCTGGGAGCCGCTTGATGTCGGCGGGCTAGAGCAGGCGCTGCACCTAGAGCACATGACGCTCCTGTGGGTGCGCATGGTCCGGGTGCATCAGCACTCGCCGCACATGGTCTGGGCCGTGCTCAAGCGCTAGGGCGCGACATCGCGATCACGACGCCAGGCGCAACATTCGTAGCAGGCAGCGCAGCGCGATCTCGACGCTGGGCGCGGCAAACCACAGCCAGCCGAAGCAGACAAAGTGAAAAGTCGCCAACCGAGCCACGAGCGCTCGCAGGCGCGACGGTGCGACGCCCGGGTCAGTCGTTCGGCGCTCGCCACCACGCCACAGCCGAGTCACCGCCAGCCCCAGCCCATGCCACAGCCCCCAGACCACGAAGTGCCAGGCTGGCCCATGCCACAGCCCGCATAGCGCCATAACGACGATCAGGTTCGCGCTGACGCGGGGTGACCCACCGCGATTGCCGCCGAGCGGGATGTAAAGATAGTCGCGGATCCAGCTCGATAGCGAGATGTGCCAGCGTCGCCAGAACGTCGGCAGGTCAGGGGCCAGATAGGGCCAGTCGAAGTTTTCGGGCACGCGATAACCGAGGAGCCGGCCGGCCCCGATCGCCAGATCGGAATACCCAGAAAAATCGAAATAGATCTGCGCTGCGTAGGCGTACATCGCCAGCCACAAGCCAAGAGGGCTCGTCTGATCCGGCACCCACAGCCGCAGCGCAAACGGCGCCACGCTGTCGGCAAGGATGAGCTTTTTGCACAGCCCGATGAGCATGCGCCCCAGGCCATATGCGAGATCCTCGCGGCTCGCTGGTCCGCCTGCGGCGAAGGTCTGATAGCGCTTGATCGGTCCAGCCAGCAGCGTCGGAAAAAACAGCGCGAAGGCGGCGAAGTGGACGAACTCAGCGCGGCGCTGTGGTGGCGGCGCATCGGGTGGCAGGAGCGAGATCTGCCGACGGTAGACATCGACCAAGAAGTGCACGAACTCGAACGTGAAGAACGAGATGCCCAGCGGCACTGCAAGCCCCCGGACAGCGGCGGAGGTCGGCTCGGCGGGGGGCGCGGCGGCGCGATGGAGTACGAGAGCAAGGAGATCGCGGGAGGCTTGTGCTAGGAAGCCGGCGTACTTGAAGTAGGCCAGCACTCCGACGCATAAGGCGATGCCCAGGCCGGTCAACAGCCGGGGCCAGAGCGAAGTCTGCGAAGTCCGTGCGGTCCGCGCGATGGCCTGCGCCAGACCGAAGACCGCCAGCAGTAGGCCAACGATGAGCAGCGCTTGCCAGCCACCGAAGAGTGCGTAGACGCTCACACTCAGGAGCGCGAGCACAAGCGGGCGCAGCGCGGCCGGCAGGAGCTGACAGAGCCCAGCCGCAGCGACGAGAGCGAGCGCGTACGGCACAGCCAGGATCTGCATCGAGGGATCTCAGCATAAACTGTCGGGCGATGCAGCTCACAATGTTCAGCGACTACGCGCTGCGGATCCTGCTGTACCTGGCGGTGCAGCCCACAGAGGACGAGAGCAAGCCGTCGTCTCTGCTCGACATCAGCCGCGCTTACAGCATCTCGTTTCACCACTTGAGCAAGGTCGCGCATCGCTTGACGCAGCTTGGCTATGTGCAGGCGCAGCGTGGCCGCACCGGGGGCCTGCGCCTAGCTCGTCGGCCCGAGGACATCGGCATCGGTCGCCTGGTGCGTGAGACCGAGCCGAACTTCCACCTCGTCGAGTGCTTCGACAGCGAGCACAACACCTGCCCGATCGTGCCGGTCTGCGGTCTGATCCGTCCCCTGGCTGAGGCGCAGCAAGCTTTCCTAAGCTGCCTGGACCGCTACACGCTGGCGGATGCGCTGACGAACAAAGAGCAGCTCATTCCGCTGTGGGGGAAGCGCAGCAGCTAACTGCGCGTTGGAAAAGTGAGCGAGGAGTTGCAAGCGCTGACCTGTCCCTGGTGCTCGGAACGGGCTTCGAGCTTGGACATCGCGGTGCAAGGCGCATAGGATCGTCAATTCAATGCTGAACGCGTGCATGATTGATGGATTCGGGTGGTTCAATGAGGCCGACTACCGACGGAGTTGGCTCTTCTTTGATCAGGTCGATTATCTATTTCCGACTGAGATCCAAGGACCGTTGCGTATGCCTGCGGCCTTAGCGAGCAATCCGCTCTTCGCCGTGGTACGGCCCAGAAGTAGCGAGGCGACGATTGAATATTTAATCAACGAATCCAAGTCTGATGCCGCCAATCTAACCTATGCCAAACTGGTGCGCGCACTGGTCCCTAGTGCGGACCTTGAATATGCATCTATGGTCGTGTTTTGTGATAGAGAACTACAGATTAAGTTGAATCATTCTATGCTGGATTCGGTATTTAGCCTGTCTTATCTGGTTAATAAACTCTTATTGTATTCTGCGATCACAGGGGCGGTTCCGATTTTTGGACGACACTATGCTACTGAGATTGTCGGATATAAAATACAGAGATCGGCCAGATTTCTCTCTCGTCAACGTTCCGCAGCGATCGTTGAGCCAGATCGGATGACTTCCATTTCTGCGATTGCCGCGGGTCTGTCCTTGGGATTTATTCAGGATCAGGATCTGAAGCAGATATCTGCAAAACAACTTCTGGGATTTAAAGAGAAGACATTTAGCCTTTTGCAACGGCACCAAACGCACCTCATTGACATCTCCCAGAACTTTGAATGCCTACCCAGCGACGATGAATTCCCGGCTCAGCTGACCAAGTTGCGCTTACAAGCAATGAAAGAACGGATTTCGCTCGACGGAGAAATGAGGGATCTCTGGCTTACATCGGGGATGGCGAGGTCGCTGTCGTCCTCCCTACCTGCCCAGGGATTCCAGACCTCGGCTCTGGGCCTGATCAAACAAACCAGTCTGAAATTGGATTTGGGTCCCGGAAATCCCGAACTAAAGATTAGTATAGAAATCGATGGGGCGTCTGGTGAGGGCCGGCCAAATTCGAGAAAATTGGCCTCGGGAATGTTCTACTTATTTGAAGCACAAAAATTCTTGTCCGGCGATGTAGACGGAAAGAGATCAGAAAGGAATGAATCAATTTATCTCGAGATCGCCCCCGGGCGCCCAGCGGACGCGGACCCAACTCCACTTCCAACTGCCGAAATTAGACGCCTGATACTGTTGATTCTGCCTAGCGACGCCGACTTATTAGCGTTCTGTATGGATTGCTTTCCAACGGTATGCCAGCGTTTTGGGGATAATATGGATAGGATGACAAAAATAAACTGGTTACTGAAGTTGGAATCGCAAGAGGACATTCTAAAACATCTCAGTAGTCACGCCCCGGACACCGTTGCTAAATATATGAATAAAAATACTGAATAGACCGACCAGCGGCGGCACTTCTTGTGTCCTCTGCAGCTCCATCCTCCCGGACTCCGGGAGGGGAGCAATCTGTCAACGTCTGGTAAGCAGGTGGGCGGAATGGCGAGGCAGGTTGGGCTTTGTGCCGGCTATGGCCCGACGTAGGTCGCTTTGGGATCCTGCTTGCAGGAGCTCATGACCGCGGCGGCGTCGGCGTAGGGGCCACCGGAGTAGAACCAGGTGGTGACGGTGATGCCGGGGCTGGTGGTGCTGCAGCCGCCGACGGCGCTTACGCGGGGACAGCCAGCGCTGGCCCAGAGGGCTCCGGGGACGCTGGTGCACGAGTCCTTGTACGCGGCCTGCACGGTGGCGTCGCCGATGTACTCCTGACAGTAGAGGGTGGGGCGGATGCCAGCGGCCGGGCGGTAGTCGCACGAGGCGGCATTTGGCGTCGGGTTGCCGCCACCTCCGGAGTCGCCGCCGCAGCCGATGTGGAGCGCGGGGAGGGCGGTAGCAAGCAGGGTCACAAGCGACAGAGAGGGGAGGGATCGGATGTGCATCGGGACCTCATGCGGAAAAGGGGTGGGGGCGAGCGCGGATTAGGAGCCGCGATAGGTCGAGTACCCAAACGGCTGCAGGAGCAGCGGAACGTGGAAGTGTTCGCTCGGGTTCTTGACCGAAAATTCGATTGTTACTGACGGATAGAACGCCTCGACGCTGCGGGCCGCAAAGTAGGCGCCGACCTGAAACTGCAGGCGATACAGGCCGGGCTGCAGCGCGACGCCTTCGGGCAGGAGCGCCGGGACGCGGCCGTCTGGATTCGTCGTTGCTGTCCCTATCCGAACATAGGACTCGCCCCCGCGGCGATCGAGCGTGACCTCGACACCGGCGGCGGGGCGGCCACGCGTCGTATCCAGGATGTGTGTGCTGATTCCCATTTCGATTCTCCGTCGCTTACTTGAGCGCCGCGCCCTGCTTGACCCAGGCGCCCAGCGTCGCGCGTTCTTCTTCGGTGATGTTGGTCAGGTTGCCGAGCGGCATGACTTTGGTCTCGACCGCTTGCACATAGATCTGCGCCGCGTGCTGCTTCATGAGTGTCGGCGAGTCCAGCATCAGACCCTTGGGCGCGACGCTAAAGGCAGGATGCGTGGGGTGGCTGGCGTGGCAGGGGACACAGCGCGTCAGCACCACTTCTTGCGCGCGCGCAAACGGCACCGGAGTCCCCGAAAGCTCGACGTGGCGATTGGCCGGCTTGGTCAAGATCACGACGCCGAGCAGCGATCCGAAAAGCGCCAGTAACACGAGCGGCTTCGAGTCCGTGCGCTGGATCATCACGATCTTGAGCGCCACGCCAAATACCACGAGCAGCGTCAGCACCAGCCAGGCCTGCTTGCTGCCGTAGGTCGAGGGAAAGTGATTGCTCAGCATCATGAACAGCACGGGCAAAGTCAGGTAGTGGTTGTGCACCGAGCGCTGCTTGGCGCGCACACCCAGCGCCGGGTCGGGACGTCCGCCGGCATGCGTCGCCGCGAGCAGCGCCTTGGCTGAGGGGATGATGCGCAGAAAGACGCTGCTGGCCATGATCGTCCCCAGCATCGCTCCGACATGGAGGAATGCCGCGCGTCCCGAAAACAGGTGGGTCAGGCCGTAGGCCGTGGCGGCGATGAGCACAAGGCCGACGGCGGCAAAGGCGCGGTTACTGCGCACAAGCGGCGTCCGACACAGCCCGTCATAGACAAGAACCCCCGCCGCCAGCAGGCCGACGCTGCAGCCGACCGCCTGGGCCGGTGACAGGTCGCGGACCGCGCGGTCGATCAGGAACGATGCTCCCCCCAGCCAGTACACGATGCCCAAAAGGACAAAGCCGGTTAGGAACGTGGAATAGGACTCCCACTTGAACCAGTAGAGCGTCTTGGGAATCTCGCTCTGCTGCAGCGTGCGGCGCTTGATGACCTCGTAGAACGCTCCTGAGTGGGTCATCCAAAGCTCGCCGGCCACGTCGCCCTCGCGTGGCTTCGACGAGGGCGAGAGGTGACTGTCGAGCCACATGAACAGAAAGGAATCGCCGATCCACATGATCGCAGCGATGACGTGTAGCCACCGAACGAGCAGATTCAACCACTCCTGAACCGCGGAAAGCATGGCGCGGAGGATAGGCGATTCGTCGGTCCGGTGACTAGCCTTGACGCGCAAGCCCGAGGGCTCGCGTTCGGTTTGCACGGCAGGCGTGGCCCCGCGGCGGGCAGCGTTTCTGTTAGCCTAGCGGCCCTGCGCGTGCCCCGACCGAGCGATAGACCGATGCACAGACCGACCCCAGGCCAGCCGCTGTCCGACGGAGCGAAGCTCGCGGGGGCTGAGCCCGCCGCTGACCGCGAAGCACTGCGCCTGCAGCTTCAGGCCGCCCTGGATGCTCAGAAGTCGCGGGCCGAGCGCAACCGCCTGGGGCAGTTTGCGACGCCGACCGCGCTTGCCCTGGACATCCTGCGCTACGCCAAGCGCCTGCTGCCGTCGCGGGGCAAGGTCCGCTTTCTCGATCCGGCGCTCGGTACCGGCGCGTTCTATTCCGCCCTGCGCGCCGTGTTTCCCACCTCGCGAATCAGCGGGGCTCTGGGGTTCGAACGCGACCCGCACTATGGCGAGCCGGCCGCTGCGCTGTGGGGCGATGCGGGCCTGACGCTGCGCGTGCAAGACTTCACGCAGGCGCTCCCCGTGCCCGAGCACACGCTGCTGATCTGCAACCCGCCGTACGTCCGCCACCACCACCTGTCCCCCGACGAAAAAACGCGCCTTTCGCAGAAGACCTGGGAAGCCAGCGGCCTGCGCCCGGGCGGTCTGACTGGACTTTATGGCTACTTTCTGGGGCTCTGCCATGCCTGGATGGCCGACGGTGGGCTGGCCGGCTGGCTGATCCCCAGCGAGTTCATGGATGTGAACTACGGCGCTGAGCTTCGTCGCTATCTGCTGACGCAGGTGACGCTTCTGCACATTCACCGCTTCGATCCGAGCGAAGTGCAGTTCGCTGATGCGCTGGTGTCCTCGGCAGTGGTCTGGCTGCGCAAGTCGCCGCCCCCGCCCGATCACGCGGTGCGCTTCAGCTTCGGCGGCCGCCTGGATGCACCGACGGTGTGTCGCGAAGTCGGGACCACCGAGCTCCTGCGCGAGCGCAAGTGGTCGCGTTTTCCGCAGGCCGAGCCGCGTGCGCACCACGTGCTACCGACTCTTGGCGACTTCTTTCAGATCCGCCGCGGCCTGGCGACCGGCGACAACGCGTTCTTCATTCTCTCGGAGCGAGCGCTGAGCGCGCATCGCCTGCCGGCGGAGCTGTTCACGCCGATCCTGCCGAGCCCGCGCGAGCTGCCGGCCTGCGAGGTGCAGGCTGATGAGCTGGGCTTGCCGAGCCTGCCGGAGCGCTGGTTCCTGCTTGACACGCGGCTGACTGCTGAGGTCATCGCAGCCCGCTATCCAACGCTGGACACCTATCTGAAGGCCGGCCAGGCGCGCGGCCTGCACCTGGGCTATCTGTGTCGCCACCGCACGCCGTGGTACGCGCAAGAGCAGCGTCCGGCCGCTCCCATCGTCTGTACCTACTTGGGACGCAGCGATGGTGGCAGCCGTCGTCCGTTTCGCTTCATCCGCAATCGATCGCGGGCCACGGTCGCCAATGTTTATCTGGCGATGTATCCCAAGCCACGGCTGCTCGCCGCGATGGCGCAGGATCCGCGGCTCATCGATCGGGTGTGGGCACTGC
>CALFYE010000022.1 GCA_937952145.1 uncultured Myxococcales bacterium
TCCAACTTCGCGCGGGCGTCATCGAAGTCGGCCATGTTGCGGTCAAGATCGTCTCGCTTGTTGCGGAGCCCACGCCCCGCCAAGAACGCCCCCATTGTCGTTGCCACGTCGGCGCCGGTGCGAAGGAATCCCGGCCGATAACCGCCGCCGTTGCCGGACGATTGACGACCCATCATGCGCCCGCGCCCGATCTCGGGCACCTCCTCGTCCATGCCGGGATTCATATTCATGTCGCGCAGCATCTGGTCGGCCTTCAGTAGATCCGCTTCCGTGTCGAAGTACACGTTGATACCGCTGATGCGCGCACGGTATTTTCCTGGCATGCCGCTGCCGGTCCCCCCATTTGTCCCGTCGTCCACAAGGGCCGTTACGGTCCCGTCATCATTTTTGGTCAGAATCTTGAGCTTTACAGGTTTTTCCATGCTTCCCCCATGTGCTGTGGTGCTGATACCTTCAGGTATCGTTATCGTCCAGTTGAGCGCTGTACAGGAACTCGCGCCACTCAGAACCAAAGATTGCTACGAGAGTGTGTGGATCGATCGCGTGTCCGCCATTCCCTTCGTAGACTAAAATGCCGATGCCGGGATCTAGACCCAATGATTCAGGAGGTGACTTGGGATAGTACGTGCTCCACTTTCCGCTCACCCCCGCAAGACCAAATCCGTCGCCCGGCTCGTTCCCAACGAAGAACTCGACACCGGGCACTACGAATATTTCGCCCCCGAGCATGAGCACGGCTTCAGTGAACGGGACCTTTTGCCCGTCAACCTTGGCGATTAGCTCAAGCGTGAAGAACGAATGGCGGCCAAAGGCATCCACATATCCCTCCTGTGGCTCTTGCCTGCCTCCACCGGGAGCGGGTTCCTGCGATGGGGTCTCGGGCTCGGCTGACTCAGAAGCCGCTAGCTCCCTTTTCTTTCTATTGACTTCCTTCCGCAACTCAAGAAGTCGCAGCTTGCGGTTCAGTTCCGCTACTGCCGCCAACAGTGCGAGCGCTTCTGGGTCATTCTCCTCGGGCTCGGAAGGGCCTTGACTCTCGGCGTCCTGCTTTTTGCTAGGCTCTTGTTCCGATTCATCGGTGCTCGCCGGCTCTGTCTCCGAGTCGGCGTCATCGCCCTCCGATTCGCTTGCGGTCTCCTCGTCTGGCTTAGCCTCTTCGTCGCTCGGCGGGCCGGAAACCTCCGAGAATCTCAGGACCGGGAACTTCCCGCCGTTGTCCCATTTGTCAAGCTCTGCCAGCCAGGAGCGCGAGTCATCATCGTCTAGGCACTTTATAAGTATCCAATCGACCTTCCACTTGCCCGTGCAGCGTAGGGTGCCAGTCTGGATAGTGCCCAGATGCTGAGCCACCGTGATGACGCCGGCTGACTCGGCTCCCTTTTGAAACTGCTTCAAGGCTCGCGTGGAGCTAATCAGGGTCTCACGCATGGCTGCATCCAGGCCATGAAGCGAAAGATAGACTTGACCCGGCCCTCCCGATAGCAAGTCGTCAGAAGTCTTTATTGTCCAGCGGTATTTGCTCACTGCATCCCCCGGGTGTGCGGTCTATTTGCCGCCATTGAGGCCCAATTTGTCTGCCGCATCATGAAATTCATCTGTGTTCGGCGCAAAAGGGAACGCCGCGCGGAGTGGCACAGGCGGCAGTTGAAACGCCGTCGCATCCTCCACCACCCACTGTTTCGCAAGGCGATATCGGTCCTGAATCAGGAGGGAGCTATCAGACGCTGAACGAATGCCAAAAAAGAGGTCAACTCCCTCATGGCCGCCGCTGGTCTGATCCTCTCTTTCGCGCGCCGGGGTTGGAAATGCTCCAATTAGCGCCTCGCGAATCGCCAGGCCCAAAGCCAGCAGCACGGCGAGAGCCGGCCCAACGACGCGCACGGTGCTGGCGGCGGCTGCCGCAACACGGATAGCCGCTGCAACGGCAGCCTCCCTGTCGCGGGTGCTTGAGGACATGCTCGCCTGGAGTGCCGACTGCTGCTTCCCGAAGTCGGCCAGCCACTTCTCAAGTTCGACATAGCCGCCTTGTCCGGCTTCAATGGCAGCCAGCAAGTAAGCCTGAAGCACTGGCGGCAGCTCCTTGAGGTTCTTCCCAAGATCCGCAAGCGCAATCGGGTCTCCGTGCAAGTCAGCCCAGATGGCTTGTACAATCGCCGCTTGTCCATAGGAGCTGGCCCAATACAGTGCCTTCGGCCTGGTGGGGGCAGTGCTGGCGGGCGGGCCGTCCGTCTCTTGGTCGATGACCGATCCAGGCTGGCCCTCGTCAACGGTTCCGGCGACGCTATGGTTTGCGATTTCATGGATCGAGACGTGGTCCGGCCCCGATAGGATCAGGCGGATGGTGGGAGCGTCCCAACCA
>CALFYE010000023.1 GCA_937952145.1 uncultured Myxococcales bacterium
GCCGACCCCCCACCCGACCTCGCGTGGCTGCTGCGCGCCCACCCCGAGCTCTACGGCGCGTTGGCCTCAGCGTCAGGAAGTGTCGCCAGCGGCTTGACTTCGGTGGCGTCCTATCTTTCCCAGCAAGCCAGCTACGAGCGGCGGAAACAGGAATGGCAACAGCAGAAAAAACTCGCCGGCATCGACAGCCAGATCAACACCATCCAACGCACCCAAGCCACCACTCGTGTTCGCATCAAAGAACAGGAAACCCGCATCGTTCAGCTCAACATCGACAATGCGGAGTCCGTCGTCGACTTCCTGGTCACCAAGTTCACCAACCAAGAGCTGTACGAGTGGATGAGCCGCGTGTTGCAGGGCCTGTACGCTGCGCAGCTTCAGCAAGCGACTGCCACGGCGCGATTGGCGCAGCAGCAGCTTCGCTTTGATCTGCTGCAGGACATCAGCCTGATCAACAGCGACTACTGGACGATTCCGGTGGACTCCGTCAGTCCCAACTCGGGCTCGGTTGGCACGGAAGATCGTCGCGGTCTCACGGGCTCTGCGCGACTCGCAAAGGACATTGAAGCGCTGGATCAAGTGGCGCTGACTTCATCGCAGCGCAAGCTGCAGCTGACCCGCACGATCTCGCTGGCCACCTTGGCACCGGCGGAATTCCAGCGCTTCCTAGACTCAGGTGAGCTGTGGTTCGAGCTGCGCGAGCAGGATTTCGATCGCGAGTTCCCAGGTCACTACTTCCGTCGCATCAACAAGGTCAAGGTGTCTCTGCTGGCGCTGATTCCGACTGCTTTTGGGATTCGCGCCACCTTGGCCAACATCGGTCCCAGCCGCGTGGTAGTGCCCGGAACCGCGGGCTTCGAGACGCGGATCCTGCCGCCCAGCAATGACCGCGTGTCGCTGACGTCACCGATCAACGCCACGGGCCTGTTTGACCTGGATATTCAGTCCGAGCTGCGCGTGCCGTTTGAAGGCGTTGGCGTCGATTCGCTGTGGCACTTCGAGTTGCCCCGACCCGCCAATCCCATCGACTTCAGCAGCATCGCCGATATCCAGATCACCTTCGAGTACACGGCGCTGTTCTCCGCCGATTACCGCAGCGAGCTCCTGGCTGATCCCGGCAAGCTGCCGCGCACCTATCAGGCGATGCGCGTCTTCTCGTTCAAGAACGAGCTTGTTGATGCCTGGTACGCGCTGCACAACGCGCCTCTGGCTCCGACCGATCTGCGCGCTAGCTTTACCGTCGATGCTTCCGATTTCCCCAGCGGGATGCGCAACATCCGTGCAGCTCGGCTGACCTTGTACATTCCGATCTTGCCGGATGCCGATGGCAATATCCCAGATCTCAGCAAGGACTCTCTGTCGAAGAAGATCGGCCTTGCGCTGGGTGATAGTGCCTCGCCAGCCTATCAGGCCATCAGCCGAGAGGGCGTGATCAGCGCGAGTAACCCCAACGAGACCTGGATGACTCAGCTCCCGGCGCGTACGCGCTCGCCGTTTGGCACCTGGACCCTCGTGCTACCCGCGACGCAGGCCATCTTGGATCTGCTACGGGCTGATCAGGTGCGCGACATCCTGTTTGCCATCAGCTACGAAGCCGACTTGGCAGACTGGCCGACGGGCATTCGTCCCAAGCTGGCGCTGTTCTAGGGATCAGCCTTTCGTTCGGGTCGGTCGTTCGGGCCAGTCGTTCGTTAAGGCGCGTCGGGAAGAGGGGTCTTCGATGGGCAAGAGCCAGAATGTTACTCCGTCCGTTGCTTTGCCACAGGGTGGTGGCGCCATGCGCGGCATGGGGGAGAAGTTCTCCGCCGATCTGTTCACCGGAACCGGCAACCTCAGCATTCCGATCCAGGTTCCGGGCGGCCGGAATCAGCTGCAGCCCAGCCTAAGCCTTAGCTACAGCACCGGGCACGGCAACGGCCTGTTTGGCGTCGGCTGGGCGCTTAGCATTCCCGAGATCATGCGCTCGACCTCGCGCGGGCTGCCGCGCTATGTCGATACCCAGGACGGCTTCATCCTCTCGGGGATGGAAGATCTGGTGCCGCTGCCAGCCATCGCCGGCCAGCCTCAGCAGTACCGACCGCGCACCGAAGGCATCTTTGCCCGCATCGAGCACGTTCGCACCACCGATGACGACTTCTGGCGCGTCACCACCAAAGAAGGCCTCATCAGCTTCTATGGGACACCGCGCGCCCATGTCACAAGTCCTCCGACTGGCTGGCAAGACCCCGCTGCACTGCGTGATCCCGACGTCGCGAACAAGCTGTACAGCTGGAAGCTCACCCGTACCCAGGATGTGTTTGGGAATCGCATCGAATATCTGTACAGCCGTGACGCAGGCACCGATGGCCCGCACCACTGGGATGTGCCGCTCTTGCAAGAGATCCGCTACCTCGACTACGGCGCACCGGCCGCGCCCAGCTTCCTAATTAGCGTCCTGTTTGAGTACGAAGATCGCCCCGATCCCTTCTCGGGGTATCGCGCCGGCTTTGAAGTGCGGACGCGCAAGCGGTGCAAGCGCCTCGTCGTCCGAGTCAATGGCAAGACGCAAGCCACCTACTCCATGACCTATGGTCGCGGAGAAAACGGAGTCTCGCAGCTGATTCAAGTCCAGCGCACCGGCCTGGACGAAGCGGGCACTAGCGAGGCCCTGCCGCCGCTATCGCTGAGCTACACGCAGTTTCAGCCTCGGGATCGCAAGATCCAGCAGGTGCGCGTGCCCAATCTGTCAGTCGGGGCGCTGCTCAGCCAGCAGTACGACTTGGTCGACGTCACGGGCAAGGGACTACCGGACATCCTGCAGCTTGGGAACGGAGTCGCGCGCTACTGGCAGAACCTCGGGGATGGCACGTTCTCGCTGCCCCGGAACCTCGATAGCGTCCCGGCCGGACTCGATCTCGGAGCGCCCGGCGTTGCACTTATGGACTGCGATGGGAACGGACAGCTTGATCTGGTGCTAAGCACCCCCACCGTGTCCGGTGTGTATCCCATGCGCTTTGGCGGAAGCTGGGACGCGCGCGCCTTCCGCCCATTTCGCAACGCCCCCAGCTTTTCGCTGAAGGACCCCGAGGTAAAGCTGATCGACCTCGACGGCGATGGGGCCACGGACGCCATCCGCGCCGATGCCGACAGCTTGGTCTGTTTCTTCCAAGACTCCGAAGCGGGCTGGAAAGAGGTACGCCGCATCCCGCGCCGCGCACTCGACTCGTTCCCCAATGTCTCGTTCTCGGATCCCCACGTGCGCTGGGCCGATATGTCGGGCGATGGGTTGCAAGATCTGGTCCTGATTCACATGCGCACCGTCGAGTACTGGCCGGCTCGTGGTCGCGGTAGCTGGGGCAAGCGCATCCAGATGCAGAATGCTCCGCGCCTGCCGCTCCACTTCGATCCGCGCCGCGTCCTGCTTGGCGATGTCGATGGCGACGGCTGCGCCGATCTACTCTATGTCGAAGACCGCAAGCTCACGCTGTGGCTGAATCAGCAGGGCGAGCGCTGGAGTGATCCCATCGAGATCCACGGCACGCCGTCCATCACCAATCAGGACTCGGTGCGCCTCATCGATCTACTCGGTCGCGGCGTCGCCGGCATCCTGTGGGTGCTTGCGCCTCCGGTCGGTCAGCGCGATCTGTTCTTCCTCGACCTCACCGGCGGCAGCAAGCCCTACCTGGCCCATGAGCTGGACAATCACATGGGGGCGCTGACGCGGGTTCGCTACGCTTCCTCGACGCAGTTTTATCTGCAGGACGAAAAGATCCCCAGTCAGCGCTGGACCGCACCGCTGCCGTTTCCGGTGCAGGTGGTGCAGAGCACCGAAGCCATCGATCAGGTCTCGGGCTCGCGCCTGCTGACGCAGTACGTCTATCACCATGGCTACTGGGATGGCGCCGACCGCGAGTTCCGCGGCTTTGGCCGCGTCGACCAGCGCGATACGGAGTCTTTCGCCCCGTACTATCAGCAGACCAGCGGCTTCGACAAAGTCCCAGACTCCTATTTCTCGCCCCCGACCGAGACCCGTCACTGGTTCCACCAGGGACCCCATGGTGACGAATTCGGCGACTGGTACGAAGCTGACTACAGCGCCGAGTTCTGGGCCGACGATCCCAATGTCCTGCGCCGCAGTGCCGCGCAGAACGCCTTCCTAGCGCGTTTGCCGCGTCGGGCCAAGCGCGATGCACTCCGCGCCCTGCGGGGACAGACCCTGCGCACGGAGCTCTTTGCTCGCGACGGCTCTGCGTACCAGGATCGTCCTTTTACCGTCACCGAGTCCTTGCACGGCGTCTCGGATCTGCCGGGGACTCGCCCCCCTGACGAGAAGCTACCTGCCGACGCCAGCGGGCTACCCGCCGATGACTTTCGGCTGCATGTCTTTTTCCCATTTTCGATCGCTCAGCGCACCAGCCAGTGGGAACGCGGAGACGAGCCGCTGGTCACCTTCCAGGCCACCCGCAAGTACGACGCCTTCGGGCAAGCGCAAGAACAGATCGCCGTCGCAGTTCCGCGCACCCGCGCCCGCACTCATCAGGACCTTGTGCCTGGCGACACATCTCCCTTTCTATCTGTGCTGACCCGCACCCAGCACGCATATTCCAGCACCGCCTACCTGGCCGGCCGCGTCGCGGCTGTGCGCGCGTATGAAGTCACCAACACGGGCAGCATTTCGGTCCCTGAACACCTTGCCGCGGCCCAGGCGTTAAGCGACGCGCTCGACGCTGGGATGACTCCGGCCGCAGTGCGCCTGATTTCCGAAACTCGCAACTACTACGACGGCCCCGCCTTCACCGGCCTGGCCCTGGGGCAGCTCGGCTCCTTCGGAGCCTTGGTCCGCAGCGAGCAGCTTGCCATGGACGAGGCGCAGCTCTCAGCAGCGTACGGCGCCAGCGTCCCGCCCTTCCTAACCGGCGGCAGCAAGCCCAGCTACTGGCCGCAGGAACACTGGGACTCGGTGTCACCCAACGCCGGATACACCAAAGACGGAAGCAAGTTCTACGCTCAGACCTCCCGAACCCTCTACGACTTTCAGGACATCACTGTCACCACACCCCGCGGACTGCTCCTGCAGTCTAAGGACGCTCAAGGCCGAGTCACCATCGCACAGTATGACTCCACCTATTCCTTTTTTCTCACTCAGATCACCGACCCAGCCGGCCTGATCACCCTGGCCGAACACGACATTCACTTCCTGCAGCCCAAGAAGCTGACTGACCCCAACGGCAACAGCACCACCATCACCTTCACCCCGCTGGGCTTGGTCCAGCAGCGCATGCTGCAGGGCAAGACCGCCACCGAAGGCGACCAGACCCAGCCGTCTGAGAGCTTCACGTATCAGTTCGCGACAGTTCCGATCTCAGTACGTGTCACCAAGCGCCAGTACCACGACAGTGACACCGACTCCGTCATTCCGAGCGGACGCAAGGACGATGTCCTGATTGCCCAGAGCTTCTCCGACGGCTTCGGTCGCATCGTCGCCGTGCGCACGCAGGCCGAATCGCTGGTCTACGGCACGCAGCCACTGGCCACGGACATCCTGAATCCAGATGTCACCGTCGCCACCGTAACCGGCGTGCTCACCCCGACCACCAACACCGCCCGCGTCCTAGTCAGCGAGTACAAGCGCTACGACAACAAGGGCCGCGTCGTCGAGACCGCCGAGCCCTACTACGACAGCGGCTATACCTATCAGCTTCCCGTGCAGCAAGGCGCGCTGGTCAAGACCTTCTACGATCCGCTGGGCCGCGTCGTGCGCACGCAAAACGCCGATGGGTCCGAGTCCAGGGTCATTCGGGGCCGGGCTCCGGTGGTGGCGCTGATTCCCAAGCTGGATGTTCCAGACTCCTTTTTCCCATCGCCCTGGGAAGTCTGGACCTACGATGCCAACGACAATGCTGGGCGCGATCTCTCGGCCCAGACCCTCGACATCAACGAAGACCGCAGCCGCGGTCGAGCCGCGCGCAGCAGCTTCCTCTCGCACGTCGATACGCCTAGCAGCGCGATCATTGATCCGCTCGGCCGGACAATCTCTGCGACGCAGCGCCTGAGCCCAGACCCCAGCGCGGGCTGGTTCACCTACACCTCGCGCTATGACCTCCTGGGCAACCTGCTGGAGCACCGCGACCCGCAGAACCGCGTCGTCAGCAGCGCCGTTTACGACTACCTCAAGCGCCCCCTCAAGACCACCTCCCTCGACGCAGGCGACCACTTTGTCCTGCTCGATGCCGCCGCGTTCCCGGTGTATGCAACCGACCCACGCGGCGCACTGACGCTTAGCAAGCCCGACTCCGCCGGTCGCCCCCAGAAGACCTGGGCCCGCGACCTCGCCGCCGAGTCGGTCACGCTGCGCATCGTGCTCGAATACGGCGACCAGAACATCCCCGACGCAGCGACCCGCACCGCCCGCAGAAACCTGAACCTCCTCGGGCGCCTCATGGCCCAGCGCGACGAGGCTGGGCTGGTGACCTTTGGCTCGTATGACTTCAAAGGCAATGGGACCTCGCGCTCGCGTCGCGTCATCAAGGACGACGTGCTGCTGGCCGTCTTCACTGGCCTGCCCGCCATGGGAAGCTGGAAGGTCGCCCCCTATCGCGTCGACTGGGCCAAGCCCATGGCCGATGCCGATCTGGACACGCAGACCTTCACCACCGACGCCGCCTTCGACGCGCTGGGCCGCATCAAGTGGTCGCTGTACCCCGTTCCCACCGGCCCCCGCCCCAAGCTCGTCCCCAGCTTCAACGAGGCCGGCGCCCTGCGCAGCCTGGCTCTCGACGGGATCACGCTGGTCGAGCACATCGCCTACAACCCCAAGGGCCAGCGCACGCTGATGATCGCAGCCGTCGCCAAGACCGCCGGCACCATCGACAAGCGCGTGTTAACTCGATACGCTTATGATTCAACGACGTTCCGTTTGCTGCGTATGCGTTCCGAATTCTGCACCGCTGATGCCAGTCGTAACCTGACCCCGCTGGGAAATCCCCTGCAGGACACCGGCTATCTGTATGACCGCGCTGGCAACATCTGGAAGCAACTTGAGCGCATCACCGACGGGGGCTACTCGCCGACCAAGGACGCCCTCGACCGCCTGTACACCTACGACGCGCTGTATCGCCTGCTCAGCGCCACCGGGCGCGAGACGGAGTCCGTCAAGAAGCCAGCCCCCGCCGATGTCCTGTGGGACGCAGGACCCTGGGACGACAAGATCGGAAAAGCGCAGGGCTACAAAGAGGACTACCAATACGACTCGGTCGGATTCCTCAAGGAGCTGAAGCGAACTTCCTTCACATCGTCCGGCCCGCAGGTCCACACCCGCACCTATTCCGGATTCCTCTCCGGCACCGCGCAGCTCAACAACCGCCTCGCCTCCGTCAGCTACCCCGACCCCTCGCCGATGCCCGGCGCACCGCTCAGCGTCCCCTACACCTACGACTCCGCCGGCAACTGCCTGTCCGAAGGCACCGAGCGCAAGTACGAATGGGACCACCTCGGTCGCCTGCGCTCCTTCCGCAACCAGACTTCAGACTCCGCCGAGCCCACCCAGTACGTCCAGTACCTGTACGACGCCACCGGCCAGCGCGTAAAGAAGCTGAACCGGAAGCAAAAAGGAAAAGACTGGGACGCCACCACCTACATCGACGGCCTGCTGGAGCTGCGCCGCGAACAGCGCACCATGGCCGCCAAAGAGGGCCTGACCCTGCACCTAATGGACGGCCAAAAACGCCTCGGCCGCCGCCGCATCAACGAAACCTTCGACAAGAAACCTGACCACCTGCTGATCCTCGGCGACCACCTCGGCAGCGCGAACGTAGAGCTCGACTGGGAAAAAGGAACCCTAGTCGACCGCGAAGAATTCAGACCGTACGGAGAGACGAGCTTCGGGAGTTACGAGCTCAAGAGGTATCGGTTTACGGGGAAGGAGAGGGATGAGGAGAGCGGGCTGAACTACCACGGAGCCAGGTACTACGCACCGGGGCTGGGGAGGTGGATGAGTCCGGACCCGAAGGGGACGGTGGATGGGGTGAATTTGTATGGGTATGTTAGGGGGAATCCGGTTGGCCTGCATGATGCCGATGGGACGACCGCGTCTGAACCGTCCTCCAATACTCTCGGCATTACCGCGCAGCAGCTCAAATCCGCCGACAGCGCGTTGCGTCCAATGTTTCAGGTCATACCCGATGACTTTGTTGGGCCGAGACTGCCGAATCAAGTCACACAACGTCAATACGATAGAGCTTTGAAAATGTATGCAACTATTGATAGTGAGAAATCAAGCATCGCATTCGATCGGAAGTCGCTCCAGAATGCCGTTGATGAAAATGGAAATACCATTTCCTTCCAGTCATTCAAACGGGGATTCATGAAAGATATCGCGCTAGTGCTACAGTCGGAATCGGGTCGTGATCTAATAGAACGTATCCTTACTCAGAACAAAGGGCACGGTTTGTTGATCTCTCTTAACACCCGCTACACTGTACTCCCAAGTAATATCAATCGAGGCGTTTTTCAGGTTACAGATAAAGGCCAAGGAGAGAGTACCATTCCCGAGGATTCAACAGATGGCTATCTTCAGCGCACAGGTAAGGCTGGCATTGGTGCTGATGCAAAAATTAGATATGTGCCTGCAGGCATAATGGCAAAACTACCTCGCAATGACGTTACTCTGTTTCACGAATTGGTGCATGCGTATAGAGACATGAGCGGCACTGCTCCTAGATGGCTCGTCCCTAATTCAGCGCGTTTGCCAGAAGACAGGTCGTATCATGGACCTCTTGGATGGTACGAGTATCAGGCTAGTGGGTTAAGTGTGTATGCGAATGAAAAATTATCAGAGAATCGATACCGCGCTGAAAGAGCAACTCTCGGATCTTCGCAGAGAGGACTACCTAGTGATATTGGGTTACCACAAAGGCAGCACTATATTGATTCAGATGTCAACTAAAAGATCAACAACAGTGGTCTTGCTTGTTCCGCTTTTGGTCTTGTTCGGCAGCTGCGTAGCTAAGGCGCCACTTTCAAGAATCGACCCAGCCGGAACGGTCGACGAATTGGAAACTGATGAATACGGGAAATACATCGCCTGCACCGCCGAGCATGTCGATATAGATTGGCATATTCAATTCACAAAACCTGATGTTCTGTCAATCCAATACACTGCGAAAAATCGGACAAAGCAACGCGTTTTTTTACTCGATAAAATTCTAGCGCAGGATGCAAGCGATTCTTACTATATCGCAAATGATCGAATGATTGTTCAACATGGCGATAAGGAAGGAGACATCGACTTCATGAGAGGATTTGTGACTCCGCGAAATTATAAAACCAATGATCAGTCTCATTTATTTCCTGGATTTCATATTCTCGAAGCTGGTCAATCAATTAATGGATCCGCGGTTTGCAAGATTCCCTTGTCATCCTGGTATCCATTTGGGTATTCAGAACCAATTAGAACAAGTCCAAATTATGTACGCTTGCGGTTGGGGTATTATCTGATGATGAACAATTTCAGACAAGTCAGGCTTGCAGACGGAACTGCCGAGCCAATTCCAGTCCCAGAAGCTGAGCAAATGCAGTTATGGGCCTGTTCTAAACGCGTGCCGTGGGCTTCGGTCACGAACCTTATTCGATTACGTTAGATGGCAAGTTATCTGGCTTGTTTAACGCAATGAATAGGCATCATGGAGGTTCAAACATGACTCGGTTCGCCTGGCCGTTCATCGGCATTCTGCTTATTAATCAACTCTCTTGTGGCGGAACCGGCCCCGCAGGAGGGACGAAGGATGGTGGGGCCAAGGACGGTGGCGGCACGTCCTCGGCCGATTCTGGGACTGGCCAGCAGCGCTGCGTCGGGACTGCGACAAGCTGTGCGTTGCTCAGCGGCGCAGCATGCAGTGGTGCGCAGGGCTGTTCCGCGACCGGAGGTTGCTCGGGAGTGCCGCTATCGTGTCCTGCGCGTCCGTGTCTGCAGGTGGGTTGCTACACGTCCGGGGGAATGTGCGTGGGATCTCCGACGCCGTGCAACACGTTCGTCATACAGCCGACTTGCGCGAATCAGGCCGGCTGTGTGTGGTCGACGGGATGCTCGGGGACGCCTACCCCCTGCAGTTCGCTGAGTGCTGCGTCCTGCAGCCAGCAGCCGGGGTGCTCACTGCAATAGGGGCGTGGGGTCATGGTGGGGCGGTCTCGACGACAGGAGGCTCGGCTCGAAGGCGCGCCGCGGAAAGCTGCGCAGTTCCGGTACCATGACCGTATGGGGGATTATTGGTATCGCTTGCAGGGATGTGCCTGGGTGGTGGGCGTGGCGCTGGGGCTTTGGGGGTGTGGAACGGTGCGGGTGGCAAGCTCGCTGGCCGGGCCGACGTATGCGCCGACGGCGGCGGTGCGGGTGACGGCGTTCTATGTGCCGGGGAATGCGAGCCTCATTGGGGCTGTGACCGTAGAAGGGAGCGGGCCCGAAGAGGGAAAGCTGGAGCGGCTGCTGCCGGAGTTTATTGCGCGGGTCGGGCAGCTCGGCGGGAACTTGGCCAAGGTGGACCGTACGTGGACCCATTTTCGGCTGGTCACGTCGTACATGTCTTGCGGCCCCAGTGGCGGGACTTGCACGCAGACCCATGAGGTAGCGACGTTGCACATCACGGGGCGAGCCCTGCGCGTGCCGGCGGTTGCACGATGAGGGGGGGGTCACTGCTAGCGGCGGCGCTGGGGCTGACGTTGCTGTCGGGCTGCAATACCGTCGTGCGGTCCTATGTGGTGATTGGGCAGACCGGACCGGCCACTAATCGCGCGGCGGAGATTCGCCTGGCCTCGGGTCCGTTGCCGCTGGGGTTTGAGGAAGTGGCGGTGATGCAGGTCCAAGCCCAAGGCTTCGAGGCAGACCCCGGCTTGGTGCGCGGCGAGCTAGCGTGGATCGCGGGACAGCTGGGTTGCAATTTGATGATCGAGATCTCGCTCGATCAGGGCACGCGAACGGTCGCGGGCGTGGCGCTTGCAGCGCGGACTCTGGGCTGGTCACCGCCGAGAACCGGGCCTGCAGCAGCCCCCCAGTCGAAGTAATCTCCGCCCGGTCACCGCCCGCGTTCGCAGGATGAAGGTGGCGTGCCACGGGAGCCGTGCCACGCGTGGCTGTGCAATACCCACCGCGTCGCGACCGCGTTTTGTCGAGCAGACTGGCTGATGTCGTGGCGTTCCAGGTCGCGTAGAGCGCATGGCTCCTCAGCGACAAGCAGAGCACTGCCTTGCCTTTTCGTAAGGAGCCGCCACAGACACCAACGGCGCAGTGCTGCCACGACCTTCGCCTAGATAACCGCTCCACGCGGGCACTCCAATGGCAAACGAGCGCGTCACAAGCGCTGTGCAACCCAGAGGGCGGCGCTCCGCTCAGCGATGACCAGTGCGCCAAGGCAAGCAAGCCCCTCACCGGGAACCCCGGTAATGTCCCCCCAATCAGCCCAGAATGTCCGCTGCGCCCCGACTTCACCAGGCTAGCCATGCCGACCCGCTCAGGCCGCTCCAGGTTCGTCACGATACACACCCATTTCACTGACAGATACGGACCCTGCAGCCTGAGTGAATTAATCCGAGGTCCGTCGCCGCGAAAAAAACGCTGGACAGGTTCAGATCAAGAGATTCTTTTTCTCCGTCGAGAAACCTTAATCTTTGGGGTGTCAAAATGCCGGATCTAGCTGTGATCCGCCTAACTGGCTGGATGGGGTGAAGGTGGGGTGAGTTGCTGCGGGGAGTGCGGCTGGCTGCCCTGTTCCGACCACAGATGACAGGGGGGCTGGACTGGCAAGGCGGCTGGCTGGATTGGCCGGGGACGGCCGGGGGGGGCGCTTGGGAACAAAGGCAGGGCAGCGTATTGCGCAATGTCGGGGTTGTGCTGTTTGGATATCGAGGCCCAGCTATTGCTCGTTTGTCTGCGCCTGCTCTGCCTGCATAACTCGTCGTCGGGTCGGCACTTCCATCGGGCCTTCGCCATATGCCAGCCAAGCGGGCGAGACCCCCAGCGCCTTGGCGAGCTGTTCGATGGTTCGCAGCGTTGGCAGGCTGCGCCCCGCTTGGGTGTTGCGCACCAGGTTGCCCGCCGCGTCGGCTCGCTGTTCCAGCTCACGCATCGAGAGCTCTCGCAACGTGCGCGCAGCAGTTAACCGTTTCGCCAAGCCATCACTCGCTGTTTTCGTCGCTGCCTTGCCGGCTGGAGCGATGCCAAAGGCCAACAGACTTGGCGATAGGCCGAGGGCCAGCGCCAGCTTTTGCGCGGTATCCACCCGTGGGCTACGGGCTCCGCTTTCCAATGCCAGGATCGTCGGAGCGGTGGAGCCTGCGTTCCGCGCCAGTTCCGCAAGGGACCACTCAGCCGCTCGCCGCGCTCGACGCAGGCGTTCAGCAAAGCCGAAGTAGAGCGGATTCTTCCGACCGCGGACCATGGCCCTCGGTAGCACGGACGCCTAGATGCTCCCTAGTTGGCTAACTATCACGATGGAATCATTAACAAAAATCCGATACATCGGCGCGGCCTCGTGGTAAGTAGTGCGTGGGCAGAACCGAGCCCAACAACGAAAACGGGCCACCCAGCGCTAACTGAGTGGCCCTCAAGCCCGCGTCAGACCCTGCTTGCACGGGAATGTCTGACGCGAACGGAGGCAGTCTATGCCGTGTCATGTCCCTGCTACAAGTGTGTCGTCTCGTCGTCGATCCGCGTTGTCTTTGCTGAGTCCGCCGGTCATCGCGGCTCGACTGGACTTCGACAAACCGGGGGAGCGCGCAGCGCACGACCTCGTGCGACGGTTCGGCTCGGGGCGCTGGCCACTGTGGCGAATCATTGGCATACGCCGCCATGGGAACGCGCTGCTGCTCGCCGTTCAGTGGACGCGGGGCAGCGGACACCGGGAGTTCTCAGTCGCGTCGGTGTCGCTGGTTGAAACGGCGGTGCTGTGGAGCAGCGTGCCAAGTGCGCTGATGGCTCGGCGTGCTCTGGATGGAGCTGGCCGCGATCCGGGGGGCCGGCACTAACTGCGCGTCCGGCGCTTGGTGCGGGGCTTGATGGGCTCGTACCAGATCGCGGCGAACCAGGACTGGTAGCCGCGGTCGTCGCTGCGCTTCCGCAGTAGCGCCTCGGCCTCGGTAAAGCCGCCGGAGTTGTTCAGTGTGTAGGCCAGGTTGTGGCGCAGGGTGTCGGTCAGTTCGTCGGCTTGCTGCAACGCAGGCAGTGCCGGGTCGGCCAGCAACTAGATCGGAAGAGC
>CALFYE010000024.1 GCA_937952145.1 uncultured Myxococcales bacterium
TTTCGCCGGGGCGTCGAAAAAATGAGATCCGCTGCGGCCCCAGCCTTACTGGGCTTTTTGGGATCGGAGGGGGGCGGTGGACGACTTTTTGGGGGGCGTTGTGACACGGGCGATGGGTGATGATGGAGTCGGAGGGATCGGGCTGGCATGCGCACATCCATCGCAAACGCTGTTTTGATTGCTGCGGCGGTTGGGCTGGTGCTGGTGTTTTTGGTGCGGGTTGGGGTGTTTTCTCGGCGGCCGAAAGCAGAGGAATCGGTGAGTGAGTGGGCGCAGCGCATCGAGCGCGAGAATCGTACTGGCACCAGTTCAGCTCGGCCTTGCTGGTGCGGGGTGGGGAGCGGCTCTGGCTGATCGATACGTGCGCTGAGCTGGCAGATCGAGCATGGCGGTGCGGGCGAGCTTTCGGCTGCCATCGATGTCGCGACTCGCCCGAGTGGAGAGCTGGCGATCGTTGGCCGCGTGATGACGGCGGGGGCCGAGCGCAAGCTTTTGGTTCTGGGCGTCGATCCCGCCGGCCGCATCACCTGGGAGCGTCGCTGGGGAGGCGAGGCGGATTACGCGACGCGCATCGTCGCGGGAGACGACGGTGGACTTGTGGTCGCGGGCAGCGGTCAGGGGCGCGGACAGGGCCGAACCCAGGCCCTGCTCTGGCACTTGAGTGCCACCGGAGAGCTGCGCGCTGAGCAGGTCTTCGCAGCGCCTTAGGACGTCCCGCGCTCCCCCCGGGGCGCCGCTACTGCTTCTGGCACTGCAAGAGCTGGACGTAGGGCAGGCCGGTGGCTCCCTCCGACGACATCATCTGGTAGGCATAGCCGTCGTCCTTGGCGTAGCCGCCGGCGCCCGAGCCGCTGGCCAGCGCGATGCCGTGCGACGAGGTGCGGATCTGGCCGCTGCCGCTGTGGCGATGCAGGCGGGACTCGGTGCTGGTTAGAGACGGTCCGCCGAACGACAGACCGCTCTTTGCACCGTCGGGTAGACCGACGAGGAAGCGGCCCTGGCTCGACACCGGCTGGACCCAGCCCGGCGGGCAGGCCGAGGCCGAGAAGAACAGCAGCATTCCCGAAGGCGGCGGCGCCTTCTGCGGGTTGGGGGCGCCGGTCTTGCGACAGGTCAGGAGCTGCAGATACGGAAGTCCCGAGGGGGCGGGCGAGGCGGTCAGAGAAACTGCGTAACTGCCGGCGCGAGCTACGCCGTGGTTGGCTTCACCGGCGATGCCGATATAGCTCACCGACGAGGTCGAGACGCTGCCCGACAGGGTGTGGCCATGCACCCGCTCTTCGCTGTCGGCGAGGGGCTCGCCCTGCGGGTTGCCGACCGGGTCGCCGCCAATGCTGGGTACGACGGTGCGCCCGACGCCAAGCGAAAACGGCTCCCAGCCGATCGGACAGGTGCGGCGGTTGAAGTACGAAACGGCCCCGGCCGGCAGCGAGTCCTGCGACTGAATACGCGGGCCTGGGGGCAGGGCTCCGGCATCGCTGCGATCGTCATCGCTGATGGCGCCTTCGCTAGCGCAGCCGGAAAGCAGCAGAACGGCAAAGCTCACAGCCAGCGCACCGCGATGACGCCGAGCGATCGAGAGTTGCGCGATCGACATGGCCGGCCTCATGGCTTTTCACACACGGTGAGCTGGACAAAAGGCAGGCCCGAGCTCGCTGGCCCCGTGCTGCCGCTATCGGCATAGGTCTTGGCCGCCGCGCCCTGACCGTTGGGGCCATCCGCCCCCGAGATCGACTTATACGGCAGCTCGACCTTGCCGGAGAACGCATGCACGTGCGTGCGATCCTCCTGATCGGCGAGCGCCTTGCCCACCGCCTTGCCCACCGCATCGGCCGCCGTCACCCCGACGATCAAGCGCCCCGATGCTTCCAGCGGCACCCGATATCCCCCCGGACAGCGACTGTCCGCCGTCCCAAAAAACGCGACAATCCCCGGCGGCACATCCGCCGTATCGGCATCCCCCGCGGTCGCCAGCCGGGGGCGAGTGGTCAGGCCGAGGCCGACAAGTCCCAGCCCCAGTGTGAAGCATCCCAGCCAGCGAAGGCTCGTGCGGGCACAGTCGCGGGCCATTTCTGTACGCATGTCGTCTTCTCCGTTTTTCCGGCTCGCGTTGTAGAGCAAAAACGGAGTCACGTCATCGATCGAAATCTTCTCAAGGGGCAGAGAGGATGCGCTGGATCAAAGTGACTAGATCGGGAGGCGGGTCGGGATGCTTGTCGAGATACCAGCTCAAGAGCAGCTCTTGCGGCAGCTTCTTGCCGGGCAGTCGCTGAAGGAAGACCTTCAGCACGGCCTTGCCGGTGATCCACTGGGACCAGTCCGAAACCGGTAGCCCGTGGAGCATGGCCTGATGATCTTCATATGCTTGGTCGAGCGACTGGGGTGCGGCCCGCCCCTCGCCCCAGGTGCGCAGCGTCTGCGCAGGCGGTTCCTTGGCCTTGGTCAAGGCATCGGGGTGTTCTTTGTATTCGGGTGCGGCACCCGTCGGGTGGCGATCGTACTCGCGACGGATCGTCAGGTTCCAGGCGGCGACAGCGATGCAGTCGCGATAGGCGGCGGTGATCTGGGCGGTCAGCTCAGCTTCGTCCTGCCAGCCAGGGGGCAGCGCGCCGCGAGTCGCAGAGCGCAGAGTGGCCAGCCAGCCTGCGGGATCGAGCAGATAGTTTTCCAGCGTGTAGCGCTCGGGGCGCAGGATGCCGTCTTCGGGCAGTGTGGCATCCGGCCCAGCCAGAAGGGACGCCGGGGCAAAGTCGCGGTCGATGAGGCCATAGATGCGGCGATGCGGCAGCTCAGCACGAAGCCGCGCGACCGCTGCCACGACCGACTCCCAGCCGTTCTGCGGGACGAAGGTGATCTCGCGTCCGCGCGTTGCAAACCAGCGATCATAAAACCAGGCGTCCTCGTCGTAGCGCTCGCCCTCCACGATCACGATGACGCCACGGCCCGATCGACAGGCGGTGAGCAGTGCTTCGCCCTGGGGATAGCTCTCGCCCACGGCTTAGGCTCCGCGGCTCGGCTCGCTCTGCACCATGTCGTCCATGTTGACGATCTCGTGCGGGGACACGCTGCGCACGATGTCCATGGAGTGCGTGGTGACGATGATCTGCAGGTCGTGGCGTCTCGCCAGATCGCGGAGGTGGGCCAGCACCGCCCGCTGCAGCGCGGGGTGCAGGCTGATCTCGATCTCGTCGATGAGGATGATCCCGCCGGGTCGTAGCTGGCGCAGGATCTCGCCAAACAGCGTCAGGATCTGCTGCTCACCCGAGGGCAGCTCGTGGGGCTCGATGCGGCGATCGCCATCCTGAATATGGACGCGCGCCTTGTGGATGATGACGCGCCGGCCCCGCCCCAGGATCTGCTCAATCAGCTCCACAAACGGCAGCAAGTTCGGCCGCCCCTCGCGCGCCGCCTCTAGGTCGAGGTAGTTCTGCCACACCCAGAATTCGCCGAGGCTCCCTTCCCAACCCGAGTGCGGCACGAAGTGATACAGCCATTCCTTGCGATGCTTCGGCTCGCGAATCAGCCCCTGCTGCGGCGGCTCGAACCAGCGATTGTGCGGGAAGTAGAGGAGACCGCCGCGTAGGTTGTTCTCTGCGAAGGCTTGTTGCTCTATCCACTTTCGCCATTCCAGGTGTGGCCCGCCGGTCGAGATGCGGTCTCCATCGAACGCCCGGTAGACAACGCCTGTGGTTGGGTAACTCTTTGGACGGTATTCGTGGCGGTAGATTTCTCGCCAGATGAATGGCCGTAGAGCGGGGAACGCGTCCTCGTCAAGCTCGTACTGCACCGCCGCATAGCCTTGATGTAGCACCTCATCAATGAACTGCTGCGAGGTTCTCGGTCCGGGATTTGAGTATCGGCTTAACATCCCCTCGATCAGCTCCAGCACCGTCGTCTTGCCGCAGCCGTTGGAGCCGACGAGGACACTGAGAGGGCGGACCTGGTCGGTCTCGGGATCGTAGAAGCGCACACAGCGCAGTCCGTCCCCGAAGCCCCGAATGTGCTGGAAGCGAACCTCGCGCACTTTCATCGTCTGATGGGTGTACCCCGCGACGGGGGACAAAGGCCAGTGGGAAGTTAGGGCTCTTCGTCCTCGCTAAACAACACCCCGACCGGTAGCTCGATGGCGTCGAAGGGTTCAGCGTGGACGCGGTCTTTCCGGTGGGCGTGCAGGGCCTCTTCGTAGCCGCGGGGGGTGAGGCGGAGGACGGTGAGGGTCTGGCGGTCGGTGTCGATCAGCCAGTAGTGCGCGACGTGGTGCAGGGCGTAGATGCGGCGCTTCTGGATGCCGTCGCGGCGGCGGGCATCGGGGCCGCTGACGACCTCGCCCACCCAGTCGGGCGCGATGCGCAGGGGGTAGCCCTTGGGGCCCTCGGGCAGGGTGGTGCGGCGCCAGCCGGCGAGGTCGGGCTGCACGGTGTCGTGCAGGTCTAGCTCGATGGTGACCTCGGTCGCAAACCACCAGCCGCCGGGGCGAGAGGGGCCGTTGGGGCGGCGATCGTAGGCGCTGCCGAGGATGCGCACGGCGCGATTCTGGCTTAGCCCGTGCTCGCCCCCTGGTGTCGCTTTTTGCACCAGCTCTCCGTCGAGAATTTCGTGGAAGCGGGCCTCTTCGGGCAGGGCCAAAAGATCGGCGAAGGTGGCCAGGTGCACCCGCGGCGTCTCAGAAGAGGCAGAGCTCATGCGCGCAGACTAGCACGCAGGTCTTTGTGGTTTGCGCAACAGCAGTAGGCAGGGCGCGACGCGCGGATTAGCATGCAGCCCACCATGCCTACGCCCCCAGCTGTTGCCGCCCCGCCGCCCCCCGCTGACCACGTCGAGCGTCCGCACGTCTTTTGGTGGTCGTCGATCCTGTTTGGGATGTCGCTTTTGGCCGTGCTGGCGCTATCGGATGGCGCCTATGCGCTGTGGGAAAGTCGAGTCACGACCTGGCTGCCGCAGTCGCTCTTGCGCCTCATCCTGGTCGCGGCGGTGGCGGCGCATATCGGCGAAGGGCTCTACGCCTATCGTCTGGCGGGGCGCCTGGGCCTACAGCGCAGCCAGCTAGGCTGGGGAATGCAGACCTTGGTGCTCGGTTTTCCGTCGCTGCGCTTGCTATTGCGGCGAGCCAGCTAGGGCGCTCGGGAGGCTGCTATCCTGAGCCATGCTGTACCGTCCGCACACCAGCCCATCTTCCCCTCCGATCCCCTCCCGCAACCTCTCTCGTCCGCGTGGTCTCCGGGCCGCGGTGGGCCTGCTCTTCTGCATGCTGGCCGTCTCGCCGGCCGCGGCCGACATGGTGCCCGACCCGCCCGCGGAGTGCGTGGGTAAGCCCGATGGCACGTTCTGCTCGCTAGCCGACGGCACCGCCGGCGAGTGCGTGACCCAGAAGGATGCGCGTCGTCCCGGGCGCAGCTATCGGGTCTGCAAGAAGGACGAGCACGAGTGTGATCGCCTGGCGGTCGGCGCGGTCTGCCACGGCTACCTCGGCAAGCCCTCGCACTGTCGCGAGTTCGAGAACAAAGAGCGGGGTGAGCGCTGGCGCACCTGCCAGGCCGACGAGTCGCCCGCGACGGAAAAAAACGCCGCGGCGCCACCGAGTGAGCCGGCTGCCGCTGCGCCCTCGGCTGCACCTGCTGCACCCGCCGCACCCAAGTCGCGCTTCGGCTGTCAGTTCGCACCGGGAGCGATGGCCGCGGGCGGTGAGCTGACGTTGGTCGCGCTGCTCGGGCTGGGCCTGGCCATGGGACGCGCGCGTCGTCGTCAGAAAGATTGCAGCTAGCGTCTATCTACAGCATGTTCCATCCCATGCTTGGCCTCCGGCGACTGTCGCACTTCATCCCCCTGCTTACGCTGCTGGGACTTTCTACGCCGGCTTTGGCCGGGCCCCACTTCAGCCAGCCGGTGCCCTCGTTTGAAGCGGCGCTTTCGACGGCGAACCAGGGCGGCAAGGTGCTGCTGGCGATCTTTTCCGCCAGCTGGTGCGGGCCCTGCAAGGTGCTGGCTCGCGACATGCGTAAGCCCGGGGCCAAGGGCGCGCTCGAAAAGCTGCACGTGGTGATCTACGACGGCTCGGAAGGCGAGGTGGGTAGCGCGCTGTTTCGACACCTCGGACTCTCCAGCTTCCCAACGCTTGTCGCCTTCGATCGGGGCGGTCAGGCGGCGGTCAAGCAGAGCGGCTATGGATCGTGGGATCGCATGTCGAAGTGGCTGCGCGAGCTGCCCGAGCGCGCCGTGGCGATCGACCAGGCGATGGTCGCTGCCGACAAGTCGCCGAAGAATGCCGAGCTGCAGTTGACGGTGGCGGGTCGCCTGATATCGCTGCGGCGAGCCGACGAGGCGCGGCGCTTCTACCAGCGGGCGCAGCAGCACGGCTCGGATGCGCAGGCGGCAACGGCGGCCTGGGAGCTCCTGCGGCTCGACACCGGCGATGCCTACAACGAGAGCGGTCGGCAGGCCGCCGAGGCCTTCATCGCGCGCTATCCCAAGAGCAGCGAAGCCGGTCGGGCGCTGCGCTTCCTCGCCGCGCTACCGCATCCCAATGTCGCGCTGCTGGAACGCCTGATCACTGCCCGCATCGACGCAGCCAAAGGCGAGCACGAGGTCACGGGTTTGATCGATCCCGCCCTACACAGCCGGGCGCTGCGCGCCGCCAAGACCGCCGCCGAGTGGCTGGCCAAGCGCCACCCCGACAGCCCCGCCAGCCTGGATGCCCAGGCCGAGGTGGCGTTTGTCGTCGATCGCGATGCCCCGCGCGCCATCGCGCTGTGCGAAAAGGCCATCGCAAAGAGCGTCGAAAAAAGCAGCAGTGGACTCGACGAGCGGCGCGAGGCGCTGGCCCGCTATCGCCGCAATCAGGGCGAGCCCAGCGACGGCGTGCGCGACTTTTCTGCCCCGCGCCTGCTGCCCGATTCGCCGCGCGGCTCGTCACCTCCGGGCTACTACAGCCGCTTGCGTCAGGGGCAGGCGGCGGTGCGCGAGGGCTGCTCGGCGATGGGCGGATCGCAGTCGCACCTGCAGGCGATGATCGTGACGCAAAAGGGGGCGCCGCATCAGATCGTGTTCCACCCCAACACACCGGCCGCGCTGGCCAACTGCGCCGAGTCGCACCTGAAAAACATCGATCTGCCACCGGGCAACACCTACAGCGTCGAGGTCGGGCTGAGCCTGCCGAGCGATGCCGAGGCCATCGACCTCGCCGTCGCCACCGCCGAAGAAGAGTGCGCGAGCTTGGCCGGCGAGCAGCGCAGCGTCGATCTGGTGCTGCGCTCGGGCCTGGGGCTGCCGGTGCAGATCGTCTACGCAGCGGGCACCCCCGAGCTGCAGGCCTGCGTCGATCGCGTGCTGTTACCGCTCAAGCTCGGTCGCGCCGTCCTACAAGAGCTGACTCTGCGTTTTCCGAAGGCTGACTAATTGTGGTAAGTAATTAACCGCGATTCCGTCGCTGCGTGCTGCGGCTAGCGGGCTTCGCGCAGCAGCTCGTCGGCGTGGGCGCGGCTCTTTTCGGTGAGGCGGGCGCCGCCCAGCATGCGGGCGATCTCGTCGCGTCGCTCGGCGGCGGACAGCTTGCGAACGCGGGTGATGGTGCGGCCGGAGGTGACCTGTTTTTCGACGCGCAGGTGGTGGTCGGCGTAGGCCGCGATCTGCGCCAGGTGGGTGATGCACAGCACCTGCCGGTGGCGAGCCATGGCGCGGATGTGCCGCCCGACGCGATCGGCGGTGGCGCCGCCGATGCCGGAATCGACCTCGTCAAAGACGCAGGTGGCGACGCTGTCGGCCTGACCGATGACGCCGCGCAGCGCCAGCATGACGCGCGATAGCTCACCGCCGGACGCGATGCGAGCCAGGGGGCGCGCTTCTTCGCCGACGTTGCTCGCCAACAGCAGCTCGCAGCGATCCCAGCCATCGCGGGCCAGGCGACACAGCTTGCCCTCGTGCTCGAACAGCAGCCCGGGCTCATCGCCGCGCTGGGCTGGTCGGCGCTCTAGGCGGACCTCGATGGCGGCGCCCTGCATCGACAGATCCGCGAGCGCCGCGGTGGCCGCTCGCGACAGCTTGGCCGCGACGCTCTCGCGACGAGCCTGCAGGCGGGCTGCGACCTCGACGGCGGCACGCTTGGCGCGGGCTACCTCGGTCTCGGCGTCGCTGCGGTGCGCCTCGTGGGCCTGCAGGCGGACCAGCTCTTCGGTCATCTCGGCGCGCTTCTGCAGCAGCGCCGCCATGTCGGGTCCGTGCTTGCGCAAAAGGCGCGACAGCAGGTGCAGTCGATCGTCGATCTCGGCCAGCCGTTCGGGATTGGCGCGCAGCGTATCGGCGTAGCGCCGCAGCGAGTGCGCGACATCTTCCAGCACGCCCTCGGCATCGCCAAGCTGCGTGGCCAGCGTGCCGAGGTCCTTGTCGATGTGGCCCAGCTCAGACAGCTCACGGCGCAGCCCCGCCAGGCGTTCGAGGACCGCGCCCTCTGCGCTGTACAGCACTTCTTCGCCGCGACTGGCCGCGCTGTGCAGCTTGCTGGCGGCGCGCAGGCGCTTCTGCTCATCGCGCAGGGCCTCGTCTTCGCCGGGCTGGGGATCGGCGGCGGTCAGCTCGTCGAGCTGAAAGCGCAGAAACTCTTCCCGCTCCGTCCGCGCCCGCTCATCAAGCGAGGCCGAGCGCAGGCGAGCGATCGCCTCCTCCAAGCGGACAAAGGCCGCGGCCATCTCCGAGAGCAGCTCGCCCGCCGCGGGCTCTTTCTTGCGCGCTGGGCCGCTCTCGCGCTCCATGCAGCGATCGACGAGCGGCAGGTGGCGGCTGGGGTCGAGCAGCGACTGGTGCTCGTGCTGGCCGGCGATGTCGATGAGGCCGCCGATGACCTCGCCCAGCGTCTGCACTGTCGAGAGCTGGCCGCCAAGATAGACGCGGCTGCGCTTGCTGCCCCCGCCGCCCCCCGCCGAGCTGGCAATCAGTCGCCGCACCACCAGCCCCTCGTCAGTCGCATCGCCTCCCGGCAGACCCAGCGGGCCCAGCTTTTCCTGCAGCGCGCGGGCCGGTTCACTGCCCCCCGGCGGCGCAAAAATCGCCTCGATGCGGGCTTCATCGGCGCCGGTGCGGATCAGATCCGCCGGTGCGCGACCGCCGCGTAGCAGCGACACGGCATCGAGGATCAGCGACTTGCCGGCTCCCGTCTCGCCCGACAGCACGGTCAGGCCGGGGCCAAACTCCAGCTCCACCTCGTCGAGGATTGCGAAGTTGCTGATGCGCAGATAGGTCAACATGATGGCGGCATCCTAGCGCAGCTCTCTGACAAGCTGCAGGCTGTGGTCCGCGCTGCCCAACCGCTGCGAAGACTCCGAGGTCCCTCGCTTCTCATGGGGCACAAACCTGGGGTCAGCCGAGGCGCTGGCTCGCGGCGGCCTGGGTCACAGGCGGTCAGGGATCGTCGTCGGTGCGGTCGGCGGGGGACTGACTGCGTGCTCACGCTGCGGCAGTAGCGAACCGAACAGCGAGAGCACGGCGTTGCGTCCCAGATCGGCGAGCGCGCTCGGCGGTCCAGATGCAGTCAGGGCGCTCAGCCCGCAAGCGACGAAAAGCGCCGGGATCCACAGGCGCCGCAGTCGCCACAGCAGGCCAAGCTCGGGCCACACGAAAAAGATCAGCCGCCGCAAGAGCGTTGGCAGCAGCAGCGCCGCGATGAGCACGCCGAAGAATCCCAGCATGCTGCCCGACGTCAGGGACTGCCGCAGCGATTCGAGCAGCGTCGGTCCGGCGGCCCGCAGGATGGCCCAGCTGAGCGGCGTCCCGAACATCCGCATCACCGGCACGTTGCTGGCCGAGTAAATCGCCAGGAGAGCGTACAAGAGCGAAAACAGGCGCCCGCGCGGCCACAGCTTGCGGGTCAGCCACTCGCCCGCCATGAAGGTGCCCACGAACAGCAGATCTTGCCCCCACAGCGCGGCCGGCAGGGCCGGCAGTTCAGCTGGGCTCAGCGTCGAAAGCGGGCTCGCTCCGTCGCCCAAACGCAGGCCCAGCACGATCACCTTGGTCAGCGCCAGGACCAAAAACAAGGCCAGACCCCGTCGCAGAATGGGAAGCTCGTCGCGCACCGGGTCACACTATCACCCCCCTGTGACAGGACCCGCTTCCTCGCTAGGTGAAATCTGCGGTGGCCGGTATGCACCTGCATATAATGCCGCCCGTGTCTGACCTACTTCTCGACGACAGCGCGGCGGCAGATGTCGCTTTGATCTATCCGCCATCCTGCGATCCCACGGCGCCGTATCTGGCGGTGCCGATGCTCACCGGCTTTCTGCGCGCCCACGGGGTTCGCGTGCTGCCGATCGATGCCAACATCGAAGTCTACGATGCGCTGCTTTCGCCTGGCGGGACGACGGCGATGCGCGATCGGTTGGAGGCGCGGCTCGCAGGACTCGATCGCAAGGCCAGCCTTTCACATGTCGATCAGCTGGCGTATGGGACGCTATGGAACGCCCGCGGCGATGCCTTTGCCGTGCCTGATCACGTCGCTGAGGCCAAAAAGACGCTGCGCGATGGCGAGCGCTTCTACGATACGGAGGCCTATGGGCGGGCGGTCTCGACGATCGATGCGGCGCTGCGCGTGATCTCGGCGGCGTACACGCCACTTTCGCTGGACTTCACCGCCTATCGCACGCCGTTTGCGATGACCTCGCCCGCCGAGATCGCCCACGACTCAGAGGCCGAGCACGATCCGTTTGCCGCCTATGTGCAGGGCGTGCTGATCCCGCGGCTGCGCGCGGCGCGTCCTCGCTTGATTGGGCTGTCGGTGTGTTTTCCGGGTCAGCTGCAGCCGACCTATTCGCTGGCCCGGGCGATCAAACGGGCCCTGCCCGACATCCATCTTACCGTCGGTGGGCCGGCGATGACGCAGCTTCTGATTCGCCAGGCCGGGCCGGGCGGTGCGGCTACCGAGAGACTTTCGATGGCGCTTGGGCCCTTCGACAGCGCCGTGGTCTACGAGGGCGAGAACTCGCTGCTTTCGCTCGTAAAGGCGCTGCAGAGCGGAGCGCCGGCAGCGCTTGCCGAGCTACAGAATGTCGTCCTGCGCGACGGTGCGGGCCGCGCGGGGTATCGCGCTGGGCACGGTATGGAAGATCTGAAGAAGCTTCCCGCCCCCGACTTCGACGGCCTACCGCTGTCTCTTTATCTATCGCCCCAGCTTGTCCTGCCCTACGACCCGACGCGCGGCTGCTACTGGGGCAAGTGCACGTTCTGTCACTACGGTCTCGCCGAGGTCGGTACCGCGGCCTATCGCGAGCGCGCCGTGCCGCAGATGATCGACCACCTGCGCAGCTTGTCGTCGCGCTACGGCACGGACTTTTTCTATTTGTCGCAGGACTCGGTGGCGCCCAAGACCCTGCTGCGCTTTGCCGAGGGCCTGCTTGAGGCCGGGCTGCGCATTCGCTGGGGGACGGACCTTAAGCCCGAGCGCTACCTGCACGCCGAGCGCGCTCAGACCCTGCGTCGGGCCGGCGCCGTGGCCTGCGCGCTGGGGGTCGAGTCGGCCGCGCCGCGCGTGCTGAAGCTGATCGACAAGGGCGCACCGATAGAAGCCGTGCGCGATGTCATTCACAACCTGTCGGCGGCCGAGATCGCTGCCGAGGCGATGTGCTTCACCGACTTCCCCACCGAGACTACCCGCGAGGCGCTGGCGACTGTGCAGTTCCTCGACGAGCTGAGCGAGGATGTGGCCATCTACATCGTCGGCGAATTCGATCTGACGCACGGCGCGCTGGTGGCGCAGCGGCCCGCCGACTTCGGGCTGCGCGAGGTCTATCAGCTAGAAGGTGATCAGCTGGGCACCGGCCTGTTTTACGAAGAAGCGCGGGCTGCAAAAGGGCCGCGCGATCAAGAGCGCATCGATGCTGCACTGTCGGCTCTGGCCCGGAAGTGGCGGCTGCGTTCCTATCCTTGGGCTGGCGCGGTGTCGACGGCGCACACGCTCTTGCACTACGCCCGCTTTGGCAAGTCGGTGTTCCGAAAGCAGGCGCAGGAACCCGAGGCTGGACTGGAAGCTCCGCCGCGCATCGCTGCCGCTCGCTTTGATCTGGATGCCTGTGCCGCCGCCTTCGAGCGCGAGGGACAGATCTGGTTCACGCTGGTGCGCGAGCAGCGCCACGTCTCGCGCGCTGCCTATCTGAAGCTGGCCCGCGAGCAGCCCGCACTGCGGCCCCAGCCGGCCCACTACGAGTACGGGCCCGAGGAAGAACCGCAGCGCCTGGTCCGCGGTCGTCGGCCCAGCCACGCGCCTAACCAAGCGCTGTCGCGCTAGCCGCCTGCCCTGCCGTCGGTGGCAGGATTCGATTGCATCGTCCGCGGGGGCCCGCGATGCTGGGGAGGGGCCGCCTTGAACCAGCCACCTCTTCCCGATCAGCTAGACCCCGCAAGCCTCGCTCAGCGAGCGCGATCGTTTGCGCAGGACACGGGGACTGTCTGCCTGACCGGGGGGGAGCGCCTACCGACGGGCCGGGCCGATACTTTCGAGAGCGATGCCCGCTCCGACTTCAGCGGACTGCAGGCTCGTTCGCCGGCTCTGGTGTTCTGTCCGACCAGCCTGTCGCAGGCCCAGGCCGTGCTGCGCTTTCTCTCTGCCGAAGCGATCCCCTACAAGCTGCGCGGCACCGCCCACACGCCAAGCGGCGAGGTGCTGAGTGAAGGCGGCGCGATCGTCGAGCTCCGCGGCCTCTCGGGCTTTCGCTACGTCCCCGGCTCCGACGAGGTGCGTGTGCTCGGCGGCACGCTGTGGCAGACGCTGTGCCTGGGCCTGGCACCGCAGCACCGCGCGCCGCGCGTCCTCACCGATAACCCATACACGACGGTCGCCGGGACGTTGTCGGTGGGCGGCTTCGGCGACTCGTCCCATCTGTTTGGCCTGCAGGCCGACTGCGTGCGGCGGGCGACCCTGCTCTTGCCGAATGGCGAGCGCCGCGAGCTGACCTCGTCGGATCCGCTGCTGCGCTATGCGCTGTGCGGTCGCGGTCAGCTGGGCCTGCTGGCGGAAGTCACCCTGCCGCTGTGGCGGCGGGGCTGGGCCCTGCACGGCTGCCTTGTGCACTTTGCCGACGCCGCGCGCTTCGTGCAGGCCGCGACGCGCATCACCGAAGAAGGCAGGGTGCACTACCTCCGCGCCCGCGCCCATGGCGTTCCCCCGCACGCCGTCAGCGCCTTTGTGGGCTGCTACGACGCCGAGCTTCCGCGCGGCCTGCTGCGTGGCCTGCCCCTTGCCGAACAGAG